>JAEYYL010000004.1 GCA_023430825.1 Verrucomicrobiota bacterium | reverse complement strand
GGGATGTCCTTGATCGCCGTGTTCACGCGCGAACCGGAAATCGCGTTGGTCGCGCCGTAACCGTTGTCCTTGTCGGTGCTGACCGTGAAGGGCGACAGCACCACGGTCTCGTCGGCGGCATCGGTGGCGGAGGCGGCGGGGGCGGTTTGGGCGCGGCCGATCGGGGCCGCCGCCAACCCGAGCACGAGACACGCGGGTAACAAGCGATCCCGAAGCATCGGGATGAAGGGGGTATTCATTTTTTGAGGACGTTTGCAGGTGTTATAGCCGGCCCGACCCGGAAACCGCGAAACGCTGGCGTCGAAAACCCGCGGCACGACGTCCGGCAGGGTCGAAGAGGAAGCGCATCGGTGAGTTCGAGGGGCGGGGTAAATTGCTCCAAAGCAGGAAGCGAACGAACGCAGCAAACGCGCGATTCAACACGATTGTCAACTGGATTGTGCACACATATTTTACCAGCCGATGGAGCGGGCGACCACGACGATCACCGGTGATTTTACCTATGAAAATCCGCCGATATGGCCGTGTTCACCCTGTCTCTATTTATGCACAAACGTCATTTTTCTTGGTAAATGTGCACACTCTTTTTCATGCTTGAAAACGAGCGCCGTGCACCCACGATGCGAATTCAACCCCGGACGCAGCCCCGCGTTTTCCGCTCGTCCCCACGCCCAGCCTCCAGAGATGCGCTCACTCAACCAGCAACTACTCGCCGACAAGCTGAAGATCTCGCGCACGACCGTCTCGCGCAGCCTCGCCAACCACCCCGCGATCAGCGCCGACACCCGCGAGCGCGTGCAGAAACTCGCCGTCGAGATGGGCTACCAGCTCAACCCATCGCGTGGCGTTCGCCGCTCCCGCCAGAGCAAGCCAGCCACCATCGGCGTGCTCATCGGCGTCCCCGCCGAGAACGTCGCGATGGCGACATTCCCCTTCATTCTCCAGGGCATCCGCGAACGCGCCGAGATCGAGCACCTCTCCGTCGATGTCTGTTTCGAAAAACCCGCCGCGCTCGATCCGCGCTCGAAGCGCCAGCGCGTGTTTCGCCACATCCGCGCCGGCGACTGGCGCGGCACGATTCTCATTTATCCGTTCCCGGAACCCGCCGTCGACTTGATCGCACGAAAGATCTCCACCGTCGCCGTCCTCGAAAGCTACAACAACTCCGCGATCGACATCATCGACACCGACGACTCGTCCGCGATTCTCGCCCTCGTCACGCGGCTGAAAGACGCCGGCCACCGCCGCATCGGTTTTCTCACCTGGCGCTACCCCGTCGGCGGTCACTGGTCGATGCGCCGCTTCGGCGGTTATGTCGAAGCGCTGTTTCACCACGGTCTCGAATTCCGTCCCGAGTGGGTGCTCAACATCCACCGCAACGCCCCTCACCTTTCCGAATTCGGCCCGCAAATTCCCAACCGCGTCGTCGACCTCCTCCGCCACGACCATGTCACCGCGTGGGTCTGCGCCGCGGATCACCAGGCTTACCACCTGATGAGCGAACTCAACGCCCGCGGTCTGCGCGTGCCGGCGGATTGCTCCATCACCGGCTTCGACGGACTGGAACCGCCGCCCAACACGCAGCGCGTCACGTCCATGCTCGTGCCGCATTCCGACATCGGCAGTTCCGCCGTCGCGCGCCTTTTCGGCCGCATGATGCACCCGCATTCGACGCGCCGAAAAATCCTCGTCGAGGCCCGCCTCGTCGAAGGCGCCACCATCGGCCCGCCCCGCCAGCCATAGGGCCGTCCGCCGGCCCGAGCAGCGCGCGCCAGCAGCGTAGCGCGGTCAACCTGACCGCGTCTCAGCAGCATCCGCCCACGGTCAAGTTGACCCTGCAACGGCTCACCCCAGCCGCCGCCCCACTTCCGACACCACCTGATAAACCCCGAGCGAGGTCATCGCCGCCGCGGCGGTCATCAGGCCCGCGAGCGACAACGGTCGCGCGCGTAATTCGCGATGCGGATTCGTGAAGTGAAAATACAGCGCCGCGCCCGCGAGGAACGGCAGCATCAGCCCCTGCGCGATCGCACCCCAGAACACCAGCTCCACCGGATTGCCGACCAGCAAATAGACCGAGACAAACGCCACCGGCAGGAGCACGCAGCCGATCTTCACCCAGCGGACGCGATGCTCCGGATCGCGATAACGCTTCACCTTGAACAGGCTCAGCCCGTCGGCAAACAGCCGCGCATTCGACGCCGTCGCACAGAAAATCGTCGAGTAAAGCACCGCCACCGCCCCGCCGAGAAACAGCCACAGGCTCCACTCGCCGAAGGTGTCGCGATACATGAACGACAGCGTCTCGATCATCGCCCCGCTTTCCACCCGCAGCTCCTTCGCGTGCAACACCGCCGCACCGAGCAGGTAAAACGCCAGCGTCGTCGTCGTGTAGAGCGCGAAACACGTCCACGCATCGATCCGCATCACCCGCAGCCACGCCGCCGCCCGCGCCTTCCACTCCGGCGTGCCGTCGTCCGGCCCGATCTTCCGGCCGTATCCTTTTTCCAAGCACCAATACGGGTAATACAACAGCTCCGACGCCCCCACGCCGATCAGCCCGAACGCCCCGAACGCCGTCGCCACGTTCGCCGGCAGCTCGAACGTGAACCCGCTCGCCACCTGCGCGCCCGTCACCGCATACGGCGTGAATTGCAGCGCCCCCACCGCCACCAGCGTCGCCACCGTGAACGCCGCCACCAGCACCGTCGAAAACGTCTCCACGAAACGATACCGCCCCATCACCAGCAGCAGCGCACAACTCGCCCCCACCGCGATCGCGATCGCCGTCAGCGACACCGCCACGCCGCCCAGCTGCAGCGCCGTCGCCACGCCCCCCAGCATCCCCGCGACCTGCGGCACGAGGCAGACATACATCGCCAGCCACACCCACAGCACCCACGAAACCCGCGGCCGCGGACCCGGCAGCGTGTTCAACGCCTCCAGCGTCGTGCGCCCGCGCGTGATGGCGTAACGCCCCAGTTCGATCTGCACGAACACCTTCAGCAAACACCCCAGCACGATGAACCACAGCAGCGTGAACCCCACCTCCGCACCCAGCTTCGGCGTCACGATCAGCTCGCCCGAGCCCACGATGATCGCCGACAAGATCAGCCCTGGCCCAAGCTGCTTCAGCAAACCGCGCAAATCGGTCGGCGCCGGTTGCACTTCAGAAACGGGGGCAACCTCGGCGGAAGCAGAGACAGTGCTCATAGTGGGGCAAATGGAAGGGGAACGAAACTCGACCGGCGGGACGAAGCGGGGGAAAAACCTCGATCGCGCTGACTGACGAAACAGCCGACACGACGATGCAGCCGTCGCAAGATTAACTTGCCACCCACCCGGCTGGCCTTGGCTTCGGGTCGCTTAATTTCAGCCGACCATCGATTCCCCGCCCGCGAATCACGCGAAGCCTCGCGAATGCCTCAGGGGCATTCGCGGCTATTCGCGTGATTCGCGGGAAACAAAAATTATCACCTGCCGCCGCGCCTACCCGCGGCCCGCATACGGCATGCCCGTCGCGATCACCGTCATGAACGGCACGTTCACCTCGAGCGGCAATGCCGCCAGCTGCACCACCGCCTGCGCGACATGCTTCACGTCGAACGTCGGTTCCGCCCGCATCGTCCCGCTCGCCTGCAAGACGCCCTGCTTCATCTGGCCCGCCATCGCCGTATCCGCATTTCCGATATCGATCTGTCCGCATGCGATGTCGAAGGCGCGACCGTCGAGCGCCGCCGACTTCGTCAGCCCCGAGATCGCATGCTTCGCTGCTGTGTAAGCCGCCGAGTTCGGCCGCGGCACATGCGCGGAAATCGAACCGTTGTTGATGATCCGCCCGCCGCGCGGCCGCTGCGCTTTCATCAGCCGAAAGGCCTCCTGCGTGCACAGAAACGCGCCCGTGAGGTTCGTCGCGATCACCTCCTGCCAGCGCTCGAACGACACCTCCTCCAGGGGCATCGCGGGCCCGCTGATCCCCGCGTTGTTGAACAATACGTCGAGCCGTCCGAAACGTTCCCGCGTCCGCCCGAACAGCGCCTTCACCGAAACCGGATCGGTCACGTCCGCCGGCACGATCAACTGGCGCGCCTCCTCCATCCCCGCCGCCGCCGCGGTCGCCTCCAACGGCTCGCGGCGCCGCCCTGCCAGCACCAGCGAAAAACCCGCCGCATACAGGGCCGCCGCCGACGCGCGGCCGATGCCGGAGCCTGCACCCGTCACCAGCGCGATTTTTCCCGCGGAACTCATCGTCGCAGCCGACGCGGTCGCACCCACCCGGTCAACCCCGCTCCGTGTCAGCGCCCCGCATCGGCCCCCGCCCCCGACGATTTACGCCCGCTGATCCGTTGCCCGATGCCGCGCTCCGGGCCGGCGCGCGGCGCGCGCCGTTGCGAAAGGCCCGCAACCCTGACAGGGTCGCGCGCTCGCATGCGTCCCCCCGGCACGATCCTCATCGTCGACGACGATCCGAACGACCAGCTCATGATCGAGCAGGCGCTCCATACCACCCCTTCACCGTGGACGATCCGCTCGGTCGACGACGGCGCCGAAGCGATCGCGTATCTCAAGGGCGAGGGAGCCTACGCCGACCGCGACCGCTACCCTTATCCCGCACTCATCATCACCGACTTGAAAATGCCGCGCGTCGACGGCCTCGCCGTGCTCGAGTTTTTGCGCAGCACGCCGCGTTCGGCCATCGTCCCCACCGTGGTGTTTTCCGCCTCGTCCGACCCAGACGACATCGACAAGTCCTACGCGCTCGGCGCGAGTTGCTATCACGTGAAACCATCGAGCGCCGACCGCTTCGCCGCACTCGTGCGCCAGCTCCACGATTACTGGATGACCTGCGAGGTCCCCGAGGTGGATCGCGCCGGCGTCCGCAAGATCACTGACAGCACCGGCCGCATCGGCCGCCGCTACTCCCGCGATCCCTTTCCCGCTCCACCCCCGGCTCCACCCCCGTGACGTCCGGCCCCCCGCCGCTCCTTTCGCTGCGCGCGCCCTACAACCGCGGGAAACGCGTGCGTCGCGGCGCGATCGGCGCATAGCCCGGGTCGCGCTCGCTCCGCGGCACATACACTTTCGGCTTCGGCGCTTCGACGACCGCCGGTTGGAGCAGCGCACGCAAGTCCAGCTGCCGCCCATCCGCGGCCGCACTCCCCGCCGGCGCGGTCCAGGCCACCACCGTCCCGCGATAGCACACGACCTCCGCACCCGCATCGTAGATGCACAACTCGAATTGCCGCCCGTTGCTTCGCATCAGCGGCTCCCCGAGCGCCTGCGTCATCTCCACGCGCGTCATCCCCGCCTTCAGCTGCGACCAGCCATCGGCGCCGCGCACCGCGGCCATCGACAGCAGCGTCACGCTCAACATCGCGAATAAGCGTCGGCGACTCATACCCCATCCAATCGTTCCCCCTCGGCAAACTGAAGTCCGCCCACTCCCCGCGCCGGACTTTAGCCCGGTTTTAACAGGCTCGGCCCCCACTGTGACAACTTCGTGACGCCCTCGCTCCTCTCCGCGCACGTTTCACCCCTGAGCCCTCTTGGGCTTATGGCCGCCAGTAGCCCCGCCCGACCCGCGCCCCACGACTGCCGCGAAAAATGTTGCAGCCACCGCCACCGTCCATCCCGTGCCTCGTGCTCCCGCGTCCTCCCGTTCGTCCGACCGCCGGCCCGACCCGCCACCGCCCGTCGGCGAACGAGTGCGTCCGCCCGCGCCGCTGGCTCGGCGTCCTGGCCCTCGCCGTCGGCACGCTGACGCTCGGTTCCAGCCTCTTCGCCGCCGCACCACGCGGCGTCACGCTCGACATCGTCCCCGCCCACATCGTGCGCCGCACTTTCGATCCCGCGCGACCGCCCGCCGACATGCCGAAACTCGTCCCGCCCGAAGTCGGACAATGCGTTTACGAGTTCTCCTGCGAAATGGAAACCCGCGTCGAACGCCCCGCGCTTCCTCCCGGCCGGCTACGCGCCACCGTCACCGCCACGGCGATCACGACCCGGTTGAACATCACCCTCTGGACGCCGCACAACGGCCCCGCCGCCGTCGTCGAACACGAGGAAGCGCATCGTGAAATCGCGGAGCACTACTATCGCCCCGCCGCCGCCATCGCCCGCCGGATCGGCGAACGCATGGTCGGCGCCACGATCACCCCCGCTTCGCGCAACGCCGCCGACACCCAGGCCGCGCTCCGCGCATTCCAGGACGCCTTCATCCAGGAATATCTCCGCGAGACACTCACCCGCTGCTCCTTCGCCCAGGAACGCTTCGACGCCATCACGCATCACAGCCGCGCACCCATCGGCGTGCGCGAAGCCCTCGTCCAATCCCTCGCCGACGAAGCCGCCCACCACCGCTCCAGGGCCCTCGCGCAAACACCGGCCGACGCCGCCCCCCGCCTCGCCGATCCACCCCCGCGCAAGCGCTTCCCGCCCACGCGTCCGCGTTCGTAAGCTCGACCGCAAAGTAACCCAATGGGTTACTTTCCCGCGAAACGCCGACCGGCAACCGGCGCAGCCCGCCTCCACGCCGGCTCAGGGAGCCGCGGCGCGCCCGCCACGCCGATCGCGCGAAACGCGGCGAGGGCGCCGCGTCTCCATTCCGGTCGGTTCTGCTCCGCGCCAAAACCCAAGGACTCGCGCTACGCGACCGGCTCCGCCAGCTCGCGCTCCAACTCGGGCGCCTCCTCCTCGCGCCGACCCCGCGCTTCCTCCGCAGACAACTCGCGGCTCACATAACTGTAAATCGCCGGCACCACATACAAGGTCAGCAACGTCCCTCCGATCAAACCACCCACCACCACGATGCCCATCGGCACGCGGCTCTGCGCGCCCGCCCCGAGCGCCAGCGCGATGGGCAGGATCCCCAGGATCGTCGACAGGCTCGTCATCAGAATCGGACGGAATCGCGCCGCCGACGCATCCTCCACCGCCGCCCGCACCGTCAGCCCGGTCTCCTTGCGCTGGTTCGCAAACTCCACGATCAGGATGCCGTTCTTCGTCACCAATCCGATCAACATCACCAATCCGATCTGGCTGAAGATATTCAGCGTCCCGCCGGTGAACCACAACGCCGCCAGCGCGCTCGCCACCGCCAGCGGCACCGTGAACATGATGATCAGCGGATCGCGGAAGCTCTCGAACTGCGCCGCGAGCACCAGGTAGATCAACACCAGCGCGAACAGGAACAGGAAAAGCAGGCTCGAGGAGCTGTCCACGAAGTCCCGCGACTGCCCCGCCAGGTCGGTCGTGAAACGGTCGTCGAGCACTTCGTCCGCGACCACCCGCATCGCCGCGATCCCATCCCCGATCGTCCGCCCGTCCGCCAGCTCCGCCGACACCGTCGCCGATGCGTATCGGTTGAATCGATACAAGGTCGGGGGGCTCGTCGCTTCCGTCGTCGTCACCAGATTGTCCAGCGCCACCATCTCGCCGCTCGTCGTGCGCACCTGGATCTCGCGCAGGTTCGCCGGCTGGTTGCGGTCGCGCCGCTCCAGCTGGCCGATCACCTGATACTGCTCGTCGTCCAGGATGAAATAACCGTAGCGCTGCTCGCTCAGCGTCAGCTGCAGCGTCTCCGCCACGTCGCGCACCGACACGCCGAGCGCCCGCGCACGATTGCGGTCGATCTGCACCCGCAGCTCCGGCTTGTTGAACCGCAGGTTCGTGTCGACGAAGGTGAACGCCGGATCCGCCCCGGCCCGCTCGAGAAACCGGGGCAGCACTTCCTCCAGATCCTCGAGCCGCGGCGCCTGGATCACGAACTGCACCGGCGCACCCGCCCGGCGGTCGCCGATCGTCGGCTCCTGCTGGATCGCGATGCGCGCGCCCGGCAGCTTCTGCAACTCCCGCCGCAGCATCGATGCAATCTCCGCCTGCGTGCGCGTGCGCTCCGCCGGTGGCGTGAGCGTGAGCCGCATGAAGCCGGAATTCACCGACGCCGACCCGCCAAAGCCCGGCGATGTGATCGTGGTCGCCTCGGCGATCTCCGGCACCTCGCGCCGCACCACCTCGTCGAGCCGGCTCATGAACGCCGCCATCGTCTCGTAGGACGTGCCCTCGGCCGCCGTCGCATTGATCCGCAGACTGCTCCGATCCTCCATCGGTGCCAGCTCGCTGGGCAGTGCGTTGAACAAGCCCCACGACGTCACGCCGCAGGCCGCCAGCACCACAAACGCGATCCACCGCTGCTGCAAAAACGCCGCCAGGCTCCGCCGATAGGCCGCCGTCAACTTTTGATAGAACGGCTCCGTCTTCCGGTAAAACCAGCCGGTGTGGCTCCCCGCCTTCAACAGCCGCGTGCTCAGCATCGGCGTGAGCGTCAGCGCCACGAAGGACGAGATCACCACCGCCCCCGCCAGCACCACGCCGAACTCCTTGAACAGCTGTCCCGTCAGCCCCCCGAGAAAGAGCAGCGGCATGAACACCGCCGCCAGCGCGGCCGTCGTCGCGATCACCGCAAAAAAGATCTCGCGCGTCCCCTTCAACCCGGCCTCCCGCGCGCCCATCCCCTGCTCGATCTTCGCGTAGATGTTTTCCAACACCACGATCGCGTCGTCCACCACCAGGCCGATCGCCAGCACCAGCGCCAGCAACGTCAGCACGTTCACCGAAAACCCCGCCACATACATCACGAAAAACGCACCGATCAGCGCGATCGGAATCACGATGATCGGGATGAACGTCGACCGCCACTCCCGCAGGAACAGAAAGATGATCGCCACCACCAGCGCCATCGCGAGAAAGATGGTCTCCTGCACTTCGTCGATCGACGCGCGGATGAAGTCCGTCACGTCGAATCCGTAGCTCACCACGATGTCGTCCGGCAGCTCCGGCTTGATCTGCTCCACCCGCTTGCGGAACTCGTCCGCGATCTCGACATAGTTCGCCCCGGGCTGCGGCCGCAGCACCACGCCCACCATCGGCACGCCGTCGCGCCGCAACAGCGTCCGCTCGTTCAACGCCCCGAGCTCCGCCCGCCCCACGTCGCGCAACCGCACCAATGCGTCGCCCGCCTCCTTGATGATGAGCGCCTCGAACTCCTCCGGCGTCGACAGCCGGCTCAGCGTCCGCACCGTCAGCTCCACCAGCTCGCCTTCGATCCGCCCCGACGGCAGCTCCACGTTCGCCCGCTGCAACGCCTCGCGCACGTCGAGCGGCGTCAACCGATACGCCGCCAGCCGCGCCGGATCCAACAGCAGCCGCATCGCGTATTCCTTCTCCCCCCAGATATCGACTTCGCTCACGCCCGGGATCGTCTGCAGCCGCGCCCGGAAAATGTTGTCCGCGATCGCCGACAACTCCAGCAGCGAACGCAGACTGCTGCGCACCCCGATGAACGTGATCGGCTGGCTGTCCGCATCCGCCTTCGACACCCGCGGCGGATCCGCATCCGGCGGCAGCTGATTCATCGCCCCCGAGACCTTGTCGCGCACATCGTTCGCCGCCGTCTCGAGGTCGATGCCCTGCAGGAACTCCACCGTCACGATGCTCGCACCGTCGCGGCTGATCGACGTGAGATTCCGGATACCCGCCACGCCGTTGATCTCCTCCTCCAGCGGCGTCGTGATCTGCGTCTCGATCACGCGCGCATTCGCGCCGGGATACGAAGTCCGCACCGACACGATCGCCGGATCGACTGCGGGAAACTCGCGCACGCCGAGAAACGTGAACCCGACCGCGCCGAAAATGACGAGCACCAGCGACATCACCGTCGCGAGCACCGGCCGCCGAATGCTGATCGAAGCGAGACTCATGGCGTGCCGGCGACGGTCGTGTTCGTTTCGCTGGGCCGCGCGACGGCCTCGACCCGCACCCCTGGTCGCAGTTGCAACTGACCCGAGGTGATCACCTCCGCCTGGGGCTCCAGGCCGGACAGGATCTGCACTTCGCGCGACAGGCGGATGCCCGTCTGCACGACGCGCGGCTGCGCGCGCCCGTCCTCCAACACGTAAACCTGCTGCTGATTCAATCCCGCCAGGATCGCATCGGCCGGCACGAGCAGCGCGCCGGGAATCTCCTCCAGTGGCATCTCCACCGTCGCAAACCCGCCGGGCAACGCCTTGCCGCCCGGATTTTCCGCGCGCGCGCGCAACCTCAGCGTCCGCGTCGCCGGATCGATCCGCGGCTCCACCGCATAAATCCGCCCCGCGAACGGCTCGCGAATCCCCGCCACCGCGATCTTCACCTCCGCATTCGGCTGCAACCGATCCAGATGACGCTCCGCCACCGAAAATTCGATCTTGAGCGTATCGATCTTCTGCAGCGTCGCGATCCGCGCCGACGGCGTGATGTTCGCCCCCACACTCACATAGCGCAGCCCGACCACGCCGTCGAACGGCGCCCGGATCTCCGTCTTCGCCAGCAACGCCCGTGCGAGCTCCACCTCCGCCTCCAGCACCTTCACCTCGCTCTCCGCCGCATCGAGCTCCGCCTGCGACGTGCCCCCCGCCGCAACCAATTGGTTCTGCCGTTCCGCCTGCGCGCGGGCCAGCCGCACCCGGCTCTGCGCCCGCACGAGTTGCGCCCCCAGCTCCGCATCGTCGAGTTTCACCAACACGTCGCCGCGCGTCACCCGCGCACCTTCGTCGAAAGCCATCTCCACCACCCGGCCCGCGATCTCGCTCACCAGCTCCACCGACTCGTCCGCCGCCACCGAACCCGTCGCCGTCACGCGCTCCTGCAACAGCCGAGGCTCCACCCGCACCGTATAAACCGGCAGCGGCGCGGCATTCGTCTCCGCCGCCATCGGCCGGGCGCCCGCGGGTTGCCGTCCTTGGATTCGGATCAACGTAAACACCGCCGCGCCCGCCAGCAGCACCAGCGCAACCCACAAGAATTTTCTACCGGTCATCGATGGCGAAGGGTGCGCCTCGCCCGCCATTCGGCAACCTCCGCCTCCGAAACTTTGCCGGAAAAATTTACGGTCGCTGCCGTCTCCTTTTCGCCCGCGCTTCGTCGAATATTCTCCGCCCCCTCCGGCCCCGTCACCGGCGCTGCACCCGCGCACGCCGTCCGCCCCCCCGCCGCGTTTCCAACCGCACGCGATACGTCGTCGCCCGGCCCATCTCCACCACGATCAATTCCGCCTGTCGCATCGCCGCCGCGAGTTCCTCCAGCCACGCGCGCAACGGCCGCCGGCTCGGCGCGCACACGATGATCTGCCGCGACTCCTCCTCGACGAAACGCCCGCGGCGCGGATCGAACCAGCCACCCTCCGCGTTCAACACCGTGAAGCCGTCCGGGAAATGCTTGGTCGTCACCTCACGCAACAACTCCTCGTCCTCGCGAGCAAACTTCGCCTGCGACGCCGGCGTGTTGCGCGCCCCCAGCAGCAGCGAAAAACATTTCATCCCCGCACCGACAGCACGCCGCACCGGCGGTGCGCGCGCTTCCGCCAAAACCCCGGCAAGCGCCCACCTCGTTTGTAAAAGCTCGGCGCGGGGCTACCTTTTCTCATGAGCAAAGCATTCGTTCGCGAAAGCGATTCCACCGATTTTTCCGACGTCCCCGCCCCCGTGTCGCCCTTGCCGCCCGGCGCGCGCAACTATCTCACCGCCGCCGGCGCGCAACGCCTGCGCGACGAAATCGCCCGGCTGTCCACCGTCGAACGCCCTCCGCTCGCCGCGGTCGACGATCCCGACAGCAAGCGCGAACTGAAGGCCCTCGATCAGCGCATTCGCTATCTGCAACAAAGTCTGAGCACCGCCGAAATCGTCGAACCGCCCGCCGAACCCGATGACGTCGTGCGCTTCGGCGCGACCGTTACCGTCCGCGATGCCCGTGGCGAAGTCTCGCACTACCGTCTCGTGGGCGCCGACGAAACCGATCCCGCCGAGGGCGCCGTCAGCTGGCTGTCGCCGCTCGCCCAAGCCTTGATGAACGCCCGCGAGGGCGATCGCGTGCGGTTTCACGCGCCCGCCGGCGAGCAAGTGCTCGAGATCGTCGCCGTCGACTACGCACGCGCTCGCTGAGCGGACGGTAGGCGAAGACGAACCCTGATTGAGGGTAGGAGCCTGCTCGCAGGCGATTCCGGTGGCTCGCTGCGTGAGCAGCGGGATGTTCACCCTCGCCTGCCAACAGGCTCCTACCCTCCTGGCTTTCAGAAAGCCCCGCCCTCCTTCGTTTCGAACCGCCGTCATTTCACCGGGTCAGCGCATCGCCTCCGCATGAAGGCGATCGTGATCTTCAACGACGGCGCCGGCTCCGTCGCCGCGCCCGACGACCCGGTGACCGCCCGCGCGCTGCGCGATGCGTTCGCCGCTGCCGGCATCGTCACGGACGTGCGCGCCGCCCGCGGTCCCGCGCTCGCGTCCGCGTTTCGCGACGCGATCGCGCAACACCCGGACGCCCTCTTCGCC
>JAEYYL010000410.1 GCA_023430825.1 Verrucomicrobiota bacterium | reverse complement strand
CAGAGGCAGCAGGAGGCCACAAGGTGTTGGATGCGTTTGTTGCGAAAACGAGGCGGATTGAAAGGGGTGTCCAGATAGGATCGGTGAGTTCTCCTCGGTGAACTCCGTGTCGGAGTTCTGTGCGCTCTGTGACCAATCGTTTTCTTCATCATCGGTGTGATGGATGCGGGGTAGCACCGGCTGAAGGTCCAAGCGTGCTTCGGCCCGTTCTGAAGGGAGAAGCCCGCGCCGCTGCGCAACCTGATGCCGCGCGAAGGGCTCGCGTCGGGCTTGCTGGGCATCGCGCTCGGCCTGTTGCTCGGCGCGGCGCTCGGCCGCTTGTTCGGCAGCGTGGTGGTCGACTTCAACAGCTTCGATCCGCTCGTCTTCGGCGGCGCGGCGCTCGCGTTGTTCGCCGGCGCGGTGGCGGCGTCGTGGTTCCCCGCGCGCCGGGTCACGCGCGTCAGCCCGCTGACGGCGCTGCGGACGGAGTAGGTTGCGGTGCCGTCCGTTTGCTCATGACGCCTCACCGCTTCGGCGACGACGCGCGACGGATGCAGGAGGCAGTCGCGCCGCCCTCGCCGCGTTAGCATCGCCGCGCAGCGGGGACGTTGCGGCTGCAGGCGTTTCAGCCGGCCGACGCGCTTTCCGCCTCGTCCTGCCGTTTCGGTCTCGCCTCAGAGCAGAGCGCTCGCCTTTCTGCTGCGCCCCCGCTCCGTCCATGTTTCTCCTGTTGGCCGAGTTGAACCTGAATTGGTTTCACGAACTCCCCGAATGGCTGTTCTGCCCTTTGGTCGTGGGCATATGGGTCGGGTTCGCGGTAGGCGGCCAGATCGTCACGCGCCCCTGGGTTCGGCGCTGGCTCGGCGGGAGCGATTTCAACGACGTCGTGGGCCACTATCTTTCCGCGTTCGGCGTCCTCTACGGCATCACGCTCGGTTTGATCTCCGTCGGCGCCTGGGAGAATTTCGGCGACGTCGAGACCAAGGCGAGCGAGGAGGCCGCGGCTCTCGCTTCGCTCTATCGCAACGTCGACGCCTATCCCGAGCCGCACCGCACGGAACTCACCGCGCTGTTGCGCGACTACACGCGTCACGTCATCGACGTCTCCTGGCCCGAGATGCGCCGCGGCGTTGTCCCGCGCGGCAGCCACCCGCTGATCCTCGCGTTTCAGAAAAGACTGGCCGCGGTCAACCCCACGACCGAAGGCCAGATCGCACTCCACTCGGAATCGTTCTACCGGTTCAACCAGCTGGTCGAATTTCGCCGGCTGCGGATGGATTGCGTGGAAGGGCATCTGCCTCCGATTCTCTGGGTGGTGGTCCTGGCGGGTTCCTTCATGAGCTTCGTGCTCACCTGGCTCATCGTCGCCGAGAGCGCGCTGCTGCACGACGTGCTGACGGCCGTCATGGCGGTGCTGCTGGGCCTGTTGATTTTCTTCCTATTGATCCTCGACCTGCCTTTCCAAGGACACCACAGCGTCGGACCCGATTCGTTCGAACTCATCTACGCCCAGGTCATGAGCCCGGCAAAGTGAGCGTCCGGACATGACCCCCTTCACCGCCACCTTGCATCTGGGCTTGTTCCGCGACCTCCCGGCGTGGGCCTTTTGTCTCATCGTCGTCTCGCTGGTCGTCGGCGTCGCCCTCATCGGCCAGCGGCTCGTGCGCCCGCGGTTGCAGCGGTGGTTTGGCGACGCCGACCACAACGACGTGGTGGGCCACTACATCGCGGCGTTCGGCGTGCTCTACGGCATCATGCTCGGTCTCATCTCGGTGGCCGCGTGGGACAACTTCGGCGAAGTGGAAGACCTTGTCAGCCACGAGGCCGCGGCCGTCGCCGCGCTGTATCGCAACGTCGACTGTTATCCCGAGCCGGTTCGAGCGGAGCTCACCACCCTCCTCCGCGACTACACGCGTCACCTCATTGATGTGTCCTGGCCCGAGATGCAGCGGGGCACCGTGCCACGCGGCGGCCACCCGCTGATTCTTCGTATGGAAAAGACGCTGATGGCCTTCGAACCCATCAAGGAAGGCCAGATCCTCCAGCACCGCGAGTCGATCTACCGCTTCAACCAGATGGTCGAGCTGCGCCGGCTGCGGATGGACTGCGTGGAATGGCGACTGCCGACGATCCTGTGGGTCGTCGTGCTGGCCGGATCGCTGATGAGCTTCGTCCTCACGTGGCTGCTCGTCATGGAAAACGAAACACTGCACAATGTCCTGACGGCCGTCATGGCGACCCTGCTGGGCTTTTTGATTTATTTCCTCCTTTCCCTGGACCTCCCCTTCGAAGGCCAGCACGGCGTGGGCGCAGACTCGCTCGAGCTCATCTATGAGCAGGTCATGACGAAACGCTCCGCCGACTGACGCCTGTTCTCAAAGCGATCTCCCCACGCGAGATCCCTGCGCGCAAGCGCAGCGGTGCCAAGTCACGGGACCGACCTGGCTCGCTCCGTGAGGAGCGGGACGCCTTGAAGGTAGGCGCTGCTTTACTTGGACGAGCCAGAGGGCGTTTGGATCATCGCCATCATGCCACTGAAGCGAGAACCCACTTACTGTCAGAATCGGACCAAGAACTGACTCTGCTTCACCGTGCACTCGCACCGCGACCGCGGCGCGCCGCTTCACGCGAACGCCAGCACCGAGGGAAACCGTTCCGGCCGCGCCAGGCGCAGCCACGAATAACCGATCCCCGCCCGCCCCTGGAAGAATCCCGGGCCCGCCGGCAGCGCCGTCGCGCCAAACGCGTTGTAGCCGCCCGCCGCCCGCGCTTTCGCCCGCAACGCCGCCGCCCGCCGGCGCGCCGTATCCAATAACTCATGACGCTGAAGCGCGTCCGCCGCCGACACCAGAACCTCGATCACGCCCGCCTCGCCGCAACAGCACTGGTCGATCTCCCCCGCCGGCGCCGCCACGATCGTCGCCACGGCCGCGGCGATGTCTGCGCGCACGCTTTCCGTATCCAACCCGCGGAGACCCGCCAGCCGGGCCAGCAAAATTCCCGGCGCGCCGTGACACCACGCCATCCCACACCGCCCCGCGCGCCGCGCCTCGTCCAGGTCACGCGCTCCGCGCAAATCCAGCCAATTGCCTTGCTCCGCCACGAACAGCGTTTCTTCAAACGCCCGCGCCTCCTCCGCCGCACGACGAAACACCTCCTCGCCCGCCGCCGCCAGCCGCGCCAGCGCCGCCGCGATGCCCGCCGCACCGTGTGCCATTCCGCCGAGCGCCACGCCTTCGTGCCGCCACGCCCGCCCACCCGCCGGCATCGCTTCCTGCGCCGCGACCAGCCGCCGGCCCCATTCGCCCGCCACCGCGATCGCCGCGACGTCCTTCGTCGCCTCCGCCAGCCGCAACGCGGCGAAAATCGCTCCCGCCGCACCATTCATCACGTCACATTCCACCTCGCCCGGCTGCGGCGCGAGCAGCTCAACGAGCCGCATCCGCGGCGCCAGCCACGTCGGCTGTCGCAGCCACTCCGCCGCATGCGTCAGCGCATACACGAGTCCGCCGCGCCCCAGTCCGATCCCCGCCGACATCCGCCGCAGGTGACGCCGCGCCGCAGGCTCGCCCAACGCCGTCACGATCGGTGCCAGCGCCCCGCGTGCCAGTCGCGCCCACGCCGCCTCGCCCGTTGCCCGGTGCAACGCCGCGAAAAACAATCCCACGCCCGCCACCCCGTCGTAAAGCCCCGGACCCAGCATCGAGAGCTGAAACCGCTCCACCCGCGGCAGCAACTGTGGCGCCACCCACGTGACACCGCCCTCGATCGTCACCGCCTGCGCCGCCAGTTCCCGCCCGATCGCCCGCGCCGCCGCCAGCAACCCTGACCGTGAAACCGGTCGAACGTCCGCGGCAACCGTCCTCGCGCTGCGTTCGCGCTTCGCCTTCTCCTGCCGTGTATCCATTCCGCCAAGACGCGCCACCGCAAACGCCGCCCGAATCAGCTCCGCCTGCTTGCGCGTTTCCGTTTCGCTCAACGCCGCCAGCCGCTGCCGGCACGCCGTCCATCCGCTCACCACGAAAAACCGTCCGATCTCCGCCCCCTCGCCCGTCTCGAGCGCGAGCCCGTCCACCCGCGCGTGCAACAGCGGCACGTCCAGCCTCGCCAGCGCGCGCTGCTCGGCCGCAATCATTCGCGCGAGCTTCTCCGCTTCGTCCGCCCGCACGCCCGCCAGCGCTTTCGCCAGCCGCTCGAGCTCGAGACTGCACGCCCCTCCGTCGGTGAGCGCCCGCGGTTGCGTCGCCGCGCCCAGCAGCCGTCCGTAAATCTCCGTCGGCCGCGCCACGTGCCGCAACCGCGCCCGCCGCAGCCGCGCCAGCGATCCACCGGCACGCAACAACGCCGCCCGATTCCGCCGCAGCGCCGCGTGCACCGTCCGAAAACCCTCAACGATATCGACGACGAAATCCCCCGCCGCCAGCGGCTTTCCCCCGAGCGACGCCCGATGCGCCGCATCCCCGCGCGCCGCGTCGTCCCCGCGCGCCGCTTCGCCCAGCGCGGCGATGTTCGCGACGCGCCCACCCGCCGCTTGCCACACCGGCAGCAATCCCACGCCGAGCACCGATTGCTCGATGTCACCCGCCGTGCCCGGCGCCGCCGGACGCAGCAGCACCTCGAGATCGATCGGCAGCGGAAACTCTCCCGCCGCGATCCAGTTCTCCGAATGAAAATCCGCGCCGCCCAGCACCTGCAGCAACGCCAGGTGCGCGCCCGTCCGCACAAAATGCCGCCGCGCCGCGGCCCGGCTCGCGCACGGCGCCGCCTCGATCCACGCCATCCACCCGTATCCACCGCAGTCCCACACCGGCACCTGGCCGAGTTTCATGCCCGCGCCGCGCGACTCCAGCCACGCCGCCAGCGAATAATAACCCGCCTCCAGCGCCATCGGCCGCGGTTTGTAAACGAGCCGCGTCCCACCCGCGAAACGCACGTCCACCGCACTCCGCGCGCCGCGATGCGGATCAGACAACCCGCCGCGACAGGCCACCAGCTCCCCCAGCGGCCGACCGCCGCCGAAACGCTTCCCCAGCTCCGCCGCGTCCGCCGCCAGCCGCACCGCGAACTCGTGCCACGCCTCGCTCAACTGCTGCACCTGCTCACAACTCACACGCAGCAGCACCGGATAATTCCGCTCCAACAACGCCCCGCGCGTGCAGCTCAGCTCCGCCGCAAATCGCGCCCGCGTCGAGGCCTCCGCCTCCGCGCCGCCCAACCACTCCGCCGCCCCGCGCCTCGCCTCGCTCCACACGCGAAACTCGAATTCGAGCACCGGCCGCGCCGTCAGCGCCAGCCGCACCGCCAGCAGCCGGCGAAATTCCGCCACCATGAGATCCGCCAGCACCACGCCGCTTCGATCCGCCTCCGTCCGCAAGCGCGTTTCACCGACCTCGACAAACGGTCGGAAAAACTCCCGCCACACCGCAACCGCGTCGTCCGTCGTCTCAACCCCGCGTCCGTCCCCGCCCACCTTGTCCGCCGACTCCGCCCGCACTTCTCTTTTCGGCAACGCTTCGCGGATCGCTTCCCAGGTCCGCGTCCACTCCGGCAATCGCGCACCCGCGCGCCACCGCCCGTCGCCGAGCCGCTCGCGCACGCGTGCCGGCGTCCAGCCCGCCAGCGACAACCGCTCCGCCAGCGACGCCTCGCCTCCGCCCGGGAGGAGTTGTTCCCAGCGCGCCCACAGCGTATCCGCCCGAGCCCTACCGTCCGCCGTGTCGACCGGCTCCCACGCCACCGCGAGCCGCTCCTCGATCAACGCCGCGCGCGCCGCGAGCGTCTCAAGCGAAACGTCCCGGGGGATCGAGGGATGCGAGGAAGCCATACCCCAGGATCAACCAGACGCTCCTGCCGCAGCGCAACCCCGCGTTGTCAGCCGGTCGGAGCCTGCTCGCAGGCGATTCAGGTTCCGTGGCTCGCTGCGTGAGCAGCGGGATCGCACGAATCGCCTGCAAGCAGGCTCCGACCCCGAACCGTTTCCCTCCTCCTCACTCCCCGCCGCCCGATTCGCTCTTGCACCGAACTCGCCGCGTTTCCTGACTCGGCCACCGCTCGCACCCATGGCCCGTAACTCTCTTTTTCGCGCGGCCGCCCTCGACCGCCTCTCGTCGCCCGAGCAGCTCGACGAGCGCCTGCAGATCGTGCCGCCGCGCACGTGGCTCGCCTTCCTCGCGCTCGCCGGCCTGCTCCTCGCCGCCGGCGCCTGGAGCGTGTTCGCCCGCATCCCTGTGCGCGTTTCGGGCGAGGGCGTTTTTTATTCCGCCTGGCCCGGAACTCCGCCCAAGCTCACCGTCTTCGTGCCGGTCGCCGACGCCCGCCAACTCCGCGCGGGCCTCCCCGCCCGTATTCGCGTGCCGGGCGCAGCCGACCTCGCTGGCGAAGTCGGTGAGATCGCCGGACAAACCACCCCGCGCGCGCAACTGCTTCAGCTCTTTGAACACGAAACCGCGGTCGATCGCCTCACGCGTTCGGGTCCCGCGCTCGGCATCGACATCACGCTGCGCGATCCGGCTCAACTTCCGTCCGGCACCCGTTGCACGGTCGATCTCGTGATCGGCGAAACGCGCCCGATCGCGCTGCTTTTTGGCCGCTGAACCGCTCTCCATTTCGCCCGCGTGACCCGTTTGCCCACCAGCGCACAAGATGGAGCCGCGGCACCCCCGCCGCG
>JAEYYL010000230.1 GCA_023430825.1 Verrucomicrobiota bacterium | reverse complement strand
CACGATCACGCCCGGCACGAGATAATCCGGCAGACGCTCGTGCAGCCACGCGCGCAACTCCGCGGTTTTCGGCGCGGCGTCCGGTTTCGCCACGACGTAACCGACCAGCCGCCGTCCGCCATCGGGTCCGACCGGCGCCGTTACCGCCGCCGCGTGCACCGCCGGATGACGCGCGAGCATCGATTCGATTTCACCCGGCTCGATGCGATGGCCGAGAATTTTCACCTGATCGTCCGCGCGGCCGAGACACTCGAGCACGCCATCGTCGTTCCAGCGGGCGAGATCGCCCGTGCGATAAAGCCGTCCACCCGGCGTCGCACCGAACGGATCCGGCACGAAACGCTCCGCCGTGAGTTCCGGCCGGCCGAGATAACCGCGCGTCACACCGTCGCCACCGAGATAAAGTTCGCCCGTGACGCCGACCGGCACCGGCAGCAAATGGCGATCGAGCACATACGCCTGCTGGTTCGCGAGCGGCCGGCCAACGCGCACCGTCGTTTCGCCGCGCGCGACGCGGTGGCCCGTCGACCACACCGTGGTTTCCGTGGGACCGTAAAGATTATGCACCTCCCCGCGCACGCGTGCCGCGAGCTCCGTCGCGAGCGACTGCGGCAACGCTTCGCCGCCGACCACCAGCCGTTCGAGTCCGCCAAGCGCCGCGGCCACCGGCGGATCGAGCAGGAGCATCTTCACGCCCGACGGCGTCGCCTGCAGATGCGTCGGCGCATGCCGCGCGAACTGCTCCGAGATCGTGCAGCGCGGCTCCACCGGTTGCAGGCTATCCTTCAACGCCGCGAGCGATTCGAGTGCGGCGAGCGCCGCGTCCTCGTCGACGCCGAAATCGATCAGGCAACCGATCTCGTTTACCGACATGGCGCGCAACTTTTCCAGCAGCGGTCGCACGCTCGCGGGCGTGCCCATCAGCGCGCTCGTTTCGAAATAGCGCTCGAATGCATGATCGAGCACCGCCTCGAAATCGTCCGCCGTGAAACCCGGCGCGCGCAAATCGAGCCCGAGCGTTTTCGCCACACCCGCGATCAGGTCGACCGACGTCCTCAGATATTCGCGGAACGGCCCGCGCACCCGCGCCCGCACCGCGGCCAGATCGTCGCCGATGAAGGTGTGCAGCATCACCGTCACCTGCCCGTCTCCCGCATGACCCGCGGCCCGCCAGGCCTGGCGATACAGCGCGATCTTTTCGCCGAGTTCCTCCGGCGACTGGCCGAGCAGATGTGTCAACAGCCCCGCGCCGACTTCGCCCGCGAGCCGGAATGTCTCCGGATCGCGGCCCGCCGTGATCCACGCCGGCAGTTCCGGCTGCAGCGGACGCGGCAGCGTGCGCACGCCCGTGACTTCGCCGTGCGCATTCGTGCGCTGCACGGTGTCGCCGCGCCAGAGCGCGCGGACCTGCGCGAGATGTTCGATCAGCACCCGACGCCGCTCCGCATAATGTTGCGGCGCGAGCGTGAAATCCTGCGGATGCCAGCCCGAGGCGAACGACACGCCGACGCGGCCGCCGGAGAGATTGTCCACCGTCGCCCACTCCTCCGCGACGCGCACCGGATCGTGCAACGGCAGCACCACACTCCCCGCGCGAATCGCCACCCGCTGCGTCGCCATCGCCAGCGCGCCACCGACCACCGACGGATTCGGAAACAGCCCGCCGAACGCGTGGAAGTGCCGCTCGGGCGTCCACACCGCGGCAAAGCCATTCGCGTCGGCAAACTTCGCACCTTCGAGCAGCAGCCGGTATTTTCCCGGACCCGGCCGCAGCGCGTCGCCGGAAAAATAAAACAGACTGAAATCCAGCGGACGCGCCGCCCCCGCAGCAGTCGTGTTCGTGTCCAGACCCACGCTCTTCGGCTCGTCGCTCTGCAGCACGACCTTGAAGCCGCGTGCGAGCGTCCAGAACAGTTCGAGCACCGAGATGTCGAACGAGATGCTCGTCAACGCGAGCCACGTCCCGCGCGCCGGACCGAGCTGCGCGTCCATGCCCGCAAAGAAATTCATCACGTTGCCCTGCGTCACCATCACGCCCTTCGGCCGGCCCGTGGAGCCCGACGTGTAGATCACATACGCAACTTGCTCCGGTTGCGCGTGGGTTTCGACGCTCGCCGGCGTCGGCCGCACACCGCTCGCGTCCGCGATGCCATCGACAAAAATCCGCGGCACCGCATGCGCGGGCAATGCCGCGACAAGCCGCTTCTGCGTGAGCAGCACGATCGGCCGCGCGTCCGCCAACATGAAGCCGAGCCGCTCCGCCGGATACGCCGGGTCCAGCGGCACGTAAGCGCCGCCGGCTTTCAGAATCGCGAGCAGCGCGATCATCATCTCCGGCGAACGCTCCACGCACACGCCAACCCGCCGCTCCGGCCCGACGCCCACCGCGCGCAACTGCGCCGCGAAACGTTCCGCCGCCGCGTCGAGCTGCGCATACGTGAACGATCGCGTCTCGTGCACCAGCGCCACCGCGTCCGGCGTGCGTTTCGCCTGCGCCCCGATCGCCGACGCAATTCCACCCGCGAAATCGACGGGCCCCGCGTGCGCGTTGAAGTCGTGCAACACCCGCCGCGCCGCCGTTTCGTCGAGCGCCGTCACCCTCGCGACCGCCGTATCCGGCGCCGCCGCGAGTCCGCGCAACAACGCCTGCCACGTCGCGATGAACCGCCGGATCGTCGCCGACGTGAACCGCGCCGAATTGTATTCGATCAGTCCAATCAGTCGCTCGCCGCGATCCTCCACGTGCAGACTGAGATCGTATTTCGACGTCGTGCTCCGCACCGGCAGCGCCTCGACTTCGAGACCGGCAAAACTGGCCGCATCGCGCGATGCCTGCAAATAGAGAAACAATACTTGAAACAACGGCGTCACGCCGCGTTCGCGCGGCAGCCGGAGCGCATGCACGATCTGTTCGAACGACGCCGACTGATGCTGAAACGCCCCGAGCGCCTCCGCCCTCGCCTCCCGCAGCAGCCCGCGAAACGTCGTCGCGTCATCGAGCCGCCAGCGCAGCACGACCAGGTTCACGAAATACCCGATCAGCGACTCCGCTTCCTGCGTGTCGCGTCCCGCGAGCGTCGTCCCGATGCCGAAATCGTCCTGCCCCGACAGCCGGCGTAACGACACCGCAAACGACGCGATCAAGGCGTGAAACAGCGTCACGCCCTCCGCCCGCGCCAGTGCGCGCAATGCCTGCGCCACCGCCGCATCGAGGGTAAACTCCTCCGACGCTCCCGCGTAATCGGTCGCATTCGCCGTCGGAAAATCCGCCGGCAACTGCAACGCCGGCAGCCCGGCAAGCCTCTCCTGCCAATACGCCAGCGCCGCCCGCCGCGCGTCCGTATCGCCGGCACGCTGCTGCGCCTGCACGTAGTCGCTAAACCGATACACCGGCTCCGCGAGCGAAAGTTCCCCCGCCGTCGCAAGCTTCGCGTAACCCTCCGCCAGCTCGCGCAGGATCAGGCCCGCCGACCACGCGTCGGCGATGAGGTGGTGCGCGTTCAGCAGCAGCACGTGTTCGTCCGGCGCCAGCCGCACGAGTTCGACCGCGAAGAGGGGAGCCGTGCGCAGGTCAAACGCCCGACGGCCCTCCGCGTCCAGCCGCGCCTGCCACGCCGCCTCGCGCGCGACCGCCGTGGGCAGGGCCGAGACATCCGTTTTCTGGATACGCACCGGCACCGCCGCGGCGATGCGCTGCCACGGTTCGCCCTCACGCTCGTAAAACGCCGTGCGCAACGGTTCGTGCCGCGCGACCACCGCCGCGAGCGAGCGCTCCAGCCGCGCCGCATCGAGCGCCCCGCGGAACCGCCGCGCCGCGCGAATGTTGTAAGCCGGCAGGCTCGCGGGCTCGCCCTGATGCAGCAGCCAGAGGCTGCGTTGCGCGAGCGAGAGCGGTGCGATCTCGTCGTGCGGCGCGGCAACGTGCGCCAGCAACGCCGGCTTGTGCAACGCGAGCGCCGCGCGCAGCTCGGGCGTCACCGCGCCCGCCGGCGCACGCACGCGCAGGTTGCCGTTCTCCAGCGTCACTTTCACGCCGAGCCGGGCGCATGCGTGCAACAGAGCGTCGTGCGTCATAGGACGAACTCCTCCACCGCCGGCGCCGCCGGGCCCGTGCCCGCCGTCGCCAGTTCCGCCTGCACGAGCGTCGCGAGCGCGTCGACGCTCGCGCCTTCGAGCAGGCGCGCGAGTGGCACGTCGACGCCGAGTTCCGCGCGGAGGCGATTCTTGATTTCCACCGCCATCAGCGAATCCAGTCCGAGGTTCGGCAACGGCTCCGTGCGACGCAGCTCCGCCGCCGGCATGCGAAAAACGCGGGCAACGATCCCGCCCACCGCTTCGTTCACCAGCGCACCACGCGCGTCCGGCGGCGTGGCCGCGAACCGCTTCGCCCATTCGCCGTCCGCCGCGACGCCCACCATTTCCGCAACCAGATGTCCGGCGACTTCGCTCAAGAACGGCGTGCGCGCCAGCGGCGCGTCGACGCGCGCGAGCAGCGCCCAATCCACCGCGACGACCGCCGCCTGCGTCGTCCCGCGCACCAGCAACGCCTCAAGCGCCGCGAGCGCCGCCACCGGCGTGATCCGCCGCAAGCCGAACGATTCGAGCCGCTCGTGCGCCTTGCGACCGTGTTCACTCGCGCCGAAACCGACGCCCGACCACGGTCCCCAATTCACGCTCAGCGCCGGCCGGCCCATCGCACGACGCGCGTGCGCATGCGCGTCGAGAAACGCGTTCGCGGCCGCATAATTCGCCTGGCCGTGGGCAGGAAGCACCGACGACAAACTCGAGAACGACACGAAGAAATCCAACTCCGCACCGAGCAGCCGCTCCAGCGCGAGCGTGCCCGCGACCTTCGGCGCGAGCACGCGCGCGAGACCCGCGGCATCGAGCTGCGCAAACGGCACGTCATGCCACGAACCAGCGGCATGCATCACGCCGCGAATCGGCGGACGCCCCGCCGCAGACCAGTCACGCAACACCTGCGCGAGCGCGTTCTCCTCCGCGACGTCCACGGCCGCGACGTGCACCGTCGCACCCTGCGCGCGCAACGCCCCGAGCGCGCGCTTCGCCGCTTCGCCGGGTGTCGAGCGTCCGAGCAGCAGCAGATGCCGCGCCCCGCGCGCGACGAGCCAGTTCGCGAGTTCGAGGCCCACACCGCCGAGCCCGCCAGTAATGAGATAACCGCGATCGGCCGCGATGATCGGACCGTGGCTCTGCGCGTGAGCGCAGGGATCGGCGTCGACGGTCCCGCTGCTCACGCAGCGAGCCACTTGTTCAGGCGCGCGCGTAAAGCGAGCGAGCCGTTCGCCCCAGCGCGTGTCGCCGCGCAGCGCGACCTTGTCCTCCGCGCCGCCGCCGAGCAGTTGCGCAGCGAGCGCGGGTGCGAGCACCGCCGCGTCGACGTCGATCAGGCCGCCCCAGTGCGCCGCGTGCTCCAGGCCGAGGACGCGCAGAAAACCCCACAGCGGCGCAGCCGCGATCGAGGGCGTCTCGTTGGGCAAAGCGACGGCGCCGCGCGTCACGCACCACAACCGCGCGCCGCCGCCCAACTTCACCACCGCCTGCGCAAGTTGCCGCGCGCGTTCGACTTCGCCGGCGGCGTCGGAGACATCGGCGTCGAGCGGCCAGAGCCAGACGATGCCGGTCAATCCGGCGAGATCGGCCGCGCGCGACTGGAAAAATTCATCCCACGACGGTTCGCGCCCGACGGCGTTGTGTCGCACGCAGAGGCAGCGCTCCGCGCCGAGCACCGCGGCGAGCGCGTCGCCGAGACCGCCTTCGTCGGCGAGGATCAACCAGCGCCCCGTCGGTGCCGCCACCCGCAGCGCGGGCAGCGGACGCCACGCGATCTCGTAAAGCGCATCCGCCGGCACCTCGGCTTCGCGGCGCAGCGCCGGTTTCGCCGCCGCGTGCGCACTCGCCGTCGCGGGCATCTCCCGCGCGCAGTGGTCGCGCAACCCCCGCAACGCCGGCAGCCCACCGAGCACGTCGTCGACGGTTTGCCCGAAGTCGAGCAGGCTCGCGATCTCGTTCACGCCGGCGGCGTGGAGTTTCGCCACGAGCGGCGCGCAACTTTCCGGTGTGCCGATCAGCGCGCGCGTGTTGTAGAAGCGCTCGAACAGGAAATTGACGAGGTCATCGAGGTCGCGCTCGGACAGCGCCGCGACATCGACCGCGCGACCGCGGCTGTGCGCGAGCCCCGCGAGCAACCCGCGGCTCGCTTTCAGGTAGGCGCAGAACGGTCCCCGCACCCGCTCGCGCGTCGCCGCGAGATCGGCGCCGACATACGTGTGCACCATCACCGACACCCGCCCCGCCGCGGGATCGTGACCGTGCGCGACGCGTGCGGCGCGATAGCGCGAGATTTTCTCCGCGAGGTCGTCGATGTCCTGGTCGAGCAGATGCGTGAGAATGTTCGCGCCGAGCTCGCCCGCTTTTTCGAAGGTGCGCGGATTTCCCGCGGCCGTGATCCAGATCGGCACGTCCTTCTGCAAGGGCGTCGGCAGCACGCGCACACGGACATTCTTGCCGGCACCGTTGACGCGTTCGATTTCCTCGCCGCGCCAGAGCCGGCGAACCGTTTCGACGGTCTCGGTCAACCGCGCCTGCCGCTCCGGATAACGCTCGGGAAAAAACACGAAGTCGTCAGGATTCCAGCCCGACGCGAACGAGAGTCCGACGCGCCCGCCGGACAGGTTGTCCACCATCGACCACTCCTCCGCGATGCGAACGGGATCGTGCAACGGCGCGACGACGCTGCCCGCCATCAACCGCACGCGGCGCGTCTCCCGCGCGAGCGCGGCGTGCAGCACCGCAGGATTCGGATAAAGGCTGCCCATCGCGGTGAAATGCCGCTCCGGCACCCACACCGCTTCGAACCCGCTGCGATCCGCGAAACGCGCCGCCTCGATCACCAATTTGTATTTGTCGCCGTCGAGCGGGTTTTGCGTCGCGGCGAAAAACATCACCGAAAACGCCATCGCGCCCGCGGGCACGGATGCGTCCGCTTCAGGAGCGGCCGCTGGTGCCGCTGTCGGCGGCGGCAGCCAGAAACGCCGGCGCTGAAACGGATACGTCGGCAACCCGATGCGTTCGCCGCCGCGCGTCCGGTGATACGTCGTCCAATCGATTTCGCCGCCCGCGGCGTAGAGCGCCGCGACCGCGCTCGCCAGCGCCGTGCCGTCGTCGCGCTCGCCGCGCAAGCTCGGCAACCAGGCGAGTTCCGGCGCGGACAAGGTCTTCGCGCCCAGTCCGCTCAGGATCGCACGCGGGCCGAGTTCGATGAACACGCGCGCGCCGCTCGCGGCGGCGCTCACGACCGCGTCAGCGAAACGCACCGGCGACACGATCTGCCGCAGCCAGTAATCGGGGCGCGCCATCGCGTGCGCGGTATCGATCGCGCCGCTGAGATTCGCCGCGATCGGCGTCGTCGGCGCGTGGAAGGTCACCGTCGCGAGCTCGCGCTCGAACGCCGCGAGCATCGGCTGCATCAGCGGCGAGTGAAACGCGTGGGACACCGCCAGCTCGCTCGCTGCCACGCCCTGCGCGGCGAACGCTTCGAGGACGCTGCGCAAAGCGACGCGTTCGCCGGAGATCACCGTTTCGCCTGGCGAATTCACGCCGGCGATCGCCAGCCGATCCTCGCGTCCCGCGAGCGCGGCGCGAACGGCTTCCTCGCCGGCGGCGACCGCGGCCATCCCCCCGTTCGCCGGCAACGCTTGCATCAACCGCCCGCGCGCGGCGACCAGGCGCAGTGCATCCTCGACGCTGAAAACTCCCGCGGCGCACGCCGCCGCATATTCGCCGATGCTGTGGCCGACGAGCACGTCGGGCCGCACGCCCCACGACGCCCAGAGCTCCGTCAACGCGTAGCCGAGCGCGAACAGCGCCGGCTGGGCCACGGCGGTCGCATCGAGCGCGGCGCGGTCCGCGCTCCACATCAACTCGGTCAACGGCCGTGGCAGCGCGTCGCCGAGAATTTTCTCGCAGCGGAGCAGCGCGTCGCGAAACACCGACTCCGTCTCCGCCAGCGCACGACCCATCCCGGGACACTGCGAACCCTGGCCGGTGAACAGAAACGCGACGCGCGGCGGCTGATTGAGTTGCGCCTCGCCGCGCCACGTCTGCCCGCCAGATGTGCGCAGCAGCTTCGCGGCGTCAGCGGCGTCGCCCGCGACGACGGCGAGGCGATGCGCATGATGCGACCGGCCGGTGTGCAGCGTGAGCGCGACGCTCGCGAGATCGGTCTTCGGATGCGCCTCGAGCCATGCGGCGTGGCGTAACGCGAGTTCGGATACGGCTGCCTCGGTTTTCGCGGACAGCACAATCGCCCGCGGCGCGCGCGGCCTTACGACGCCGGGTCCGGGCGCCGTCGCCGGCGCTTCGAGGATCACGTGCGCGTTCGTGCCGACGAAACCGAACGAGCTCACGCCCGCGAGCCGCGGTGCACCGTCCACGAACCACGGCGTCGGACGCGTCGGAATCGACATCGGCGCGCCGCCGAAATCGATCCGGGGGTTGAGCGTTTCGAGGTGCAGGTGCGGAAAAATCTCCGCGCCGCGCACGACGAGCAGCGCCTTGAGTAAACCGCAGATACCGGCGGCGCCTTCGAGGTGGCCGAAGTTGGTTTTCACCGAACCGAGCGCGAGCGGGCGGTTCGCGGGACGGTTGCGGCCGAGCACCTCGCGCAACGCCGAGATTTCGATCGGATCGCCGAGCGGCGTCGCCGTGCCGTGACACTCGACGTAGCCGATGTCGGCGGCGTTCACTCCGCCGGCGTCGAGCGCGGCCTGCAAGAGCGCCTGCTGCGCGAGCCGGTTCGGCGCGGTGAGTCCGCTGCTGCGTCCGTCCTGGTTGACCGCCGAGCTGCGAATGACGCCGAGAACGCGGTCGCCGTCGGCAGTCGCGCGCGCGAGCGGTTTCAGGACAACCAGCCCGCAGCCCTCGCCGCGCACATAGCCGTCGGCCGCCGCGTCGAACGTCCGGCAGCGGCCGTGCGGCGAGATCATGCGCGCCTTCGTGAGATTGATACTGGGCTCCGGGGTGAGCAGCGCGTTGACGCCGCCGGCGAGCGCGAGGTCGCATTCGCCGTTGCGCAACGCCTGGCAGGCCAGGTGCACCGAGACGAGCGACGACGAGCACGCGGTGTCGACGGCCATCGTGGGGCCTTGCAGGCCGAGCACGTAGGCGAGCCGGCCCGCAGTCGCGCTGAACGTGCCGCCGGTGCCGAGATACGCGCCGATGCCGTCAATGCCGTTTTCGCGCAGCGCGCGCACGACATAGTCGCCATACATCAGCCCGGTGAACACGCCCGTGCGGCTGCCGCGGATCCGGTCGGGCGCGATCGCGGCGTCCTCGAACGCCTCCCACGCGACCTCCAGCAGGAGCCGCTGCTGCGGATCGAGGTGCTCGGCTTCGCGCCGCGTGATGCCAAAAAAGTCCGCGTCGAACGTATCGATCGCGTCGATACAGGCGGCCTCGCGCGTGTGCATTTTTCCCGGCGCGTCGGAATCGGCATCGTAGAACGCATCGGCGTCCCAGCGGTCGGCGGGCACGCGCGCGACGGCATCGGTGCCGGCGCGCAGCACGCGGGCAAACGCATCGAGATCGTTGGCGCCGCCGGGGAAACGACACGCCGCGCCGACGATCGCGATCGGCGCGGTGCGCTCGGCGAGCTGGCTGCGCAGCGCACGGATTTGTCCGTAGGCTTCGCGCAGCAAGGCGGCGATGTCGGGCGGCGAACTCAACGGCGGGGAGTGGAATCGGAGCGCAGCGTGTCGAGTTCTGCGGCGAGCAGTTTCGCCATGTCCGCCTCGGACAGCGCCTCGAGATCGGGGAGCGCCGCCGTGCGGGCCGGCGGCAGCGCAGACGGCGCCGACGTCCTGGCGGCGGACGCGGGGGCGGCGACGTTGGCCGCGAGCGCGCGGATGTTCGGATAATCCCACGTGAGCGTCGTCGGCAGCCCGACTTTCATCCAGTCGCCGAGCGCGGTCGACAGCTCGACCGCGGTGAGCGAATCGATGCCGAATTCGGAGAACGGTTTCAGCGGATCAATCTGCGTCGCGGGCAGCACGAGCCGGCCGCCGATCCACGCGCGCAGCCAGCCTTCGATTTCGGCGGCGCGGCCGGCGGGCGCGTGGCCGTTGCCATTCCCGTTCGTCGCGGGGACCGGCGCGGCGGCGATTCGGATGGGCGCGGGCGGAGGCGTTTCGGGAGCGGTGGCGGCGTCCGGCGACGCGCGGCGGAGCATCGGGTCGAGGGCGTGTTCCTCGCCGGCACAGTGCTGTTCCACGTCGCCGATGAAAGCGCGGTAGCCCGCGGCGAACGCCTGGATCTCGTCCGCCTTGAACGGCGCCGCGTGGTCGGCGATCGGCTGCGAGAGCCGCGCGAAGCTCTGCGCGAGTTCGTGCTGCAGCCAGCGGCGGGCGCGATCGAGCGCCACGTCGTTCGCATCGAATTCCGCTTCGACGACCGCCAGCCAGAGCGCATGAATGCCGAACTCGCCGAGGAGCTTCGACACGCGTTGCACGCCGAGCGCCTGCTCGGCCGGATCGCTTTGCGCGAGGTGATGCTGCTTGGCGATGTCGGCGGCGGCGAACACCTGATCGGCGATCGCGGGCGCGCGCAGTTTCTTGCGCAGGAATTCGTCGAGCGGCCGGCTCTGGCTCGCGATGCGCGAGCCGAGGAACATCAGCATCGTCTCCGTCGGGCCCTCGAAAATCCGCAGCAGCCGGCCGTCGCGATAAAGCTGCGGCACGATGTTGGTCTCGATGTAGCCGCGGCCGCCGAAGAGCTGGAGCAGGTTGTCCAGCGCGGCACCGAGCGACTCGGGGCCGACGTATTTCACGAGTGCGAAAAACTCCTCCGGCACGTCGAGGCCTTCGTCATACCAGCCGCCGAATTGCACGATCAGCGTGCGCAGCGCCGCGATGCGCCGGATGTGATCGCTGAGGCGTTCGCGGGTGATGACGTTGTCGAGCAGCCGGCCGGTCGACATCGAGCGGTTCGCGGCGTAGCGGAGCATCAGCTGCACGCAGCGTTGCAACGTGCCGAGACTGACGGTCGAGATGAACAGCCGGCCGAACTTCATCGTTTCCTGCGCGACGAACATCCCCTGCCCCGGCTGGCCGAGAATATCCTCCGGCCCCACGCGCACGCCTTCGAGGTGAACCGTGTTCTGGATCATGCCGCGCATGCCCATCGTCAGTTCCTCGAGTCCCATGCGCAGCCCGGCCGCGCCCTGCTGAATGAGAAACGACGTGATGCCGCGATCGTGACCCGCCTCGTCGAGCAGGTGCGCCGACACCACGATCCAGCCGGCCCACGCGCCCGTGCCGATCCATTTTTTCGAGCCGTGCAGCCGCCAGCCGCCCGTGCCGTCGGGCGTGGCGGTCGCACTGATGGAGCGCGGATTCGAACCGGCGCCGGGCTCGGTGAACGCGAACGCGACCAGCTCGCGCCCCGAGGCGAGCCGCGGGAGGACGTTCGCATGCATCGCCGCCGTGCCGTAATGCATGATCGGGCGCAGCCCGAGCGCGTTGTGCACGCCAATGAACGACGAGAGATTGATGTCGATCGCGCCCATCTGCACCGCCACGCGCAACGTGTCGCGATAGGTCAGCCCCGCGCCGCCCATCGCGACGGGCGCCTGCAAACCGAGAATGCCCTGGTTGCCGAAATCGAGGACGATGTAGGGCGGAATGCTGCGCCGCTCGTCCATGAGCAGCGAGTTGATGCGCGTGTCGGCATAGTCGCGCAGCCAGGCGATGATCTGGTCCGCCCGCGCGCGGCTGGCGTCGACGTCCAGCGGAGCGAGCGAGGAACGTCCGTCGGGGCTCGGTTGCGCGGAAGATGAAGCGGCGGGGGACATGACGGATGCGGGGGCGAAAGCAGACGGAAGCTCGGCGACAGTAACGGTCTCGGCGGTCGACGCGGCGGGTTCGCGCCAGACGAACACGGTCTCGAGCGAACCGGCCTCGAAACCCTGACGCGCCGCGAAACGCTGCAGCTTGCCGCTCGAGGTTTTCGGGAGCGTCACGGGCCGCAGCAGCGCGATCGCGTGCACCGACAACTCGTGTTCCTCCAACACCGCGCGGCGAATCGCCGCCGCCACCGCGTCGCCATCGAGGGTTTTCAACGCCGTCCGCTGCAC
>JAEYYL010000375.1 GCA_023430825.1 Verrucomicrobiota bacterium | reverse complement strand
GCCGGCGACCGCGATGGCCGCCACGCCGGCGAGCAGCAGCCAAACGCGCATGGCAGGACGCGCGGTTTTCGAAGGTTTCACTTGCGACGCCACAGCGTGATGTTGCTCGTTTCCTCGAACGGCGGCAATGCGTGGAATCCGCCGGTCACGATCTCGGGTGTGCCATCGCCGTCGAGGTCGCCGACCGCCGCGGTGACGAGCTGGATCGGCCGCCGGGCGAGGACGACCGGCGTGAAATTTTCCCGGCCGTCGTTCAGCCACGCCATCATCGACACGGCTTCCGGTTTCGACCAGTCCGCGAGACAGCTCACGGCGAGCAGATCGATCGTGCCGTCGCCGTTCAAATCCGCGGCGCAAGGACCGTAGGCGCCGGCCATGTCGCCGACGCGGTGAAACTTGAAGAAGCCGTTGCCGCGATTCTCCAGCCATTGCATCCCGTGCCACGGCCGCGGCGTCTGCAGCGCGTAGTCGAATCCGTCGCCATTGGTGTAGATGAGATCGGGTTTGCCGTCGCGGTTGACGTCGGCCGTGGCGAGACCGCTGCTGCCGTAGTCCTCGTTCGTCGAACCCCAGATGACGGCCTCGCGAAGCTGTCCGCCGCCGAGATTCTGAAACACGTGCACCTCCTCCCATTCCTGCGAGATCAACGCGGCGAAATCGGTCCGGCCATCGCCATCGAAGTCCGCGACGGGCACGTTCACGGCGCCGGAAAGCACGTTCACGACGCGACTGGAAAACTGCCAGCCGCCGTCGTTCTTCATCACGCGCGTCTCGCCCTGCGCGCCGCCGAACTGGGCGACGACCAGGTCGAGCCGACCGTCCGTGTGACCGTGAAGGTTGAGCGCGCGAACGTCGGTGACGCGCGCGGTGTTCTCGAGCAGCACGCGGCGGCGAAACTGCCGGTCGTCGAGATTTTCCAGCACGATCACGGCGCCGATCCGGTCGTTGTTGGGCAGGATCTGTCCCATGCTGGCGACGAGCACGTCGAGCCGGCCGCGGCCATTGAGATCGGCGGCCTCGACGTGGGCGGGCCCGCGAACGTCCTCGCCGATGATCTGCTCGGTGAACACACCGCGTGGCGACTGGCGGATCCAGCGCACGGTGTTGCGCCGCGCTTCGCAATACAGGACATCGGGCAGCCCGTCGCGGTCGAGGTCGACGATCTGGACGTTGGTCACCATGGGCCGGCCGAAATCCGATGCCGGTGCGCCGAGCGCGGAGGGCTCGAACTCCAATGCGGTGAACGGGGCGACAGGCGGAAGGGGAGGCGCAGCCGGCGGTTGAGCCGGTTCGCGCGAGCAGCCGGCCAGAACGAGGACCGTGCAACCGGCGCGAACGAGGTGGCGAACGCGGTTCATCGCGATCCGGGGCAGGCGAAGGGAGAGGGCGGGGCGAAGGGGCGCAGCTTCATGAAGGTGCGAACATTGCGGCCGCGGACCTGCGAAGTCACGCTACGCGGCGCTGGAACGTAAAGCCGCGCGAGGCGGGTCCGCCGCGTGGGCCATGAGCGGGCTTCGCGCGATGGGGACGTTGACATGGCCGGGGCGATTGGCTTTGCGGTTACACCGATGACCAAATTCTTTCGCGTCACCCAGCGCGATGTCGCCCGGAAAGCCGGCTGCAGTCACGCCACCGTCTCGCTCGCGTTGAGCGGCAATCCGCGGATCAGCGCGGACGTGCGCGAAAAGATCGTGCGCCTCGCCGAGGAGATGGGCTACCGGCCCGATCCGGGCTTGAGCCTGCTCGCGCGCGATCGCTTCGCGCGCCGTTCGGCGAGCTACCGCGCGACACTCGCGTATCTGGTGCATTCGAAGGCGACGGGCGCGATGCAGTTGCGCCACTTCGAGGCCGCGCAGCAGCGGGCCGAGCAGAGCGGTTATCGGGTGGTGCGTTTCGATCTGGCGGATTATTCGTCGGGGCACGCGGCGGCGCAGGTGCTGTTCAACCGGGGGATTCGCGGGGTGATCATTCCCTCGATGCCGTCGACCGTGGAGGATTACCTGCGCGATCGCGCCTGGGAGCCGTTCACCATCGTCTGCTGCACGCTCGGGTGGGCGCGGTTCGTCTATAACGTCGTCACCGACGACGTGTTCGCTGCGACGCGGCTCGTGTGGAACGAGGTGGTGTCGCGCGGCTATCGAAAGATCGGCGCGGCGATGTTCCAGCATCGGCCGATCGCCGAGGACGACTACGCGCGTCATGGCGGCTCGCTGGTGCAGCAGGAGGTGCTGGTGCCGAAGCGGCTGCGCATCCCGATTCTCACGAACTGCGATCCCCTCGATCGGGCGCGGTTCATGGAGTGGTTCGAGCGTCACCGTCCGGAGGTGGTGATTTCCTTCGTCAGCCGCGCGTGCGAGTGGCTGGTCGAGGCGGGGTATCGCGTGCCGGAGGACGTGGCCTTCGCGTGTCTGAACGTGCGAGCGCAGGAAGGTTACACGGGCGTGCTGATTCCCGATCCGGACCTCGCCACGACGGCGGTGGACTTCCTGATTTCGCAACTCCACCAGAATCAACGCGGGATACCGCGGGTGCAGCAGTCGTTGATGCTCGAGCCCCAGTGGCGGGAGGGGCGCACGCTGCCGGTGCGGAGCGAGGTTCGCTAAAGGCCGCCGGCCCGCCCTGGCGGCGGGGTGCGTTAACGAAGTAACCTTGGGCGCGATTGCGGCACCGCGGGGGCCGCTTTCCACTGCCCGCAGCATCGGGCCGCCCCATCGTCCGATCCTTGTAGTGAAACCTTGGTTACGACTGCACCCCGGCAAAACCCTTTGACCCCCGAACCCACCATGCAGATCCACGTCCACCGTCGTTCCGGCCGCGTCCGGACGCTCCTCCTCACCGGCTTGCTCGGTTCGCCCTTTGTGGCCGCCGCGCAAACCGCCGCTCCTGCCGACCCCGCGCCGGCCGCCGAAGAAGCCGTCATGCTGTCGCCGTTCGAAGTCCGAACCGACCAGGATCGCGGTTATGTGGCGACGAACACGCTCGCCGGCAGCCGGTTGAACACCTCGCTGCGGAACACGCCCGCATCGATTTCGGTCATGACGAAAGATTTTCTCGATGACCTGGGCGCGTTGAACGTCAATCAGGCGATGGAGTTCGCCCTGAGTGCGGGCAACGACATCGGTGGCGGCAATTCGAACGTCGGCGCGTCGACCGGAAACGGCCTGATCGACAACGATTTCAATTTCCAAATCCGCGGATATCGGCGAGCGAACCAGACGCGTGACTATTTCACGACGACGATCAGCGCGGACATCTTCAACCTCGACCGCGTCGACATCGCGCGCGGCCCCAATTCGATCCTCTTCGGCATTGGCGGACCGGGCGGCATCGTGAACGTCACGCCCAAGCGTGCGCGGCTCGATCGTGACATCACCGATGCAGCGGTGCATGTCGGCAGCTGGGGCCTCCGGCGCGGCGCCCTCGATGTCAGCCGCGTGCTGTTCGACGACAAGCTGGCGGCGCGCATCAACCTGATGGCGCAGGAGGCGGACGGTTATCGCGATTTCGAATCCGACAACCAGGAGCGCGGCGCGCTGGCGCTGACTTGGAAGCCGTTTGCCAGCACGACGGTGCGTTTCAGCGGCGAAATGGGGCACATGAAGCAGAACAAGGTTCGCCCCTGGATGCCGTGGGATAGCATCTCGCAGTGGGATGCGATGGGGCGTCACTTCGTCGATTTCGGCACGCCGCAGGCGCCGTCGGTCCTTGGCGACGAGGATTACGCGCAGTTTCAGAGCGGCAACGGCAACGGTTTCCCCGCCAAACCGGCGCACCCGTTCTTCGGCTCCGAAATCAAGACCGCGGGCCATGTCGTCAACGGCACCGGTCGCATCTATCTCACCGATGGACCGCTGGCCGGTCAGGTGCTCTATACCGGCACGAGCGCGGAGAACGCGCGCTTCTATCGTTCTTCGAGCGGTAGCGGTGTGGCCGGCTACAACAGCCCGCCGGCGTGGGAAGACGAGAGCGTATATCCCCGGTCGGGCAACATCACGGGTCCGGGCGCGTTCGTCGAACACGACTACTTCAATGCGGGCTTCTTCGTGGAACAACGGATCGGAGAAAACTTCTTTGTCGAGGCGGCGGTGAACCGTTCGCATGTCGAGCGGTTGAACCGGCAGGTCGTCGGCTTCGCGGGCATCTCGATCATGTATGACGTGACGTCCACGCTGCCGACGTTCACCGCCGATCGCCGTTACGCCGCAACGGTCGGCGGGCCCAACGGCGCGGCTTTCGCCGCAAAGCTCGGCGTCCCCTACGTGCCGACCACCCAAGGGCAAAACGCGTTGAATCTTACCGAAAGTATCCGGAATCCGTATGCAGGACAGCTGATGGCTTATGCGGAGCCGACCTACTCGGAAGCCGAAACCACGCGGGACGACGCCCGCATCAGTCTGAGCTACGATCTGAATCTCGATCGTTTTGGCCGGCACATGCTGCTCGGTTTTGTCAGCCGCTCGGAAATGCGCAACGAGAGCCAGAACTTCCGCGAGGGCAACGTGCATCCGAACCGCCTGAGCGCTAACCACTTCACGGATCTGCCGAGGCGCGTGTCGCACATCTCGCCGTTCTCGCCGATTCTCGCCGAGCGCGGACTGCCGGACCCGTTTGCGACGAAGATCGGACCGACCAGCCTTTACGGCCGCCCGGAGGAGTTGTTCGAGAGCGGTTTCGTGCGTGATGGCTGGAGCAAGGGCAAGAACCGCATCGACTCGGCCGCGCTTGCCACGCACAGCACCTTCTTCAATGGCCACCTGATCACGACTGCGGGCGTGCGTCGCGATCGCATCAAGGTCTGGAATCGCGGCAGCGTCCGCAATGCGGTGACCTCCGAGATCGGCGCCCTCAATCCCTGGACGGCTGCGCCGAATCTCGATCAGACGGGAGACACGCACACGGTGGGCGCGGTGTTCGTGGTGCCGAAGGCGGAGTGGCTGGGCCTCTTCGCCAACACCTCGACGAACTTCCAGGACCAGGGCGGCGCGGCGCTGCTCGAGGACGAGACGCTGCGCGTGGGTCGCACGCTCGGACCGCTCGAAGGCAAGGGCATGGATTACGGCATCAAGCTCAGCCTGCTCGACAATCGCATCAACGCGACGATCACGCGCTTCACGGTCGAACTCGACAACCAGGCGTCGGGACACCAGTCGGATGTGTTCAACTACATCAACGCGATCTGGACGACGATCTTGAACGGTGGCCCGAACACCGTGCAGACGGACCAGAACGATCCGAGCGGCCACCGGGTTGGCGGAACGGATACGCGTTCGCAGGAATCGGAAGGCTACGAATTTGAACTCACGGCGAACCCGACGCCGAACTGGCGGATTTCGTTCAACGTGAGCAAGGCGGAGAACAAGATTTCGCAGCTCGGCGGCGCGCTTTCCACCTACATCGAAAAGCATCGCGCCACCTGGCAGCAGCACGCGGGCGTCTCCTACGACAACACGCGCTCGCCCGGCAATCTGAGCAACGCCGGCGGCACGAATACCGTCGGCGCGCTGATCACCGGTCTCGATAGCTGGCTCGCGTTCGTCAAATCGCAGGAAGGCCAGATCGAGACGAACATCCGGCCGTGGAACGGGAATCTTTTCACCGCGTATCGCTTCAGCGAAGGCGTGTTGAAGGGGCTGACCGTCGGCGGTGGCGCCAACTATCGCGGTAACGCGATCCTCGGCGTGAAGCCGGGCACGTTGCAGAACCCGGTGTCTGAGGTCTTCGAAGGCCGCGACTACATTAATTATAACGCGATGCTTGGATACTCCTTCGACCTGTCGAAGAGGATCAAGGTGCGCCTGCAGTTCAACGTCGATAATCTGCTCGATAACGACGACAAGCAGGTCGTCGCCTCCTCTTGGAATCCGGTGATGAACGGCCTGCAAACCTTCGAAGCGATTCCCAATCCACGGAGCTATCGCTTCAGCGCGACGTTCTCCTTCTGAGTCGGTGGGGTGCGTGGCTGGCGGGCGGTGATGAGCCGCCCGTCACCGCAAAGCCCGGCGGGGTCGGGAGACCCCGCCCGACAAAAAGATTGTTCGTGCAAGCCCGACGTGACCGCGTCGGGCTTCTTTGTTTACGACGCTGCGTTGAGGGGGGCGGTGATTTTTTTCGGACGCCAGCATGGGTGGTAGCCCGGTCAATCTGACCGTGCTTCGATGCTGCGAAGACGCGGTCAGGTTGACCGCGCTACGGCTGACGGGAACCGCTCGAAGGTGCGGAAACAACCCTCGTGGTGGCGCACCCGATGGCGGGCAGCGCCTCATTCAGCGATGGTCGAGCGGGTAGGGCGGGTCTCCGGTGCCCGCCGAACCCGATTACAAATTGCTCACGACGCGATAGACGATCCCATCCGGCGTTTCCCGCCGAGTTCCGCCGTGCTGCAGAATCGCCTGCGCGGCGACCGCCGCGATCCGGTCGATGATCTCGCTGTTGCGGTTGAACGCCGGCAAGCCGTCGCGCGAGTAATTGATGTAGGTGTCGTTGAACGGCGCGCGCCAGCGCCCGCGGCTCGGCAGCTCATGCGTCAGCCGTTCCGGAATCGCCTTCGCGCCGTGGATCATGCCGAGTAACGCTCCGCACGTCGCCGCCTGGTTGTCGCAATCGTAGCCAATCGAAATGGCCAGCGCGACGGTCTTCATCCAATCCCCTTCGCCATAGAGCAGAGCGAGCACGGCGGACAATCCGTTGATGATCGAGCCCGCCACGGGATCGGGCACGACGAACTCGCCCACCTGCCGGAAATATTTCTCGTGCAGGCGCGAGCGCGCATCGCGCCAGTCGTTGAACTCCGCGCGCCAGCGCACGACATCCTCGATCCCTTCGCGAAACGGGCTGTCCTCGGGGATCGCGCGGCGGCCGAGCTCGACCAGTTTGCTCACGTCGCTTTCGAAGTAGGCGGCGCTGAAAAGCGTGCCGAAGAACAGGTCGGGATGCGTGGCCCAGTCGTCGGACGACACGCGGCTGGTCCACTGCGCCCGTTGTCCACCGCGTTCGGTCATGCCCGGATAAAACACGCCCCAGAGCTCCGTCGTGAGCTGGGAACTGATGCGATACCATTCGCGATTGTTCGCTTTCGCGCCGGTGGCCGGCGCGACGAGCCCGGCTTCCATCAGGTCGCGCGCGCGCCGGTTCGATCCCCAGATGAAGCGGTTGATGTGCGTCCGCCACGCGTCCGTGAGCTGCTGATAATCGAACTCGAGCCCATGCTGCTCGACGGTGTGCAGGTAAACGAACTCGATGTCGCTGTCGTCGTCGCTCCACGCGCCACCCAGTGCATCGGCGAGCACCGGCAGATACGCGCGGCGATCGTTGAGGTTCATCTGCAGCCCGGAGGGTTCGGCATCCTTGAACGTGTAGTAACGATCGATGAGCACGGGCAGCGGCTGGTCCGTGTAGAGGTTCTCGAACGGCAGCCCGAGATAATTGCCGGCGAGTTGGCCGATCCAGTAACCTTCCACCGCGTCGCGCAACCGCTCTGCGGACAGCTCCCGTTCGGTTTGCGCGGTGAGCGGAAGAGCGGTGGTGACAAGAGCGAGGGAGGCGAGGGTCGGGGTTTTCATTGGGGGCAGCATGACGGGAAGGTGGGCGAAGCCGAGAGGAGGTGCGGTTATTCCGGAAACTATGCGCATCGCTGCAATCGAAGGTTGAACCCGACGTCCTCGTCGGGTTGCTGAGCGGGCGAATGCCGCCCCGCCCGATGAGGACATCGGGCTCCACCGGGGTGGTTTTTGCCGCGCGCAACCATCATCGGCGGGGACTGGCTTCAGCGGCGACCTGCCGAACGGTTTCGAAAAAAATCTGCACCGGACCCAGCAGTCCGGACTCGGGCAAAGGGTCGTCGCGGTGGACGATTTTCATGGCGGTGAACGTCTGCCGACCGTTGGGCGACGTGCCGTCGTTGACGACCCAATCGGGCCAGGCGTTCGCGGCGGCGACGGGGTGGTCGGAAGCGTGGGCTTTGACCGGGCGCCAGGTGGTGTCATCCGGCAGATGTTCGTCGCCGATGAGGCGGTTGACCCAGGTATTCGTGACGCGAATACGAAGCTCGTTGGGACCGGCGCGAGTTGCGTCGGTGATGTCGAGCACCCAAGGGGCGCGCCAGAGCACGGGGAAAGCGCGGCCGTTGACGGTGACTTCCGCGAAGTTTTTCACCTGCCCGAGATCCAGGCGGATTCGAAGGCCGGGTGCGACGGCTTCGGCGGGGAGATCAAACGGCTTCGAGTATTCGGCCGTGCCGGAATGAAAGCGGATGGATTCGTCGGCGTGGGTGGACCAGTCGAGGAGCGTGGAAAACTGCGTGCGGTGCGCGGGCTTGATCGCAGGGAATTCAACCTGCCAAGGTCCGTCGATGGGGCGGGCGGCCGGCGGCGGCGGCACCGAGGTCGGGATGATTGCTCCCGAAGCGCGTCGCAGTTCGTAGGTGCCGCCTGAGCGGGTTCTCAACTGGAGCGAGCCGTCTCCGTTGGCCTCGAGGTCGGCGGCGGCATCGCGAGCGCCGGCACGCACGGCGACGACGGGATCGGCGGGGGGCGGAGCGGGGCGGAAGACGACGAAAGCGGAGCCGTTGGGCGGCAGAGCGAATGTCACTCGCGTGGTGCCGTCTTCGGCCGGTTGCCAGATGGCGGCGGGCCGAATCTCGCCGGTCTCCGGATTCCAGATTTCGGGTCGGGCCGGTGCGACGCGAAACTTCAATCGCAGCAGCGAAGGTTCGTCTTGGGCGGCGGAAATGAAGAACACGTCGTTGTCACCGATGCGGCGATGCAGCCAGGCTAGTCGTTCGGGTCCGCTTTCGCGTTCGAGTTTGGCGGGCAGGTGGAGGCGGATGGCGTCGGCGGGGGCATCGGTGGCGATCACTTGACCGCGCCCGACGCGTCGGAGCGGCGAATCGTGGTCGGGGGCGCCCCACAAGGCGCGGACGAGGCGGTCGAAGCGCGCGAGGTCATCCGGGTTTCGTTGGCGGCCGGCGGGCGCCGCGGGCGGCAGGCCGATGAGGGTCAAACCCTCCTCGACGGCGTCGTGGAGGCGTTGCAGCGAGTCGACGGTGAAATCGGAGTCGGGTGCGATCACCACGGTTTGGATACGTTGTCCGGCGGGAAGGCGGAGGCCGCCGGGTTCGACGGCGAGCGTGGTGCGCAACGCATCGCCGTTCAGCAGGGCCAGGCGATGGGTGGAAAGTTCGCGCAGGGTCTGAATCTGCGGGGTGTTGCGCACGCGGGACCAGGCCCAGTCCTCCGGCAGGCCCTCGCCGATCCACACGAGAGCGTCGACGACGGTGTGGCCCTGTTGGAGCACGCTTTGGGCGCGAGCGATGTAAGTGTTGTAGCCGACGCTTTGGTCCCACCACGTCAAGGTGCGTTCGAACCACATGCCCCAGTAGCCCATCGTCATGCCGGGGCGGATACGCGGCCAGGGCTGGTGGGCGAAGCGGTGGAGGTAGAGCCGGTTGACGCCGTTGGCGAAGGCGTGGTCGGTTCCGGCCTTCATCATTTCCGGCACGACGCGCCAGGCGGCGTCGGGAAACTGGGAAAACGACTCGGCGGCGACGTGCGGGCGGCCGTGGAGGAGTGCGCCCGAGATCGCCTCGTTGGCGAGCGCGTTGTGTCCGGGGCCGTTGCGCCAGAACTCCATCATCGGCACGTCCGTGACGCCGTTGGAAGTGAGCGTGGAGCCGGCGCTGTGATTGCCCTCGGCGGTGAGGGTGAGGCCGCGCTCGCGGGCGAGTTGGTTCATCCAGGTGTAGTAATTTTCCGAATACAATTCGGCGATGACCTTGCGGTAATCCCAGAGAAAGCGGCGCGACTCCTCTGCGCCGCCGACCGCGTAACCGGCAAATACCGGCAGCCAGGGGCGGAGCGGGTAACCGGTCCGGCGTTCGAACTCGGCGGGCAGATCGTCGCACCACTCGTTCGATCCGGATTCGTAGCTATCGATCAGCGTGCCGCCGAGCACGCGGCCGGCGAGGGGGCCGAGCCGGTCGAGGACGGGTTGGAAGCCGTGCACGAAAGCGTGTTCGACGGCGGCGCGGTCGAGCTTGTTGCACTCGAGGCCGCGGGCCTCGGGGGGGACGGGATGCGTGAGCTTGCCGGTGGGCGTGTGGCCGAGACGCAGCAGGACCCAATCGCCGGGCGGCGGCGTCCAGTCGAGCGATCCGTCGGGGAGGACGCGGTCAGTGAGATCGATCAGTTCGGTGGGAGGGATTTCGGCGGCGGCGGTCGGAGCGGGGTAGGGCTTGGGTTCGGGTGCGAGGACATTGCGCTCGACGGGCGCGGGAGCCACCGACGGAGCGGGAAACGCGAACAGCGCGATGTCGCGGTAATAGCCGGCGATCGTTTCGGGCTGCGGCGGTTGATGCGGGGCGAGCGGATCGACGCGGGCGGTGGACCACACGAACTTCTGCGATGCGAGGGCGGGTGGAACCCAGGGGCCGCCGGTGCCTGAGTAACCGGGCGAGTGCGTCATCTCCATCGAGAGCCCGAGGCGCGCGGATTCTTCGGCGGTGTGTTGCAGGAGATCGTAGAATTCCGGCGAACCGAACACGACGGGTCCGCGCGGCAGCGCTTGTTCGACGATGAACAAATTGAAACCACCGATGCCGACGCGTTGCATGGCCTCGAGATCGGCGGTGATCCCTTCGCGCGAAACGTTGCCGCTGATCCAATGCCACCAGACGCGCAGACGGCTTTCGGGGCTGGGTTGCAGGAAGGATTGCGCCAGCGCATCGCCGCCTTCCGGGGAGTGCGGCGCCTCGGCGGCGCGGCCGAAGGCGACGGTCGCGCAGAGGGCGAGCGTGCGCAGGAGGAGGCCCGGCGCAGGGAAGTGCATGGGTCAGAGGGAATCGGCCGCGCCGGGAACCGGTTCCGCGGGGCGGGCTTGGGACGCCCCCTCGAGCGGACAGCGGAAGCGATACGTGCCACTCGGGGCCTGCACGAACGTGCGCGAACCCTCCTGGCGGAGCACGAGCAACCCGGGCACTTCGTCGAGGGGCCGGTCGCCTTCGGTGAGCGACGACGGCGAAGTGGTCGGAAGTGCGATCTCGGCTTCGAGGCCGGGCGGCAGATCGAGTTCGAGGGTGAACTCGCCCTCTGCGATCCGCCACGCGACCCGGATGCGTCCGCGCACGGAGTCGTAGTGGCCCCGGGCCCATGTCAGGTCGGGGGCGTCGATGGGGCCCGGGAAAATCCGCACACGCTCGAAGCCGGGCGTTTCGGACAGGGGCGAGATGCCCAGCACGCCGGCCAGGGGCCAGGCTCCCACGTAGAGGAACGAGCTGTGCAACGAGGACATGTTCTCGGTCGGCTGGTCCCACGTCTCCCACAGGGTGGTGGCCCCGCGCTCCAGCATGTAGGCCCAGCTCGGATACGCGGACTGGTTGACCATGAGATGGATCAAGTCGTGCCGGTCCTGCTCGAGCAAATGGAGGAAGAGCAGCGCCCCGCCCGTAATGCCGGCGTGGATATGCCCCTGACGGACATGGCGGATCTCGTGCTCCAGGCGTTGTTCGACCCCGGGCCGGAGGGCGGCGGGAGGGATGCCGGCGAGCAGCGCGGTGGCGAGCGAGACCTGCGAACCGTCGCCGTAGCTCGCCGCGCCCGGCTCGTAGAAGGCGGCATGGATCGCGCGGCGCGCGCGGTCGGCGGTGGTTTCCCACTGGGTGGCCCGTTCCTGCTCGCCGACGGCGCGGGCGATCTTTGCGGCGGTGGCGAGGCTCCAGGCCCAGTAGCAGTTGTTGAAGAACAAGGTCTCGGCGGTGTCGGAATTTACCCCGGTCCAGTCGGGGGCCAGCCAGTCGCCCAGAAAATCCCATTTGCCGCCCCAGCGCCGAAGCAGGCCACCGGAGACCTTGGTTTCGAGAAAATCGAGCCAGCGGGTGATGACCGGCAGGCTGCGCGCGAGCACGCGCCGGTCGCCGTAGAAACGATAGAGCTGCCACGGCAGGTGCACGCACAGTCCGCTCCACGCCGGGCCGCCACCGCCCCAGTAGGTCGGCGCGGCGTAAGGCATCTCGCCGGGATGGCCGGACGGCGTCGGCTCGATCGCCGTCGGATCCTCGGTGCTCGACCACATGGGCGTGTGGCCCTGCACGTCGTGCCAGTCGCGGTTCCATTTGGAGAGAAACGCCTCGAGCCGGTAGTGATAGAGGCCGGTCGTCACGCTGGCATGGCCGTCGCCGCCGTAGCCCATCCGTTCGCGATGCGGGCAGTCGGCGATGAAGCCACCGATCGTGAGATTCTCGAAGGTCCACCGGGTGGTTCGCAGGATGGCGTTCAGCCGTTCGCTGGACGAAGCGAAGACGGCGGCCGACGCATAATCGTTGCGCACGCACCAAGCCCGCAGTCCACCGAGATCGGGCGGCTCGGCGAGTCCGCGCAGGGTGAGCCAGCGGCCGATGGCGTAGTTGAAGCGGTTGCGAAACGTGCCGCGGCCCGAGGGGCCGATGACGTAGTCGCTGCGGATGCGATGGGAAACGGAGTCGTGCTCGCGCTCGGAAAACTCCAGCGCGATCCGCGTGCCCGGCGTTCCGGCGAGTGCGACCTCGACGAAGCCGGCGAAATTGCGGCCGAAGTCCACGCGATACGTGCCGGGCGACGGTTCCGCGATGGCCACGGGGCGCAGTTCCTCCTGTCGTCGATTCGGCTCGGCGAGATCGGCGCCGAGAGGCAGGCGTAGGGCGCAAGGCACAGCGCGGCGCCAACCGTCGGCCGCGGCGCCGGGCTGCGCCCAGTCGTCGTGCTCGTGACGTGCATCGTAGGATTCGCCGCCGAAATGCTGGAAATTCCAGTGTCCGATCAACGAGTTCGGGCTGGACCGGACGAGCCAGGAGGCATCGGTCACGATACGCTGATCGCACTCGCCGAACTCGAGGTGAAACTGAGCGGCGATCAGGGGACGCGCCGGGCGGTCGTTCCGCTGGAAATGCGGGAACACGGCCCATCCGGTGCCGAGCCAGAGTCCGATGACATTGGGCCCGGGCCGAAGGTGGGACGCGATCTCCCGCATCACATAGGCGGCCCGATGCGAGGCGTCGTAAACGTTCGGCGCGAGGACCTCATCGCCGATTTTCCGGCCGTTTACGTAGAGTTCGTGGAAACCGATCGAGGCGACGAGGGCGACCGCGCGTTGCGGCACGGTGTCGAGATGAAACTCGTGGCGAAACCAGGGATCGGGCGCTTGCAGGCCCGCGCCGCGCGGCGGCTCCTCGGGCGCGTGAATCCATTCAGCGTGCCACTCGCGCGCGCTGTCGAGCAACCCGACCGCCCACTCGCCCGACCGCTCCCAATCTGACCAGTTTCCCCGTTCATCGCGCACGCGGACCGCCCAGTGGCAGCGCTCGAGCGAACGGAGGGGGCGGCCGGCGTAGAGGATCGCGGTGCAGGCGGAGGACTCGACGACGCCCGAATCCCACCGATCCGCCAGGGTCGGCGTGAGCGACGCGGGTGAGCTCGCGACGAGCAGATGATAGGCGGACTGCCGGCGGCCGCGGGCTCCGGGCGTCGCGGCGAGTTCCCACGAAAGTGCCGGGTGAGGCGCGTCCACCCCGGCCGGAGCGATCCGGCCTTCGCAGCGCAGCCCGAGCGGCCAGAGCTCGGCGGGCCCGGAGGGAGAGGGGATGGCGGCAAACGAGGGAGCCGGTGTTGAACTCGAGAAATGCGGCATGAACGGGGAACGAACAATGGAGCTGGCAGGTCGTCGCCGGAAGGATGGCCGGTTCAAAGCCGGCGCGGGGAGGCCACGCGTCGGACAAGGAGCGGAACAGGCGAAGCATCGACCGTCGTGCGATTGAAACAGGGGCTCAACGCCCCTGCTGGTTACACCGATGACCTACTTGGATCGATCCTACGAATCGCGCGCGGGCTGCGACGCCAGCCGATGAGGTTAACGACATTAGCTCCAGGATCATTGCCTCGCGTGAGGCCGGCCGGTTAGCATAAGTGAGCCTCGTCGCGCCACGGCGGGCTGCTGCCGTTGCAATGGGCGGCGGCGACCCTGACCCCTCCGGCCTGTCGGGTCGCCCGATCTGGCGAGACGTCCCCAAAAAAAATCCGATGAACCTCACACCCCGATACCGACTCGCCTCCCTCATTCTTGTCCTGGCGATGTCCGATCCCGCGCGCGCCGCGGCGTCTCCGGTGCGAGAGGCCGACATCGTCGTTTATGGAGGCACGGCGGCGGGAGTCGTGGCCGGCATCCAGGCGAAACGCATGGGGCGGGACGTGCTGGTGATCGAACCTTCCTCGCACGTGGGTGGGCTGACCACGGGCGGTCTCGGGCAGACGGATATCGGCGCGAAGCATGTGATTGGCGGGATCGCGCGGGAATTTTACCGCGGCATCCGCAGCCATTATATGCAACCGTCCGCCTGGGGATGGCAGCGGCGTGAAGAATACCGCGACGGCGGGCAAACGCGCACGGATTCGAACGAGGACACGATGTGGACCTTCGAGCCGAGCGCCGCGACCGCGGTGCTGAACGCGATGGTCGAAACGGCGAATCTGGAGGTCGTTCGCAACGAGCGCCTGGACCGCGCCGCCGGCGTGATGAAGGACGGCGCGCGGATCGTGGCGATTCGCTTCGAAAGCGGTCTCGAGGTGCGCGGGCAGATGTTCATCGACGCCACCTACGAGGGCGATCTGCTCGCTGCGGCCGGCGTGCGCTATCGGGTCGGGCGCGAGAGCAATGCCGAATACCGCGAGACGCTCAACGGCGTGCAGGCCGACCGCTGGGCGCGCACGTTGTCCTACCGGTTGTCGCTGAACGCGGGCAACCACCAACTGGCCGACGGGGTCGACCCGTGGCGTTCGCCGGGCGATCGGACGAGCGGGTTGCTGCCGGGCATCCGCGACGGCGGGCCGGGGATCGAGGGCGCGGGCGACGAGGGCGTGCAGGCGTATTGTTTTCGCGCGTGCCTGACCAATCATCCGGAGAACCGGATACCTTTCGAGCGGCCGGCCGGCTACGCCGAGGCGGACTACGAACTTTTGCTGCGGCATCTCGAGGCCGCGCCCGACGCCATGATCTGGATCAACTCGGCGATGCCGAACCGGAAGACGGACACGAACAACGGCGGCGGATTCTCGGGCGATTTCATCGGCGGCAACCATGCGTATCCGGAAGCCGGTTACGAGGAACGGGCGGCGATCGTCGCGGCGCATCGCGATTATCAACTGGGATTGTATTGGACGCTGGCGAATCACCCGCGCGTGCCCGCGGCGGTGCGGGCAAAGGTGTCGGAATGGGGGCTGCCGCGCGACGAGTTTGCTGACAACGGAAACTGGTCACCGCAGTTGTATGTGCGCGAGGCGCGGCGGATGGTCGGCCAGCTTGTGATGACGCAGCACCACTGCGAGAGCCGCGAAATGGCGGCCGATTCGGTGGGCATGGCGGCCTACGGCATGGATTCGCATCACGTGCAGCGCTACGTCGACGCCAACGGTTTCGCGCGCAACGAGGGCAACATGCAGGCGGACGTGCCGCAGCCGTATCCCGTCGGCCGCGGAGCGATTCTACCGGCGGAAAACGAGGCGGAGAACCTGCTCGTGCCGGTGTGCCTGTCGGCGACGCACGTCGCCTACGGCTCGATTCGCATGGAACCGGTTTTCATGGTGCTCGCGCAGTCGGCCGCGACGATGGCGGTGCACGCGCTGGAGGAGGACCGTCTGCCCGGGCGGATCGACTACGAACGCCTCGGAGCGCGATTGAAAGCGGACGGGCAGGTGCTGACGCTGGAGAACGCCCTGCCCGTGACGGAGCGGAAGTAGGGGAGCGTTGTGGTGTGTGGTCCCTCAAGGGCCACGAACAAGGCGAACGGCGCGCGGCAGCGCCGGTAGGGACGTCTCTCCGAGGCGTCCGTGCGCTGTTGGTGAACCATCGTAGGTAATTTCTGAATACGGACACCCCCGGGCGCGTCGCGCGGCGTGGCGCGCGGAGTTAACGGAGTGACAGCCGACCGATTTGAAAACGACCGGCGTTAACGCGAGCTGTGGGCCGCTCTGGTCGGCGGGTTCCTCGCCGGCGGAGAGCGAATCAACCCCAACCCCGTCTCTGTCATGGATACCCTATCGATTCCGCATGCGTCGCGTGCCCGCAAGGCCTGGATGTTTCTCGCCGGCTTCGCCGTTCTTACCTCGCAACTGACCGCCGCCGTCACGGCGCATCTCTCGGCGTCGCGCACCAGCGGCGTGGCGCCGCTGGCCGTTCATTTCGACGCGTCGGCAACGACCAGCACCGCGACGACGCGTCCGTTTCACGACCTCGATTACGCGTGGGACTACGGCGATCCCGGCAGCGGCGTCTGGTCCACGTCGGGTCGCAGCCGGAACGAGGACACCGGCGCGATCGGCGCGCATCTGTTCGAAACCCCCGGCACCTACACGGTCGCGCTCACGGTCCGTGACGCGACCGGGGCGAGCGATAGCGAGACCGTCACGATCACGGTGACGGATCCGAATGTTGTTTTCGCCGGCACCAACACGATCTGTTTTTCGCGCGACGGGAATTTTACCGGCGCCCCCGCGGGTGCGCAGCAGACCACGACCACGAACTGGGACACGATTGCGAACGCGCTCGGCACGGGCAAACGCGTCCTCCTCAAGCGGGGCCAGGCGTGGAATTTCAGCGGCACGAAGCGCAACCTCACGTTCAACGGGCCGGGCATCCTCGGCGCGTTCGGCACCGGCAACCGGCCGGTGATTCGCTTCACCTCCGCGGGTGACCGCGTCTTCTGGCTCGGGACGGGCACCACGCCGGGGCAGTTCCACGATTTCCGATTCATGGATCTCGAGATCGACGGCGACGATTACGAGCGCGGCTTCATCTGGTCGGAAGGCACGGTGAACAACGTCACGTTCCTGCGGATATCCATGCACGACGCCGCCAGTTTCATGTTCTTCGCGCCGTCGGTGCTCAACTACTACAACGCCAACGGCCGGCCGGGTCACACGCTCTGGTCAGGTATCGCCGTTTTTGATACGACCTTCGACCGGGTCATCGGCGACGGCACGGAGTTCAACGGCCGGCACATCGCTTACATCGGTGCGCAGCGTCTCATGTTCATGGGCAACACGTGGAACGACGCCACCCTGGGCGAGCATGTGTTGCGACTGCCGCTGGCGCAGCGCGCGCTCATCGCGCACAACCGGCTGACGAATAGCCGCGATCGCAAGCACGTGATCAAGCTCCACGGCAACGGCAGCGACCGCATCACGATCGCCGACAATCATTTTTCGTCCGTGCTGGGCGACTGGACGATTTCGCTCGGGCCGCAAAACAACTCCTCCAACGAGGCGGTGACCAATGTCGTGGTCGAGCGCAACGAACTTATCTTCACGTCCACGACCAATGTGGGTTTTCATCTCGCCGCGAGCGAGGTCACCACGCGGAACAACGCGATCGTCCTCACCGCCGCGGGCGGCGGCACGGCGGTGGAGGTGACCCGGCGCGGCGTCGAGCCGGCGCCGTCGGATCACCGGATCTATCACAACAGCGCCTACAACGGTGGCAGCGGCACGTTCCAGTTCGTCAAGGTGCACACCAGCGCGACGGACACGACGGTGCGCAACAATCTCGGTCGCGGACTCGGCACCTCCGTCATGATCCAGGGCACCGGCACCAATCTCGTGCAGTCGAACAATGTGATGACGACGACGCCCGGCTGGGTGTCATCGGCGCCGGCGGCGGCGCTCGATTTTGAACTTGCGGCGGGCAGCAGTGCGATCGACGCGGGCGCGGTCGTTCCCGTGTTCCACGACTACGAGGGATTGCCGCGGCCGTCGGGCGCCGCGCGCGATGTCGGCGCGTTCGAGTATTCGTCGTCGGGCGGCGGAGAGTTGCTCGCTTTCGGTGGCTTCGAGCCGGATCAATCCACGGTGCTGTTGAATCTGCCGACGACGCTGACGCTCGGCACCGCGCAAACGTCGATCTGGTATGGACGGGTCGGTTCGGCCTCGAGTCAGAACACGACTTACCAAACCTCCGGCGCGAACCACTACGTGTCGATCGGCGGCTCCGCGAACACGAACGGCTGCCTGCAGGTCATGCCGTGGCCCGGCAGCGGGACGTTCACGCTCTCGTGTGCCTATCGCGGGACCGCGGCGAAGGTGCGCATTTACGGCGGCTCGGCCGCCAGCACGATCAACAAGTTCGATGGCGGCAACACGCTGACCCAGCTCCATCAGATCGACCTTCCGGCGTCGTCGAGCTGGACGAGCGCGGGGCAGGCGGTGTCGCTCAGTGGAAGTTACACGTATCTCGTCGTCACGCTGCGCGGCGGCGATTTCGACGACGTGAGTTTCGCGCCTTGATCTAGCGCGAAAAAATCCGACGGACGAATAACCCGCCGACGACGAGACTGGTCGCACACACGTGCTCCCGGGAGCGCTGGCGTCCCCGCTGGCAAGGATCGAACAGCCGACGAGCCGTCGGCGCTCCCACCCGTCCCGGCTTGTTGGTTACCGGAATGAACAGAGCGTGAATTGTCAGATGGCGCCGCGTGGTGAACGAATGCGGCGCTCCCGGTGGTGGCAGTTTCCTTACCCCCATTTCCCTTGGCCCACCCGGGAAAACCTCAACCCGCGAATCGTATGAAGCAGGAATTATTGGACGGCTTTGTCATGTTCGGAGCCGCGCGCTCGCGCTCCTTTTTCCCGGCCCGACCGGTCAACGGCGGTCTAAGAGTCGGACTGCTGGCTCTGATGTTGTGCGCGATTTTTTCGTCGCTCGGACGCGCGCAGAGCGTGCTGGCCCATGGCGATTTCGAGCCCGATCAGGCGACGACCGTCGTGGAGATGCCCACCACCTACGTGGTCGGCACGCAGGCGACGGACATATGGTTTACGCGCAACGGCACCGGCACGCAGCAGGTCTCGTATCAGGACGACGGGGCGGGGAATCATTTCGTGTCGGTCGGCACGTCGCCGAATCAACCGGGGATCTTCCAAGTGGTGCCGTGGCCGGGTGAAGGCACGGCGCAACTCAGCTATGCCTACAGTGGACCGCGCGCGGTCGTGCGCATCTTCGGAGCCGAAACGGGCGACACGATTGCCAAGTTCAGCTCGACGAACTCGCTCACGCTGATCCGGCAGATCGACAATCCGGCCGCGACCGAATGGACGAGCGTGACGCACGACGTGGAGTTGAGCGGGGTTTACGATTACCTCGTCGTGCGCTTTGGCACGGCGTCCACGGGCGCAAGTCTCTACGATAACATTTCGATGACTGCGCCGGTGGCTCCGGCCGACACCGCGCCCGAGATCACGACTGAAACGCTGCCGGGCACGCAGGTCGGCGCAGCGTATTCGGTGGCGTTGGAAGCGACGGAAGGAAATGGCGCCCTGACGTGGAGCCTGGCGAGCGGCGCGCTGCCGGCGGGATTGAGTCTGAGCGCGGAGGGGGTGATTTCGGGCGTGAGCACGACGGCGGCGACGTCGACCTTTACGGTGCGCGTCGCGGATGACGACGCGAACGTCGATCCGTCGGACGAGGACATGCAGGAATTGTCGATCACGGTGAGCGTGCCGGTGCCGCCGACGGTGAGCATCACGACCACGCGCACGAGCGGCGTTGCGCCGCTGGCGATCAGCTTCGATGCGACCGCCACGACGAGCCTGACGACCGAGCGGCCGTTTCACGACCTGCACTACCGCTGGGACTACGGCGATCCGAGTAGCGGCGAATGGGCAACATCGCGGAAGAGCAAGAATCAGGATACGGGCGCGGTGGGCGGACACGTTTATGAAACGCCGGGCATTTACACGGCGACGCTGACGGTGACCGACAACGCCGGCGCCACGACGCAGCAGACGGTGCAGATCACCGTGGAGGATCCGGACGTGGTCTTCAGCGGTGCGAACACGATCTGCATTTCGACCGGAACCGATTTCACGGGCGCGCCGGCGGGGGCGCAGCAGATCACGACGACCTCGTGGTCGGAGATCGCGAACGCGTTGGGCACGGGCAAGCGCGTGCTCTTGAAGCGCGGCGACACCTGGATTTACGACGGGGTGAGGCGCAGTCTCACCTTCCCTGGGCCTGGCATCCTGGGCGCCTTCGGGTCGGGCCCGAAACCCGTTCTCACCTTCGATAAAGATGGCACGGACCAGATTTTCTGGATGGGGACGGGCAGCACGCCGAATCAGTTTGGCGACTTCCGGTTCATGGATCTCGACATTCGCGGGCGCGGCTACAACTGGCGATTCCTGCACGCGGAAGGGGCGTGCCACGACGTGACCGTGCTGCGCGTGGATATGCAGGAAGGCAGCGTCTTCCTGAACCTGGCGCCGAGCATTCTTTCGTATTACAACAACAACGACCGGCCGGGGCACACGATGTTTTCGGGGTTCGCGATCGTGGAGACGCGCTACCATAAAGTGGTGGGCGACGGCGGAGAATTCAACGCCCGGCACATCGCTTACATCGGGATGGTGCGCTCAATGTTCCTGGGCAACGTGTGGAACGACTCCGAGCGCGGCGAGCACGTGCTGCGCGTGCCGTTTGCGCAGCGGTTGCTGATCGCGCACAACGAACTCTCCAACACCCGCGCGCGGAAGCATCTCATCAAGCTGCACGGCGGCGGTCTTTCGGATTACAATGGCCAGCCGGTGCCTCCGGGCGAGAACCAGACGAAATTCGTCACGATCGCCGACAACTATTTCACCTCCGCGCTCGGCGACTGGCTGATCTCGGTCGGCCCGCAGAACGACACGAGCGCCGAATACACGCGGGATATCGTCATCGAGCGCAACGAAGTGCTCTTCGGCGGCGATTCCGACATCGCGTTTCACGTCGCTGCCCAGGAGGCGACGGTGCGCAACAATGTCGTCATGATGCCGACCCAGTCCGGCGCCATCGTCACCTTCACGCGCCGCGGGATCGAGGCGCCGCCGCTCGACAACCGGGCCTACAACAACAGCGCGTATCACAGCGGCACGGGCTCGTTGGTGCTGGTTTCGGTGGCGGCGAGCGCGACGAACACCACCGCGCGGAACAATTTCGGCAAGACGCTCGGCACGGGGACGCCGGTCAGTGGCGGCGGAACCAATCTGCAGGCGTCGAACAATGTCATCACGGCTACGCCGGGCTGGGTGTCGCCGGCGCCCACCGCGGCCCTGCAATTCGATCTGCTGCCGGACAGCGAGGCCATCGGTGCCGGCGTGAGCGTGCCGGTGCTGGACGATTTCGAGCTCTCGCCGCGGCCGGCGGCGACCGCGATCGCGCTCGGTGCCTTCGAGTCGCCGCCGGTGACGGCGAATGCGGTGCCGGCGATCGCGACCACCACGCTGCCCGACGCGCAGCAAGGCCTGTCGTATCTGGCCGCGCTAGCAGGCACCGGCGGAAATGGCCGGCTGACCTGGACGCTGGATGCGGGCGCACTGCCGCCCGGCGTGACATTGCTTGGCAACGGACAACTGCGGGGAACGCCGACGGCCGCCGGGGCGTATTCGTTCGATGTCCGGGTGACGGATTCCGATGGAGAGATCGGTGCGGCCGACGAAGCCGTGCGCACGTTGACGGTGACGGTTTCGCCGCCGCCGAATGTCGTGCCAAGCGTGACCACGACGGCGTTGCCGCCGGCGGTGGAGAATACGGCTTATTCGCGGACCTTGTTGGCGGGCGAGGCGAATGGCGCACTGACGTGGACGGTGGACTCCGGAGCTTTGCCGGACGGCCTGAGCTTGTCCGCGGCCGGCGTGATTTCCGGCACGCCGACGGTGGCGGGCGTCTACAATTTCACGGTGCGCGTGGCCGACAGCGATGCGTTGACGGGACCGGACGACGAAGGCACGCAAGCGCTGGAGCTCACGGTCAATCCGGCGGGTTCGATCACGGCAACCGCCGGCAGCACGTTCTATAATCATCCGCTGCCGGCGCAGTCAGGCGTGTTCACGGTGACCTTCGATGTCACGGCGTCGTCGAAGCCAATCAGCGCGAACGTTGGGCTGTCGGCGGGTCCGGCGACGGCGTTCTCGAACCTGGCGGCGATCATCGGATTCGATCAAAACGGTTATTTCAATGCGCGGAATGGCGGGGCGTATTCCTTCACGCCGCCGACGGTCCCGTATGAAGTGGGAATGACCTATCATTTCCGGATGGTCATCAACATCCCGACGCACACGTATTCGGTTTTCGTTACGCCGGAAGGCGGAACCGAGCAACTGGTCGCGAGCGACTTCGCCTTCCGCACGGAGCAAAGCGCGGTGGCGAGTTTGTCGAATCTCGCCGTCAATGCGGGTTCGCCGGTGGGTAGTTGGATCACGGTGACGAATATCGCGCTCGACGGCGCGGCGGGCCCGCCGGTCACGGGCGTGACGGTCGAACCGGACACGCTCGCGCTGGACGTGGGCGAATCGCAAACGCTGGCCGCGACGGTGACCCCGGCCAACGCGTCGAACCCCGCGGTAACGTGGACCACGAGCGACGCCGGCGTGGCGGCCGTGAGCAACACCGGCGTGGTCACGGCGGTGTCCGCCGGCTCTGCGACAATCACCGCGACGACGACGGATGGCGGCTTCACGGCCACCAGCGCGGTGACGGTAGCGGGGACGCCGGGTGAGCTGTCGGTGACGATTTTCGCGGACGCGGGCACCCACGATTTCGGTGGTGCGACCGGCGTGTTGGATACGGAGACCTTCCGCTCCGGCTCGGCGAGCTGGCGCATCACTTACAACAGCGACTCGGCGACGTCGGCGTTCAATCCGCAGGGCGCGGCGCTGAAGATGTCCGACCTGACGCCGTATGCGAACAGCGGATACTTCGAGTTCTGGTATCGCTCGACGAAGGCCGGCACCATGCGCTTGCAGGTCATGGATGCGGGAGCGGCGAATGCCACGATCTTCCAGGTGGAGCGGGCGCTGATGGCGACGACGGAGTGGACGCGCGTGGAAATTCCCTTCACGGGCTGGACGCAGGCGCCGTCGACGACGGCGAACTGGAAGCTGATGCTGCGCGGCTGGATCGGGATGAACGGCGCGACGGTGCACTATGACGACATCCGTTTCGTCGGCACCATGCCGTCCGCGGTCGCCGTTACGGGCGTGAGCGTCGCTCCGGAGACGCTGGCACTCGAGGTGGGCGATTCGGCGGCGCTGATCGCGACCGTCGCGCCGCTGAACGCGACGAATACCGCGGTGACCTGGACAACCAGCGATGCCGGCGTTGCGACGGTCAGCAGTGCCGGTCTGGTCACCGCGGTGGCCAACGGTGCTGCGACGATCACGGCCACGACGGCGGACGGTGGCTTCACCGCCACCAGCGCGGTGACCGTGACCACTCCCGACGAACCGGGCGTTGAAGTGTCGATCTATTCGGATGCGGCCACGGCTGACCTCGGGGTGGGCTCGGTGGGCGCGACCGACACAACCGTCTTCCGCTCTGGCACGGCCAGCTGGCGGATTACGTATGCGGACGAATGGAGTGTCTCGATTTTCAATCCGCAGGGCGCGGAGGCGACGATGGTCGAGCTGACGCCGTATGCCAACAGCGGATACTTCGAACTGTGGTATCGCTCGAGCAAGGCCGGCACCGTTCAGCTGCGGGTTTTGGACGCCGGCGCGGCGAATGCGAACCTCTTCCAGGCAAACCTATCGCTGGCCGCAACCGAGGTTTGGACGCGGGTTGAGATTCCGTTCACCGGCTGGACGCAAGCGCCCTCCAGCTCGGCAAACTGGCGACTGATGATCCGTGGTTGGGGTGGCATCGGCGGTGGCACGGTGCACTACGACGATATCAACTTCATTGGCGAAGAACCGGCGGCTGCGCCGGTCACCGGCGTGAGTGTCGCGCCGACCTCGCTCGAACTCACGGTCGGCGAGTCGTCGACCTTGACGGCAACCGTCGCGCCGGCGAACGCGGCCAACCCCGCGGTAAGCTGGACCACCAGCGATGCCGCGGTGGCGACGGTGAGCGAAACGGGCGTGGTGACGGCCGTGGCGGCTGGCCAGGCGACGATCACGGCCACGACCGACGATGGCGGTTTCACGGCGAGCAGCGACGTCACGGTCAGTGGCGGCACCGCGAACGACGTGGAAGCGGTCATCTTCTCGGATGCCGGCACGCATGCGTATGGCTCGACCGGCGTGCTCGACACGGCGGTCTTTCGCTCGGGCACGGCGAGCTGGCGGATCGGCTACACGTCGGACTTCGCGAACTCGACCTTCAATCCGCAGGGTGCGGAGATGACGATGGCGCAGCTGACGCCGTATGCGGGCAGCGGATACTTCGAGTTCTGGTATCGTTCGACGCAGGCGGGAACGATCCGCTTCCAGGTGCGCGATGCGGGCGCAGGCGATGCGATCATCTTCAATCCCGACACGGCGCAGGTTCTCACCCCGATCGTGGCGACGAACGAATGGACGCGTGTCGAGATTCCGTTCGACGGCTGGGCGGCGACGCCCTCGGCCTCGGCCAACTGGCGGTTGCAGATTCGCGCCTGGGGCGGATTGAACGGCGCGGTCGTGCACTATGACGACATTCGTTTCGTGGTGCCGGGCGTGAGTGGCGAAGTTCCCGCTCTGGGCGTGAGCGTCTCGCCGACGAACTGGTCGATGGAAGTCGGTCAGACCCAGCAGCTCACGGCGACGGTGGCGCCGCCGAATGCGACGAACCAGGACGTGACCTGGACCTCGAGCAATCCGTCGGTCGCGACGGTGAACGCGGACGGTCTGGTGACCGCGGTCGCCGCTGGCAGCGCGACGATCACGGTCACGACGGACGATGGCGGCCACACCGCGGACGCGACGATCGCGGTGATTGCGGCGCAGGCGGGCGTGCATCCGTTCCTGTTCTTCTCGGCGGATGACATCCCGGCGATTCGCGCGCGGATGGATGCGCCGGAAGTGGCGGATCGTCGGGCACGCTTGTTCAGCCGCGCGGATGCGCTCCTGAACGCGGTGCCGTCGCTCGATTCGCGCGTGATGCAGGGCAACTCCGGCATCCTGGCGTTCGCTTATGTGGTGACGGGCGATGTGCGTTATGCGCAGCGGGCGATCGAAGAAGCGCTGGCGACGGCAGGCCTCGACCAGTGGATCACGGGCCACGATTTCAATCGCGGCGCGGATCTGGTTTCATCGGAACGCAGTCTCGGGACGGCGTTGGTTTACGACTGGTGTTACGATGTGATGACGCCGGAACAGCGCGCGACCCTGCGGAACGCGCTCCTCGAGAAAGGCGTGGCGCAGTATCATCTGACGGTCGATCCGTCGCTGAACCCGAACTGGTATACCTACGAACCGGTGAACAACTGGCGCGGGGTTTGCCACGGCGGCAGCGGCGTGGGGGCGCTGGTGTTGTATCACGAATCCGAGCTGGCGCGGCGCGCGGCGGACCTTGCCAACCAGCACATCCCGCTCGCGCTGCGGTCGCTCATCCTCGAGGACAGCGGCGGTCACGAAGGCATCACGTATAACAACTACGGCGTCGAATACGCGCTGAAAGGCGCGATGGCGATGCAGCGATTCTACGGCGGCCATGAGGCGATGCTGCAGGAACTCGCAGAGGAGCGACTCGGCAACTACTGGTCGGTTTACCTCTTCGGTCCGGATCATCACTTCGCGAACTTCAGCCGGCACAATTACGTGTGGGGTGAAGGTCTCTACAGTGCGGGCACGGGCATCGAAGGCGGGCCGTCGAGCCAGCGTTCGACCTTGATCGATTCGCTGGTCCCGGGCGGCGACGAGTTGATGCGCTGGGCCGCGGACAACGGCGGGCAGCGCTTCTACTGGAACGGCGCGAGTCCGTTCTACTTCCTGTGGCGCCGCATCGGAGCGCCGTCGACGTTCCAGCAGCCGAAGCCGGAGCTGCAGGACGCGGTGCTCTTCCGCGGAGCGGGTCATGGTGTCTTCCAATCGGACAAGCTCTGGTTCGCTTACAGCAGCGGTGCGAACTGGACCCGTGGCGATGCAGGCGCCTTCGTGCTCGTGGCGAAGAACGGCGACACCTGGGAACGGCTGATTCACCTCGAGCCCTCGCTGAACTTCTTCCCCAGCGAGCACCAATCGACCTACACGATCAACGGAGTCAGCCAGCGGAATGGCGTCGATACGCTGACGAACCGCGCGCAATACCTGCGCTTCGGGTCCGGCGACGGCTTCCACTATGCCGCGTCGAACATCCAGCCGCTCTATGCGAACACCGCGCTGACGAAGCTCAATCGTCACGTCGTGATGGTGCGCGGCAAATACGTGGTCCTGCTCGATGATCTCGGGGGCTCCGAGGCGCTCACCTTCGATGCGCGCTTCCAAACGGCTCAGTCCAACACGGTTTCGGTCAACGCTACCGGCGGCACGATCAACGGTCAGAGCCAGAACCTGCATGTCGTCTCGGCCGGGTTCGACGCGTTCACCGTGTCGGAAGGCGCGAGCGCGGCGCTGCGTCACCTGCGGTTCTCGCGTCAGGCGGAACAAGCGGTGTTGCTCACGGTGTTGTATCCGACCGACAAGACCGGCGTGGCCCCGACGGTGGCGGTTGAAAACGGCGTCGTGACGATTTCGCACGGCAGCGAGACGGACCAAGTGGCGTTCGTGCAAGAAGGCCAGGACTGGCGCCTCAGCTCCGTCAACGGAGCGACCGCGGACAACATTCCCACCGGCGAAGACCGTAACATCGTGCCGTATCGCGACGGCCGCGACGACACGACCGAGGTGCCACCGTGGATGCTCGAGACCGTGGGCAATCCGAGCTCGACGCCCGTCACCGGTTTGACGCTGGCGACGGACAGCATCCAACTGAACGTCGGGCAGACCCAGACGCTTAACGCCGACGTGACGCCGACGGACGCGAGTAATCGCACGGTGGTGTGGACCTCGAGCGATCCGGCGGTGGCGACTGTCACGACGACGGCGCTCACGGCGGCGAGGGTGCGTGGTGTGGGTGTCGGTGTGACGACGATCACGGCGACGACCCTGGACGGCGGTTTCACGGCGCAGGCCACGGTGACCGTCAACACGCTCGGCGACCTCGTGGTGCCTTACGCCGCGACGGCGCCGGCGCTCGATGGTGCGATCGAAGCGGTCTACGGGAGCCTCCTCGGCGTGATCAACAAACCCGCGCCGGATCAACCGGTGCCGCCAGCGGCGAACATCTCTGCGACGTGGCGAGCGGCGTTCACGCAGACTGACCTGCACCTGGTGGTCGACGTGACCGACGACGCACTTCTCACCACGGAGGCGAGCGACTGGAACAACGACAGCGTCGAGCTCTTCCTCGACGGCAACAACAGCAAGAGCGCGACCTCGGATAATCTGAACGATCTGAAGTTCGCCTTCCTCCCGAAGCCCGACGGCACGGTGTTCGTGCAGACGAATGTCTTCCCGCCGAATCCCTCCGGGTCGGACTACTCCGGCGTGCAGGCGGCGGTGACGCTGAAGCAGGGCGGTGCGTCCGAATATCTCGGATACGTGCTCGAAGTGAAGGTGCCGCTGGCGGCGCTCGGCATCACGCCGGTCGAAGGCTGGGAGCTCGGAATCGACTTCCAGATCAACGACAACGACACGCCCGGCGCGCGCGACCGCTACGTCACGTGGTTCGGCAGCAACCTGAACAACAACCCTGCGGCCTACGGCACCGTCGTCTTCGGGGCGATGGGCGGCGGGACGGACGTGCCGGTGACCGGCGTGAGCCTCGCGCCGGCGGAAGTCACGCTGGAGGTCGGCGCCACGGAGCAATTGACGGCGACGATCGAACCGGCCGATGCGGACAACCTCGTCGTGAGCTGGAGCACGAGCGACGCGGCGATCGCGTCCGTCGACGAGAGCGGCCTGGTCACCGCGGTGGCTGAAGGCGAAGCGGTCATTACGGTGACCACCGAGGACGGCGGTTTCACCGCATCGTCCACGATAACGGTGGTGCTGTTGCCGGGCTCGGTGCCCGCGATCGATACGACTGCGCTGCCCGCGGGCGAAGTCGGCGTGCCGTATTCACAACAACTGTCCGCGACCGGCGGCGACGGCGCGCTGGTGTGGAGCATCGCGGCCGGCAGCCTGCCCGATGGTCTCGGTTTGTCCGCCAGCGGTCTGATCTCCGGCACACCGGTGGCCGCGGGTCCCGCGAGCTTCGTGGTGCGGGTGGCCGACAGCGATGC
>JAEYYL010000361.1 GCA_023430825.1 Verrucomicrobiota bacterium | reverse complement strand
CGCGAAGCAGGCGGCGGTTGCGGGCGGCGCGGGAACGGCGGCTGCGCAGGTGTCGGGGAAGAAGGCGGATTTGGCGGATTGGTTTTATGCGCCGTCGTGGAAGCGCACGGGGGCGCCGGCGGTGGAGGCGAAGAATGGCGCGGCGCCGGCGTGGCTGGTGTTCGCGGACGAGTCGGCGGCGTGTGCGGCGCTGATCGAGCGGGTGAGCGGCGACGGGCAGCGCGTGGTCGTGATGCGGGCGGGCGACGGGTTCACGGCGTCGGCGATGACGGACGAGTTTACGATTCGGGCGGGAGAGCGGGCGGATTATTCGCGGCTGCTCGCGGAGCTGAAGACGCGCGGCGCGATGCCGGCGCGTGTGGCGCATTTCTGGAGTTTTGCGGGGCAGGGCGAGGCGGAGCGGGAGGCGGACCGCTCGGAGAGCGGTCCCTACCTCGTGGGGCAGCGCCGTGGGTTTTATAGTCTGTTGTTTTTGGCGCAGGCGATCGGGGAGGGAGCGGTGACGCAGCCGGTGAAGATTGCGGTGGTGACGGAGCGGTTGCAGGCGCTGTCGGGAGAGAGCGTGGCGGCGCCGGAGCGCGCGACGGTGGTGGGGCCGTGCAAGGTGATCCCGCAGGAGTATCCGGATGTTGGATGCGTGAATCTGGATGTGGCGGGAGATGGCGCGGAGGTGGCAGAGTGGATTCGCGCGGAGCTCGACGGCGCGGTGCGCGATCCGGTGGTGGCGTGGCGCGGCGGACAGCGTTTTGTGCAGAGTTTCGACGCGTTGCGGTTGGAAAAACCGACGGCGGCGACGCCGCGGTTGCGCGAGCGCGGCGTGTATTTGATCACGGGCGGGTTGGGGGGAATCGGGCTGACGATGGCGGAGTTTCTGGCGGCGCAGGTGAAGGCGCGGCTGGTGCTCGTGCAGCGGACGAAGCTGCCGGACGAGGCGACGTGGGAAACGTATTTGTCGGAGCACGACGACAGCGATGCGCTGGCGCGGAAGTTGAAAAAGGTGCGCGAGCTGCGCGCGGCGGGCGCGGAGGTGCTGGTGGTCGGCGCGGACGTGACGAGTGAGGCGTCGATGTCGGCGGCGGTCGCTGAGGCGCGGGCGCGGTTCGGCGAGATCCACGGCGTGATGCATGGCGCGGGCATCGCGGGCGATGGGATCATTCAGTTGAAGACGCCGGAGGTGGCGGCGCGCGTGATCGATCCGAAGGTGAAAGGGGCGTTGGTGCTGGAGCGGATTTTTGCGGAGACGCCGCTCGATTTCCTGCTGCTGTTTTCGTCGGTCGCGGCCGTGGTGGGCGGGTTCGGTCAGGTGGATTATTGTGGGGCGAACAGCTTTTTGGACGCGTTTGCGAGCAGTCAGGCTGCGGTGCGCGGGCGGTTGACGGCGTCGATCAACTGGGACGCGTGGGCGGAGGTGGGGATGGCGGTGGAGACGGTGGCGCGGCCGAAGCTACTGGCGGCGCGGCAGGCGGTCGGCTCGGTCGCGAGCGGAGGGGCGGGCGGGGGCGAGGAAATGCAGGCGATCGCGCATCCGCATTTTCAGACGTTGGGGGTCAAGGGAACCGTGGAGCGTTACGCGGGGATTTTTTCACCGGAACGAAATTGGTATTTGCGGGAGCACCGGTTGTTTGGGGTGCCGACGTTTCCGAGCACGGCGTATTTGGAATTGGCCTACAGCGTGGCGGTGCGGCACGCGGGCGGAGAGGCGATCGAGCTGCGGGATGTTTTCTTTTTCAATCCGTTCAGCGTGGCGTTGGGGGAGGCGCGGGAGTTGGAGCTGGTGTTGACGGCGGAGGACGGGGAGGGCGGCGAAGGTGCGGGAGATGGCGCTGGCGTTTGGAATTTTGTGATTCGGAGCCGCGAGGTGGAGGCGGGCGATGAGTCGGGGCGTGAAGCCCCTCCCCCCGTTTCGGAGACGGAGTGGGTGGAGCATTGCAACGGGCGCGTGGTGATCGCGGCGGCGGTGCGGAAGACGCATGATGTCGCGGCGTTGGCGGCGTCGTGCGGGGAGCGCGAGATTTTGAACGACGTGTCCAAGTATGAAAACGATCTCACGCAGGTCGTGCGGGTGGGCGCGCATCTCGAGCTGGGGTCGCGGTGGAATCACGTGCGCCGGATGGCGTTCGGGCCGGACCGGCAATGGGTGGAGCAGGAGATGCCGGCGGCGCGCGCGGCGGAGGTGAGCGAGACGGGGCTGCATCCGGCGATGTTGGATTTCACGGCGTTGCTGCCGACGCAGGCGACGGCGGTGTATGTGCCGTTTTCGTATGGCGTGGTGCGTTCGTATGCGCCGTTGCCGGCGAAGATCCGGACGTTTGTGACGAACCGCGACGATCCGCGGAGCGGGAAGGAGACGGTGGTGTTCGATGCGGTGTTGATGGACGAGCACGGGCGGGCGCTCGTGGATATCGAAGGCATGACGATGCGACGCATCGATCAGGTGAAGAAAGAGGCGTTCGATGCGGTGAAGGCGAAGGATGCGGGAGTGAAAGAGACGGCGGGGGCGGAGTCGTTGGGAAATCCGGACGCGGAGTCGGGGCGTAAAGCCCCTCCCGCAGTGGCGCCGGATGGGGGTTACCGGTTAGGGTTGAAGGCGCCGGGGGTGTTGTCGGACCTGGCGATCCAGCCGCGCGAGCGCGAGAAGCCGGGGGCGGGGATGATCGAGATCGAGGTGTGTGCGGCGGGGTTGAATTTCAAGGATGTGCTGCGCGCGCTCGGGATGATGGGCGGCTCGCCGGATGGCGACGTGGCGCAGGGCTTCGGCACGGAGTGCGCGGGTCGGGTGTCGGCGATCGGCGAAGGGGTGACCGAGGTGGCGGTGGGCGACGAGGTGATGGCGATCGCGCCGGCGTCGTTTGCGGGCTATGCGCTGACGACGGCGAAGATGGCGGTGCCGATTCCGCACGGGTTGACGTTTGAGCAGGCGGCGGGAATTCCGCTGGTGTTTTTGACGGCGTATCACGCGCTGGTGGATCAAGGGCGGCTCGCGGCGGGCGAGCGGGTGTTGATTCACGCGGCGGCGGGCGGCATCGGGCTGGCCGCGATTCAGATCGCGCAGAAGATCGGCGCGGAGATTTACGCGACCGCGGGTGCGGCGCAGAAGCACGAGTATTTGCGCGGGCTCGGCGTGGAGAAGATTGCGAGTTCGCGGTCGTTGGCGTTTGCGGACGACGTGATGAAGTGGACGAGCGGCGAGGGCGTGGACGTCGTGCTGAATTCGCTGTCGGGCGAGTTCATCGGGAAAAGCGTGGGCGTGTTGAAACCGTATGGCCGGTTCGTGGAGATCGGCGCGCGGGATATTTATGGAAACAGCCAACTCGGGCTGCGGCCGTTTGCGAACAACCTGTCGTTCGCGGCGGTGGATCTTGGGCCGATGTTTTTACAACGCGCGGATTATGTGCGCGGGATGTTTATCCAGATCGCGGAGCATCTGAGCACGGGCGTGTATCGGCCGTTGCCGGTGACGGTGTTTCCGCTCGCACGGGCGTCGGAGGCTTTTGAATACATGGCGGCGGCGAAGCAGATTGGGAAGATCGTGCTGCAGGTGCGGGCGGCGACGCGTCGGGCGAGTGTGGCGCCGGGCGCGGGCGGCGGGGCGGGGGCCAACGGCGAGCCGGCGGCGCGGCATGATTTGAGCGAGGCGATTTTGCCGGGCGAAGGCGTGGAGGCGTTGAAGCGGATTCTCGCGGGTGGGTTGCCGCAGGTGGTGGTGACGGCGCGGTCGCTTGGGCAGATGATCGAAGGGCAGAAGCAGACGGCGAAGCTGATCGCGTCGGCGACGACGGCGGCGGCCGCAGCGCCGGTGGCGGCGCGGGTGCTGCATCCGCGGCCGGCGCTCGCGACGGCGCTCGAGCCGGCGAGGAACGAGACGGAGAAGACGCTGGTGGAAATCTGGCGGCAGTTGCTCGGCATCGACGAGGTGGGGGTGCACGACAACTTCTTCGAGTTGGGCGGCGATTCGTTGATCGGCGTGCAGGTGCTGTCGCGAATCAAGAAGGACTTCGCGGTGCAGTTGCCGTCGTCGGCGTTGTATGAAGGGCCGACGGTCGCGCAGTTCGCGGAGGCGGTGGAGGCGGCGAAAGGCGCGGCGGTGTGAGGGTGAAAGGCGAAACGGAGTGGCCCGCGAATTACGCGAAGGGACGCGAATGGATCGGATTTATTTAACCACGAATGGACAGGTATTCACACGAATGGACGGATTCTTTAACCACGGATGAACACAGATGGGCACGGATGGAAATGGGTCCCTGCGCTCACGCGCAGGGCTACGAAACAGAACGTTTGTCCGGGTTTCATTCGTGTGAATGGGTGTCCCTACGTGGTTAAGGTCTGATCGAATTTTTCATGGCTTCTACTCACAGTTATCTGCGCACGATCCGGTTTGCGGATGTCGATCCGGCGGGGTTCG
>JAEYYL010000335.1 GCA_023430825.1 Verrucomicrobiota bacterium | reverse complement strand
TTGGCCGAGTTCGCCGAGCGGCAGGAAACGCGACATGCGCACGGGATTTCCCTGCCGCAGGTTCCAGTAGTAGTGGACGAGACCGTTGCTGAGGAAAATGTGACTGACGCCGAGCGACGCCGCGTAGCTGCGGGCCTGCTCCTTGGCCGCGAGCGGATCGATGCCCTCGCGCTTGGCCTCGACGACGGCGACGGCCCGGCCGTCGGTATTCAGCAGCACGTAGTCCACGAATCCATTCGGCGCGTGCTGGAAATCGGCGCCGAGGTCATCGCCCGCCGCGAAGCGTTTCTTCGCCACGCGATGCTCGCAAATGATGTTGGCCACAGCGCCGTGCCCATCCGCCGCGAATCGCCAACCCGCTTCCACCAACAATTGGTTGATCGCGATGCGGGCCTGGGCTTCGGAGGGCATGGGGCTGGATGCCTGACGTTGCAAAATGTCCGCGAGAATGTCCCGCCTTTTGTCCACCTGAAGCATTGTGGTTCAGAATGAGCTAGCGAGGTTTGCAGCTTCAGCGCAGCCATTCTGGCGTCGGAAATGTCCGCGCTGACGTCCACGTCGTGAGAGGTGAAGCCGGGCTCGCTGTCCTTAGCGACAGGACTCCCTGTCGTCTCTGCCATAGGCTGGGGGGGAAGGAAGAGTGCGTGGTGATGCGCCCGCGGGGCGGCATCAGCTTTCCGCGAGGTCGGGCGAATTCGGCCCGCCCAATCGCGCAAAAATCTCCTACTTCGCCGGCCAGATATCGTCGCGATCCAGCCGAATGGCGATGACCTGTGCGTTGACGCCGAAACGCGGTGCCACGCGCTCGGCGAATTTGTCCCGCAGCGAGCCACTCTGGGTGAAGTTCGGCACAAGTCTTTCGGCTTCCAGGGCGAACTCTTCGAAAAGCGCCCGGAGTTTCGCCGCCGGCACCAGCAGTCTCCCGGCAAATTCGTTCGCCTCCTGTTCAATGGTGTATTTCCGGCCGCCGTAGTTTTCCGTCCAACGTGCGAAGTCAGGCAGCGAAGAGAAATGGGTTTTTTGCGGCAGGTCGCGGTGCAGGAAAAAGTGCGCGAGTTCGTGTGCCACGGTGAAGCGCAGTCGATTCAACTTCCAGTCCGGGCCACGCTCCATCAACGCGTATTGCTCGGCATCCAGGTAGATGCCGGAGAAATCCGCCGTGATCGCCGCTTCAACGCGATACTTGGCGGTCAAATCGTCGAAGGGAATCGGGTCCAGCCGCAGGTCGACCTCGAAAAACGTGAACACGTCCAACGGGATCCGATCCTCGCGCAGCACTTCGTAAGTCGCTCGGAGGTCCTCTATCTTGCGCCAGACGTGCTCCATGGGGTCAGCACGTCGGTTTGTCGGCCGTATGGAGCTTGCGGATGTCACTCGCCAGATTCTTCAGCTCCGTTTCCGAAAGCTCGTGCCCGCGTGCGGCGCGGAAAAATGCCGGCAAGGCACGCTGGAGAACCTCGTTTTCCGCCACATCGGCCGGGATTTCCCGGCGTTGAAGCGCTGCTTCGTCCATGAATGCGAGTTTCCTTGCGCCGGTGAGCTCGAAGAAATCGGCCAGCCGTTCGAGGGTTTCGACGTCGCCCGGCGGCGGGTTCACGCCGCGTTCGACCTTGCTCCAGTTGCTGGCGTCGAGCCCGGCCTGCTCGCAAAAGTCCCGCAGCGTAAGCCGCTTTTCGAGTCGGAGTGATTTGACGGTGTCGCTAAACATAATCTCGGAGGGGTTGGTTGTGGTAGAACTCTACCACAGTCGTCAACTCGTCTACCCGGTTCCCGCAAAAGCTCAGGTTCTCGTGCCCCACACGCGGGCGAGGGTGCGCTGGATTTTGGCTTCGTAGAGCGGGATCAGCCCGCGCACCGCCTCCACCTTCGCCGCCTCCGCCTCCAGCTCCGCCACGATCCGCTCCTGCTCGGGAAGCGGCGGCAGGGGGATGGGGACCGTCTTCAATTTGCTGAAATGCCGCTGGTAGCCGATCTGCTCCAGCGGATGAGCGACGAGGTAAAAATAGAGAAATTTCGACAGCAGCTTTTCAGTGGGTCGGAGGATCTTGATGCCGTCGGCACCTTGCGCGAAGGGCTCGGCGACGAATTTCACGGCGCAGGTGTGATCGCCGAAGATCACGAGTCCGCCAGCAGCATCGATCAACGCATTTTCGTCATCGGTGCGTCCTGCAATGGCGTCCTGTGACTGATCGATGATGGGAAACCGGCCCGCCGGAGCGAAACCCGTCGTGAGAATCTTTTTGGGCGGCGTTATGGTCGAAACAACTTCCGATAGCTCCACGGTCTCCCACTCGGGATTGACTTCGAGTTGCGGGCGGTAGGCGGCGAGGATTTGGCGGGCTCCGTCGATGACCTGCTGGTAGCCCTCGATCTCCGCCACGATCCGCCGCTGTTCCTCCAGCGGCGGCAGGGGGATTTCGAGCTCTTTGATCTGCTGGTAATTCAGCGCTTCACGTGAAGCTCCAGATTGCGCGGTGCGAATCTGACTTTGTAGAGCACCACTCAAAAGACACTGCGCGAGAAAAGTCGGAAGCAATCGTTGCCTGTCAGGACGAAGAATCGCGACGTGTTGGTTTACGTTCGCACGCTCAGTTTCGCGATAGACTGCGCTGCGGCCAATGGACGCGCCTGTGATGTTGAGAAACACATCCCATTGCTTCACCTCGGTTCGCTGCATTTCGGCGTGCATCTCCTCCGAGATAAACGCGGCGTCTGAAAAATCACACGAGCCCCAGAGCACGTTCTGACTACGGATAAAACGGATTCCAGAGGCTGGGTAGCTGGCCTTGCCGCCTTTCGGGGTCACACCACTGCCAATGAAGGTCAGCACGTCTCCAAGTGGAACAAGAGCGTGGCTGCTGTCGCCGTTCTCTGATTCGCCGAAGAAGCGCTCAGTCGTTAGCGAAATGCTCGAGTGCGCCAGCAGTTCGGTCTTATCGACCAGCATCCACGCCAGCGAACTCGCGAAGTCGTCCCCGAGCTTCCCCGTCAGCCACGCGCGGATCACGCGTTCGGCTTCGGGGAGGTCGTTGGCTTCGATGGGCGTGCGTTTGTCGCCGAGATCGAAACCGTCGGCGGCGATTTTCAGGAACAGGATTTTGTCCGTCGTGCGGGCGAGTTTCTTGTCGAGGAACAGGATGCTCGTCTTCACGCCGCTGTAGGGTTTGAAGCAGCCGGCGGGCAGGCTGACGACGGCCACGAGGCTCTCCTCGACCAGAAAGCGGCGCAGCTTCACGTAGGCGGTCTGCGTGGTGGCGACGATGCCGTTGGGCACGATCACGCCGGCGCGGCCGTTGGGCGTGAGGTGCTCGGCGATGTAGTCGGTGAAGAGCACCTCGGACTTCTTCGCGGGCACGCGGAAGCGCGTGTGCGGCACGACGCCCCCTTTCGGCGTCATGAACGGCGGGTTGGCAAGGATGAGGTCGTATTTCTCGGGCCAGCGGGCGTCGTTCGTGAGCGTGTCGTAGATGTGGATCTGCGGCGTGGCGAAGTCGTGCAGGAAGAGGTTCACGCGGCTGAGCTTCACCATCTGGTCGTTGATGTCGTAGCCGGTGAAGGCGGCGTAGAGTTTTTGCCGCTGCGTGTGCGTGAGGCGGTCGCCGCGGAGGGTGGAGCCAGGCGAGGTGTGATTTTGCAGCATGTGCCGGAAGGCGGAGACGAGGAAGCCGCCGGTGCCGCAGGCGGGGTCGAGCACGCTCTGGCCGGGTTGCGGGTCGAGGCAGGCGACCATGAAGTCGATGACGTGGCGGGGCGTGCGGAACTGGCCGTTGTCGCCCTGCGCGCCCATGACGGAGAGGATGTATTCGAAGGCGTTGCCCAGCTCCTCGCTGTGCGAATAGGCGAAGCCGGAGAGCTCGGTGAGGAAGAGCGTGAGGATGCGGCCGTCGCGAAACTTCAGGAAGGCGTTGCGGAAAATGTCGCGGAAGAGCGCGGGCAGGTGCGCGGCGACGTCGACCTCCTCGGTGGGCTCCTCGCCGCGCTTCGGATTCTTCTTCGGAAGGCGGAGTTTCTTGCCGCCGCCGAGGAGTTCGAGGCCATCGGCAAAGCGCGTCATGCGTTCCTCGGCGGAGAGCGTCTGGCTCATCAGTTCGCGCCAGCGGTAGGGCGCGAGTGGGCCGGTGAAAAAACTGCGTCGACCGCCCATGGCCACGGAGTCCTCGTCAAGGTCGTCCATGAACTTGTAGATCAGGGCGAGGGTGATGAGCTCGACCTGGTCGGTGGGGAGCGGGAGTTTGCCGACGAGGATGTCGCGGCAGGAGTCGATGCGGCGCTTGGTGTCGCTGGTGAGCACGGGTGCGGAAGAGTGGCGAGCTGGGGCGGCGCGGCGCAATGCCGGTGTGGGAAATGTGCGGGCGCGAGCGAAATGGAGGCGAGCGAAGGGCGATCTGTGCGCGGGCGGGCGAAAAAAAGCGGCGCCCGGGATTTCGGGCGCCGCGGAGAAGGCGGGGTGACATGAGGGCGGGTCGGAGACCCGGCCCTACTGCTTACTTGATCATGTCGGCGACGAAGGCGCGCTCGTCGAGGAGCTCCTTGTTCGTCGCGGCGATCTTCGATTTCGCGAAGTCGTCCATCTGGTAGCTCGTGATCACTTCGTAGCTGCCGGGCGTCGTCGTGCGCACCGGCATGCCGGCCCAGACGTTGGCGTCGAAGCCGTAGAGGCCGTTGGACTTCACGGCGACCGAGTGGATCGCGCCGGGGGTGACGAGGCTGCGGACGTGATCGACGAGCGCGTTGGCGGCCGAGGCGGCGGACGACGCGCCGCGGGCGGCGATGATGGCGGCGCCGCGTTTGCCGACGGTTTCGAGGAACGGGCCCTGGAGCCAGGCGGAGTCGTTGATGACCTCCGTGGCGGGTTTGCCGTCGATCGTCGCGTGGGCGAAGGACGGGAACATGGTCGGGCTGTGGTTGCCGTAGATGAAGATGTCTTTGACGGCGGTGAGATCGACGCCGGCTTTTTTCGCGAGCTGGGTTTGCGCGCGGTTCTGGTCGAGGCGGACCATCGCGGTGAAACGCTCGGCGGGGAGGCGTTTCGCCTGCGACGCGGCGATCATGCAATTCGTGTTGGCGGGATTGCCGACGACGGCGATGCGCGCATCGGCGGCGGCGACGGCGTCGATGATCTTGCCCTGCTCGATGAAGATCTTGCCGTTATCCTTGAGGAGATCGGCGCGCTCCATGCCGGGACCACGGGGCTTGGCGCCGATGAGGAGAATCCAGTTGGCATCCTTGAAGCCGACGGAGGCGTCGGAGGTTTGGACGATGCCCTTGAGCAGCGGGAAGGCGCAGTCGTCGAGTTCCATCGCGACGCCCTCGAGCGCTTTGAGCGCTTTTTCGATCGGCGCTTCGATGAGTTGCAGGATGACGGGCTGGTCGGGGCCGAACATCGCGCCGGAGGCGATGCGGAAGAGAAGGGAGTAACCGATTTGGCCGGCAGCTCCGGTGACGGCGACGCGGATGGGTGTCTTCATAAGAGAGGTCGCGAACCGTAAAGGGGCGCGCGGGGAGACAGCACGCCTGAAATGCGGGCAACGCGCATCTGTAGGACGGCTGCCGGGGCGCATGAGCAAACTTGCTGCTGGCGTTTTGGGCGGACCGGCGTTTCTAGAAGGGAAACGTTTATGGCTGACAAGGTGTCAACGAAGAGTCCGATCCAGACCCGGCGCGAAGAGGAGAAGGAGCAGCGGCGGCAGGCGATCCTCGACGCGGCGGAGGAGGTCATCGCGAAGGTGGGCTGGGACGGCATGAACTTCGGGGAGATCGCGAAGCGGACGCGCTTGAGCCGCTCGCTGGTGTATTTTTATTTTCCGACCCGCGAGGAGCTGTTTCACGCGGTCTGCGGTCGCGGGATGGCGAACCTCGAGCGGCGGTTTTCGCTCGCGCTGGGGCGGCATGCGAAAGGCATCGACCAGTTGATGGCGATGGGGCGGGCGTATCATGCGTTCTCGCTGGAGGAGCCGCTGTATTTCTCGATGATTTCACACCTGCAGGCGCAGGAGCACAACATGGAGAATCAGTCGGAGGCGGAGGAAGTGGCGCACGGGCACGGAATGAGCTGTCTCGGACTCGTGGTGCAGGCGCTGACCAACGGCATCGCGGACGGGTCGATCCGCAAGAGCGTGGGCGATCCGCGCGCGTCGGCGGTCGCGGTGTGGGCCTTCACGCACGGGCTGATCCAGATCTCGGCGCAGAAGGGGGCGATGCTGAAGGAGGAGTTCAAGCTGAGCGGAAAGCAGACGCTGGAACACGGCTTCGGCCTGCTGCGGGACTCGCTGTCAGGTGACGTTTAATTGTCACTCACGTTATTATTGACACTGTGTCAACGAACGCATGGCTTCGATGGCCATGCGACGTTTGCTGTTGTTGTTTTCGGTCGGTGCGTCCGGCCTCGTGCTCGCGCTGGCGCTGGCGCGGCCGGCGCGCGGGGCCGGGCCGGAGGCGGAATCGCCGGTCGCCGCGGCCTACGTGCGCGAGGCGCTGGCGCGCAACCTGGGTCTGCAGGCGCGGGCGTTGAATCTGGAGCAGGCGCAGAGCCGGCTGGCGGAGGCGCGCAGTGCATATCTGCCGCGGCTGGATCTGGTGGCGCGCTACTCGGTGGCAGACGGCGGGCGGACGATCGATTTTCCGGCGGGCGATCTGCTGAACGGCGTGTATCGGACGTTGAACGAGCTGCTCGTGAGCCAGGGGCGGCCGACGGCGTTTCCGCAGATCGAGAATCAGTCGATCGCGTTGCTCCGTGACCGCGAGCAGGAGACGAAGCTGCGGCTGACGCAGCCGTTGTATCGGCCGGAGATCGCGCGCGGCGTGCACGCGAGCCGGTCAGCGGCGGCGAGCCAGGCGTCGCAACTCGACGCCTATAAGCGCGAGCTGCGCTACACCGTGCTGATGGCGTATCACCATTACGTGCAGGCCGTGCTGGCGGAACGGATACTCGCGTCGGCGGCGGAACTGACCACAGAGGCATTGCGCGTGAACCGGGTGCTGGCGGAGGCGGACAAGGTCACGCCGGATCGCGTGCTGCGCGCGGAGGCGGACGATCTGGCGGTGGCGCAGGCTCGCGCGGAGGCGCAGCGCGACCGGCGGACGGCGCAGGCGTATTTCAACACGCTGCTCGATCGTCCCCTCGACGCGGCGATTTTGGAGGAAGCGGCGGAGCGTCTGGCGGCGGGCGCGGAGTGGCTGGCGTCGGATCGCGTGGCGCTGCCGGACTCGCCGGCGCGGCGCGAGGAGTTGCGCGCGCTGGAGCAGGCGGTGGCGGCGGCCGAGGCGGCGGAGTCGGCGGTGCGGGCGCGTTTGCTGCCGAAACTCGGGCTCGCGGTGGAAGGTGGAATTCAAGGCACGAGCTATCGCAGGGGCGAGGGGAGCGATTTCGTGCAGGGATCGGTGGTGGGTGAAATCAATCTGTGGGACGGGCATGAGCGGCGCAGCCAGCTCGCGCAGGCGCGGATCGAGCGACGCCGGGTGGAATTGCAGCTGGCGAGCGCGCGCCAGCAGCTTGCGCTGGAAGTGCAGGCGGCGGGTGACACGTTTCGCGCGGCGCAGGCGGGTTACCGGGCGGCGCAGCGGCGGAGCGAAGCGGCGCGGGAAGCGTTTGCGCTGGTCGAGGCGCGCGAGCGCGAAGGGCTGGCGAGCCAGCTCACGTTTCTCGATGCGCGCAACGAACTGACGCGGGCGGAGCTGAACGCGGCGATCACGCGGCAGCAGCTCTTCGTCGCGGCGGCGGCGCTGGATCGCGCGGCGGCAGAGTCACCGTTGCCGGAACTTTGATGTCATGAAAAATCTGATACGCATTTCGATCCTCGGCGGCGCGCTGCTGGCCGCGGGCTGTGGCAAATCGGTGAGCGAAGCGCCGGCGCCGACGGCGCGGGCGACTCCCGTGCGCGTGGTGCCCGTGGTGTATTCCGAGCAGGCGGTGCCGGTGCGCGCGACGGGGTTGTTGTCGCGCAAGACGGAGGCGGAGCTGGCGTTCAAGGTCGGCGGCGTGATCGACACGGTGCTCGTGCGGGCCGGCGACACGGTGGCGGCGGGGCAGGTGCTGGCCGAGTTGCGGCTCGACGAGATCGAGGCGCAGGTCGCGCAGGCGCGCAGCGGGCTGGAGAAAGCGCGGCGCGATCTGGCGCGGGTGGAAAAGTTGGAATCGAATCGCGTGGCGACGCTGGAGAATCTGCAGGATGCGCGGACGGCGGTGGAGGTGGCGGACGCGCAGTTGCGAATCGCGGAGTTCAACCGGCGTTACGCGGTGATCACGGCGCCGGCGGCGGGTCGGATTTTGACGCGGCTGGCGGAGCCGAGTGAGCTGGTGGGCGCGGGGAAGGCGGTGCTGGGGTTTGCGTCGGAGGACGACGGCTGGCTGGTGCGCGTCGGGCTCGCGGATCGCGACGTGGCGCGGATTCGCGTGGGTGATCGGGCGGAGATGGTTAACGCGGAGGGGGCGGTGGGCGAGGTGGCGCATGTTTCGGAAGCGACGGATCCGGCGACGCGGACGACGCCGGTGGAGATCGCGTTGGGTGTGGGGTTGAAAGGTGCGTGGCGCTCGGGGTCGGTGGTGACGGTCGTGCTGCAGCCGGCGCCGGTCGAGCCGCGGCCGGTGGTGCCGACGGCGGTGCTGATCGAAGGGAAGGAGCGCAAGGCGTCGCTTTATCTCGTGGAGCGCGGCGCGACGGTGGCGCGGCGCGTGGTGGTGGAGTGCGAAACGTTGACGGAGACGGAGGCGTATCTGCGCACGCCGCTGCCGCGCGACGCGCGCGTGGTGGTGCAGGGCGGCGAGTATCTGCACGACGGTGCGGCGGTGGAGATCGTGCCATGAAGCGGCTCATCGATTACGCGGTGCGGAACGCGCAGTTCACGCTGATCGTGTTCCTGTGTCTGGCGTCGGTCGGCGTATCGGCATTTCTGGCGATTCCGCGGATGGAGGACCCGGAGTTGAAGATTCCGTCGTTCTCGATCGTGGCGGTTTATCCGGGGGCGAATGCGGCGGACATCGAGCAATTGGTGGCGCGACCGCTGGAAGATTCGATCAAGGAGCTCGACGACATCGACAAGCTGCGGTCGACGGTGAAGGACGGCTTCGTGCTGATGACGGTCGATTTCCTGTATGGCACGGATCCGGACAAGAAATACGACGAGGTGCTGCGGCAAGTGAACGTGGAACGGCCGCGATTGCCGGAAGGGGTGATCGAGGTGGACGTGCGAAAATTCCAGACGGCGAACGTGGCGATGATGCAGATCGCGTTGGTGTCGGCGGACGCGAGTTACGCGCGATTGCAGGAACTGGCGGAGACGCTGCGCAAGCGGTTCGAGGCGGTGCCGGGCGCGCGGCAGGTGCGCAAACATGCGTTTCCCGAGAAGCAAGTGCGGGTGTCGCTGGACCTCGAAAAGGTGTCGCAGCAGCGGTTGTCGATCGGCCAGATCGTCGCGGCGATCCAGGGCGACAACGCGACGATTCCCGGCGGCGCGGTGGAGGTGGGCGAGCGGCGGTTCAACCTGAAGTCGAGCGGGAGTTATGCGACGCTGGAGGAACTGCGGCGGACGCCGGTCGCGGGCAGCGGGGCCGCGATCGTGCGGGTGGAGGACATCGCGACGGTGGAGTGGACGACGGCAGACGAGGAGGATTTCGGGCGCTACAACGGCGAGCGCGCGGTGTTTGTATCCGTGCGGCCACGACCGGCGCAGAATCTGTTCGAGCTGAGCCAGGGGCTGCGGGCGGAGATCGAAAAGATCCGGCCGACGCTGCCGGGCGACATCCGTCTCGAGATCGGCTGGGATCAGTCGTTGAACGTGGAGCACCGGCTCGGGCGGTTGCAGGCGGATTTTCTTTTCGCGTTCGCGCTCGTGCTCGTGACGGTGCTGCCGCTGGGATTTCGCGCGTCGCTGCTGGTGCTGGTGTCGATTCCGCTCTCGCTGGCGATCGGCATCGCGGGGCTTTACTACGCGGGCTACAGCTTGAACCAGTTGAGCATTGTCGGGTGCGTGATCGCGCTCGGGCTGCTGGTGGACGATTCGATCGTGGTGGTGGAAAACATCGCGCGCTTCCGACGGGAGGGACATGGACCGCGCGAGGCGGCGATCAAGGGCACGCAGCAGATCGCGATCGCGGTCCTGGGGACGACGGCGACGCTGGTGTTCGCGTTTCTGCCGCTGATGTTGCTGCCCGGCGGGCCGGGCGAATACATCCGCAGTTTGCCGCTCGCGGTGGTGTTCACGGTGGTGGCGTCGCTCGGCGTAGCGCTGACGATCATCCCGCTGCTGGCGGGCCTGGTGCTGCGCGGGAAGGCGCCGGCGGAGGGGAACCGGCTGTTGCAGTGGCTGCAGCGTGGGATCGAGCGGAGTTACCGGCCGCTGTTGCATGCGTGCATGCAGCATCGTGCGCTGACCTTGGTCGGCGCGCTGGTGCTGGTGGGGGCGAGTCTGGCGCTGGTGCCGCGGATCGGTTTCTCGCTGTTTCCGAAGGCGGGGCTGCCGCAGTTTTTGGTGCAGATCGAGACGGAAGAAGGGGCGAGTATCGCGGCCACGGATACGGTGGCGCGACAGGTGGAGGCATTGTTGGCGAAGAACCCGGAGGTGTTGCGCGCGATGACGACGGTGGGGAACCAGAATCCCCAAATCTACTACAACGAAGTGCCGCAGGCGGCGAAGGCGAACGTGGCGGAGATCTTCGCGACGCTGCGTGACTACGATCCGAAAACGAGTCCGGCGGTGTTCGAGCGGTTGCGACGCGAGGTGGCGGCGATTCCGGGCGCGCGGATCGTGGTGAAGGAGTTCGAGAACGGGCCGCCGATCGAGGCGCCGATCGCGGTGCGGCTGTTCAGCGACGATCTGGATTTGCTGGTGAGCCAGTCGGCGCGGGTGGCGGAGGTGTTGCGGGCGATCGAGGGGACGGAGTCGATCCGGAATCCGCTGCGGGTGCATCGCACGGATTTGCGGCTGGTGGTGGATCGCGAGAAGGCGGCGGCGGTGGGCGTGCCGGAAGCGGAGATCGATCGCGCGGTGCGGCTGGCGTTCGCGGGCCTCGATGTCAGCCGGTTTCGCGAGGCGGACGGCGATCAGTGGACGATCCAGCTGGCGTTGCCGCGCGGGCCGCGGGCGACGCTGGAGAACTGGGCGAAGATCCAGGTGCAGAGTGCGGCGACGGGCGCGTATGTGCCAATCGCGCAGCTGGCGGAGCTGAAGTTCGAAAGCGCGCCGCCGGTGATCATGCGGTTCAACCGCGAGCGATCGAGCACAGTGACGGCGTTTGTGCGGGACGGGTTCAATGTGAACCGGCTGACGCAGCAGACGGAGGCGAAGTTGAAGGCGCTCGATTGGCCGGCGGGGATGCGGTGGGAGTTCGGCGGCGAGGTGGAGAGCCGTCAGGAAAGTTTCGGCGGGCTCGGCGGGGCGATCCTGGTGGCGGCGTTCGGGATCGTGGCGATTCTCGTGCTGGAGTTCGGGAGTTTTCGCGGAACGCTGATCGTGGCGTCGGTGATTCCGCTGGGGTTCATCGGCGGGCTGGTGGGGCTTTGGCTGACGGGTAACTCGCTGTCGTTCACCGCGGCGATCGGGTTCGTGGCGTTGATCGGTATCGAGACGAAGAACTCGATCCTGCTGGTGGACTTCACGAATCAACTGCGCGAGCAAGGCGTGGAGTTGCGCGCGGCGATCGAGCGCGCGGGCGAGATCCGGTTTTTGCCGGTGGTGTTGACGACGTTGACGGCGATCGGCGCGCTGCTGCCGCTGGCGCTGCAGGGGAGCGGGCTTTATTCGCCGCTCGCGATCGTGATCATCGGCGGGTTGATCAGCTCGCTGTTGTTGTCGCGGGTGGTGACGCCGGTGCTGTATTCGCTGATTCCGCCGCCGATGGGCGTGGAGGCGGAAGAAGGAAAATAACGGGTCGGGGTAGGAGCCTGCTTGCAGGCGATTCGGTGCGGCGAGTGCGGGCGAGGCCTGAAATCGCCTGCAAGCAGGCTCCTACCTTCGAACCCTGACGCGTTAGTTAGACGGGCGCGGGGGTGGCGAAACGGGGGGCGAGGGCCGCGTGGATTTCGCGGATGAGCGACTCGGTGGTTTCCCAATCGATGCAGCCGTCGGTGATCGAGACGCCGTAGCGAAGTTTGTCCTTCGGCTGCGGGAACGGCTGGTTGCCGGCGCCGAGGTTGCTCTCGACCATCGCGCCCATGATGGACGTGTTGCCGGCGACCAGTTGGGCGAGGACCTCGCGGGTGACGTCGGGCTGGCGCTGCGGCTGCTTCGAGGAGTTGT
>JAEYYL010000334.1 GCA_023430825.1 Verrucomicrobiota bacterium | reverse complement strand
CGAGGCGGATTGGAAGGGGAGGCCAGATAGGATCGGTGAATTCTCCTCGGTGAACTCCGTGTCGGAGTTCTGTGCGCTCTGTGACCAATCGTTTTCTTCATCATGGGTGTGATGGATGCGGGTTAGGATTGGAGGTAGGAGCCTGCTTGCAGGCGATAAGGTGCGGCGCTCGCGGGTGTGGCGTTTGATAGCCTGCAAGCAGGCTCCTACCTCAGGCAACGGCTTTTGCGGCCCGCCCGGAGGCGGGCCCCACCCGCGGCCGTGCCCACGGTCGCAGTTCAGGGCGCGGAGGGGGGCGGGGCCGGCTGTCTCCGTTTTCCGAATACAAGCTGGATCACCACGAAGAACAGCGGGACGAAGAACAGCCCGAGGAACGTGCCGATGAGCATGCCGCCGAGCACGCCGGTGCCGATCGCGCGCTGCGCGCCGGCGCCGGCGCCGTTGGCGATGGCGAGCGGGAGCACGCCGAAGCCGAAGGCGAGCGAGGTCATGAGGATCGGGCGCAGGCGATCCCGCACGGCGGCCATCGTGGCGTCGACGAGCTCCATGCCCTTGGCGAGATTCTCCCGTGCGAACTCGACGATGAGGATGGCGTTCTTGCTGGTGAGACCGACGCTCGTGAGCATCGCGACTTGGAAGTAGATGTCGCGATCCATCCCGCGGGCGAAATTGGCCAGCACGGCGCCGAGGATACCGAGGGGGGCGGCGAGGAGGACGGCGGTCGGCACGCTCCAGCTTTCGTAAAGGGCGGCGAGGCAGAGAAAGACCATCAGCAGCGAGAGCGAATAAAGGAGCGGAGTCTGTTCGCCGGCGGCGCGTTCCTGGTAGGAGGCGCCGGTCCACGCGATCGTGAAGCCGGGGGGCAGTTGCGTGGCGAGGCGCTCCATTTCGCTCATAGCGGCGCCGGAGCTTGTGCCGGGCGAGCCTTCGCCGTTGATCTGGACGGCGGGGATGCCGTTGTAGCGTTCGAGGCGGGGCGAGCCGTAGTCCCAGCGGGCGCTCGCGAAGGCGGCGAACGGCACCATCTCGCCCCGCGTGTTGCGCACGGACCAGCGGTTGAGGTCCTCCGGCAGCATGCGGAAAGCGGCGTCGGCCTGCACGAAGACGCGTTTCACGCGGCCGCGGTCGATGAAGTCGTCGATGTAGCGGCCGCCCCAGGCGACGCCGAGGGTGGTGTTGATCTCGGCGGCGGAGATGCCGAGGGCGGCGGCTTTCTCGTTGTCGATGTCGATGCGCAGCTCCGGCGTGTCTTCCTGGCCGCCGGGGCGGACGTTGATCAGCAGATTGCTTTGCCGTGCGGCGCCGAGGAGTTGGTTGCGTGCGGCGATCAGGGCTTCGTGGCCCTGGCCCGCGGTATCCTGCAGAAACATGACGAAGCCGGCGGAGGTGCCCAGCTCGGTGACGGCCGGCGGGGAGAAGGCGAAAACCAAGGCATCCTTGATGCCGCTGAAATGCGCCATCGCGCGGCCGGCTACAGCGGCGGGGCCGAGATTTTCGGACGTGCGCTCGTCCCAGTCCTTCAAGCGGACGAAGGCCATGCCGGCGTTCTGGCCCACGCCTGCGAAGCTGAAGCCCTGCACGGAGAACATCGAGTCGACGGCGTCGGGCTCGTTTTCGAGGAAGTGTTTTTCCACCTGCTCGATGACGCTCATGGTGCGTTCCTGAGTGGAGCCGACGGGGGCCTGCACCTGGGCGAAGAGGATGCCTTGATCTTCGTCGGGGAGGAAGGCGGTGGGCAGGCGGAAGAAAATCAGGACCATCACCGCGGCCATCGCGAGGAAGACGGCGAGGTAGCGCTTGCGGCGGCTGATGATGCGGCGGACGACGCCTTGGTATTTGCTGCTGCCGCGGTCGAACACGCGGTTAAACCAGCCGAAGAAACCGGTATCATGATAGTGGTGACCCTTGGCGACGGGCTTGAGCATGGTCGCGCAGAGGGCGGGGGTGAGGATGATCGCGACGAGGACGGAGAGGGCCATCGCCGACACGATCGTGCCGGAGAACTGGCGATAAATGACGCCGGTGGAGCCACCGAGGAACGCCATCGGCACGAACACCGCGGAGAGCACGAGGCCGATGCCGACGAGGGCGCCGGTGATCTGGTCCATGGATTTGCGCGTGGCTTCGAGGGGAGAGAGGCCCTCCTCGGTCATCAGGCGCTCGACGTTTTCGACGACGACGATGGCGTCGTCGACGAGCAGGCCGATGGCGAGCACCATGGCGAACATGGTGAGCATGTTGATGGAGAAACCGACGGCGGCGAGGATCGCGAAGGTGCCGAGGAGCACGACCGGCACCGCGATCGTCGGGATGAGCGTCGCCCGGAAATTCTGCAGAAACAAAAACATGACGATGAACACGAGGACGATCGCCTCGAGCAGGGTCTTGATGACCTCGTAGATCGCGACGCGGACGAAGGGCGTGGAGTCGAACGGGATCACGGTCCGCAAATTGGGCGGGAAGGTTGGCCGGAGGTCCTCGATCAGCTGGCTGACCAGGGAGGAGGTCTCAAGGGCATTGGCACCGGTGGCGAGGGAGACGGCGACACCGCTGGCCGGTTCGCCGTTGAATCGGCTGATGATGCCGTAATTTTCACCGCCGATTTCGACGCGGGCCACGTCGCCGAGTTTCAGCAGCGCGCCGCCCGGGCCGCTGCGCAGGACGATGCCGCGAAATTGCTCCGGCGTTTGCAGGCGGCCGCGGGCGTTGATCGTGGCGTTGAGCATCTGGCCGGGGACGGCGGGCGTGCCGCCCAGCTGGCCGACGGCGACCTGCTGGTTTTGCGCTTGGATCGCGGCGATGACTTCCGAGGTGGACAGCTGGTAGGTCTCGAGCTTGCTCGGATCGAGCCAGATGCGCATGGCGTAGCGGGAGCCGAAAACCTGCGTGCTGCCGACGCCGGGCACGCGGGAGAGCGGGTCGACGATGTTGGTGGCGATGAAATCGGAGATGTCGTCCCGCGACATGCTGCCGTCGGTAGAAACGAACCCGACGACCTGCAGGAAGCCCTCGCCGGTCTTGGTGACGCTGATGCCCTGTTGCTGCACGACCTGCGGGAGCATGGCGGTGGCGAGCTGCAATTTGTTCTGCACCTGCACCTGGGCGATGTCGGCGTCGGTGCCGCTGGCGAAGGTGAGGGTGATGGTGGCGGAGCCGTTCGACTGGCTCGTGGAAGACATGTAGAGGAGCCCGTCGAGGCCCTTCATGTTTTGCTCGATGATTTGGGTCACCGAGTCCTGCACGACCTGGGCGGAGGCTCCGGGGTAGATCGCGTTGATGCTGACGGTGGGCGGAGCGATGGTCGGGTAGCGCGAGATCGGGAGCTGGGTAATAGACAGCGCGCCCGCGATCATGATGACGATGGCGATGACCCAGGCAAAGATGGGCCGGTCGATGAAAAAGCGTGCCATGGTCTTGGGCTTTAGCGGTTGGCGGCGCTGGCGGCGGGCGTCGAGGCGGGGGCGGCGTCGGTGATCTGCACGGCGATGCCGGGCCGGATTTTCTGCAGGCCGGCGACGATCACGCGATCGCCGACGGCGAGGCCCGAGTCGACGAGCCAGGCGTCGCCCACGGTGCGGGAGACCTGGATGGAGCGCTGTTCAACGAGGTTGTCGGGGCCGACGAGCATGACCGACGTGTTGCCGCGCGGATCGCGGGTGACGGCGCGCTGCGGGACGAGCAGGGCGTGTTCGCTCAAACCGATGGTGAGGATCGCGCGGACATACATGCCGGGGAGCAAAAGGCCATCGGGATTGGGGACGAGGACGCGCAAGGCATAACTGCCCGTGGTCGGGTCGACGGAAACTTCGGCGAACTCGAGCCGGCCGGGATGGCGGTATTCGGTGCCGTCCTCGAGAATGATCGTGACCGGGATTTCTTCGGGGCGCTGGACGGTGCCGGCGGCGAAGTCGCGGCGCATTTCCAGCAGTTCGCGGCTGGACTGGGTAACATCGACGTAGATGGGGTCGAGTTGCTGGACGGTGGCGAGCGGAGCGGTCTGGTTGGCGGTGACGAGAGCGCCCTGGGTGATGGTGGAGCGGCCGATGCGGCCGGCGATCGGCGAACGAATGGTGGAGTAGCCGAGCACGGTTTCGGCACCGACGACGGCAGCCTGGGCAACGGCGACCTCGGCTTCGGCCTGGGCGAGCACAGCGATGGCGTTTTCGTTTTCCTGGCGGCTGACGGCGTCGGCGACGGCGAGCCCGGCCGCGCGATCGGCGTTGAGACGGGCGAGGTGAGCGGCGGCCTCGGCGCGCGTCAGCGCAGCCGTCGCGCGGTTGAAATCGGCGCGGTAGGTCGAGTCGTCGAGCTGGTAGAGCGGTTGACCGGCTTCGACCATTCCGCCCTCGGTGAACAGGCGTTGGCGCACCAATCCGGTGACCTGCGGGCGAACCTCCGCCACGAGGAACGCGGTCGAGCGGCCCGGCAGTTCGCGGGTCAGCGTGACGGGCTGCGCCTCCAGCGCGATTGCCGACACCGCCGGAGGCGGCGGGACGGGCGGGGTGGCGGGTTCGCGCGAGCAGGCGGCGAACAGCAGCGGCAGGAGGGCGATTACGGGCGGAAATTTCGAGCGCATGATGGACGGTAGAAAACCCGGGGCATGACGCTCCGGGCTGCGGGACCATAGCATCGGAGAGGCTGGCACGGAATTACTTTGTTTTTTCCAAGCTGGTTACCATGGGTTACCAGTCTCTCGGAATGGAACTCCGTCACTTGCGCTATTTCGTCGCGATCGCCGACGCGTTGAACTTCCGGCTAGCGGCCGAGCGGTTGAGCGTATCGCGTCCGGCATTGAGCAAGCAGATGAAGGCGCTGGAAGACGAGATCGGGGTCCGGCTGCTCGACCGCAACACGGCGCGGGTGACGTTGACGGCGGCGGGGGCGATTTACTTGCATGAAGCGCGGGAGATTCTGGCGAGGGCGGAGCAGGCGGTCGAGCGGGCGCAGGAAACGGCGCAGGGGCGTCGAGGCTCGCTGGCGATCGGCGAACCGGGTCCGCTGGGGCTGCCGTTCCTGACGCAGGCGCTGGGGACCTTTCGCGAGGAGTTTCCGCACGTCGAGGTGATGTTGACGGAGCTGGCGCCGCGCGAGCAGATCGCGGCGCTCGCGAAGGGCGATCTTCAAGTGGGTTTCGCATTTGACCGTCATCTGGGCGACACGAGGGAGGTGGAGAGTTTCACGGTGCTCGAACTGCGGCTCGGAGTGGCGATGGGGCGCGGACATGCGCGGGCGGGGGCGAGGGGGGTGTGGTTGCGTGAGCTCGCCGCCGAACGGTTGCTTTGCCTGGGGGACGGGCGGCGGTCGGAGCACGCCGCGACGTTGCGGGAGTTGCTGGGGGAGGCGAAGGTCGATGCGGGCTCCGTCCGCGGCGTGGGGACGTTTGGCTCTTTGCTGACGATGATTGCCAGCGGGCATGGGATGTCGCTGTTGCCGGTGGAACTCGCCACCTACCGGCCGGGAGACATCGTCATCGTGCCGATCAACGATCCGTTGCCGCGCCTCGGGGCGGAGTTGAAGGCGATATGGCGGCGAGGGGACGAGTCTGCGCTGGTCCGGAATTTCGTGCGCACGCTGCGGCGGTTCGCGAGGCGGCAGGCGGCGTAAGCGCCTGGTCTCTTTTGCCAATTTGTAGCATTGATCCGGCCGGGCTGGGGTGGATAGTCGGCGACGTCTGCCCGTGTCCACTTCAGCCGACGAACTCGCTCTTCGCCTCGCGCGCGAAAAAGGAATGTTGCGTGGCGGGGGCGTGGGGCGGGCGAGCGAAGCGCCGGGAGCAGGGTGTTCGGTGGGGGACTGGGCGAGGGCGCGGATCGATCTCGCGACCGTGCGGGTGCCGGAGGAGGTGTTGGCGCTCGTGCCGCGTGAGCTCGCGCGGCGGCACCGTTTGATGCCGCTCGCACGGGAAGGCGCGGTGTTGCAGGTGGCGATCGCCGATCCGTGGGAGACGGACGGGGTCGATACGCTGGCGCATCTGTTGAACATCGCCGTGGAGCCGGTGGTCGCGGAGCCGACGCAGCTGGCGGCGGCGTTGGAGCGACACTACGGGAAAGACGAGCGGGCCTGGCAGGAATGGGCGGACGCGATTCCGGACGACGCGCGTGCGGCGGACATGGCGGAGGCCGGGGCGCCGCGCGCGGAGGAATCGGACGCGCCGATCATCCAGCTCGTGCACGCGATCCTTTACGAAGCGGTGCGGCGCCGTGCGTCGGACATTCACCTCGAGCCGCTGGAAAAGCGGTTTCGCGTGCGCTATCGCGTGGACGGCGTGCTGCTGGAGGGAGCGAGCCCGCCGAAACGCACGCAGCTCGCGGTGGTGTCGCGGGTGAAGATCATGGCGAACATCTCGATCGCGGAGAAACGCGTGCCGCAGGATGGGCGCATGCGGCTCACGCTGCACGGGCGCGCGCTGGATTTGCGCGTCTCGACGCTGCCGACGGCGCACGGCGAGAGCGTGGTGATGCGGCTCCTCGATCGCGAAGGATTGAAGCCCGGGCTGCCGCAGCTCGGCTTCCTGCCCGACGACCGCGCGCAGTTCGAGCGGCTGGTGCGGCTGGCGGATGGGATCGTGCTGGTGACGGGGCCGACGGGATCGGGGAAAACGACGACGTTGTATAGCTGCCTCCACCATTTGAACCGATCCAACCGCAAGATCATCACGGTGGAAGATCCGGTCGAGTATCAGCTTTCTGGAGTCAACCAGGTGCCGGTCCGGCAGGACATCGGAATGACGTTCGCTTCGGCGCTGCGGGCGATGCTGCGGCAGGCGCCGAATGTCGTGATGGTGGGGGAAATTCGCGATTTCGAAACGGCGGAGATTGCGATCAACGCGTCGCTCACGGGGCATCTGGTTTTCTCGACCCTGCACACGAACGACGCGCCGGGCGCGGTGACGCGGTTGATCGATCTGGGCGTGAAACCGTTTCTGGTGGCGACGTCGTTGCGCGCGGTGATGGCGCAGCGGCTGGTCCGAAAAATCTGTGAAAAGTGTCGCGCGCCGCACACGCCGTCGGCGGCCGAGCTGCGCGCGCTCGGCCTCGATCGCGCGCGGACGGAGCCGGCGGCGTTCGCGCGTGGGCTGGGTTGCGCGGCGTGCAACGGCACCGGATATCGCGGACGGATGGGGCTTTTCGAGATTTTAGCGGTGAACGAGGAGTTGCAGCGGATGATCCACGAACGCGCGGGGTTGGCAGCGTTGCGGGCGAAGGCGCGTGCGCTCGGCATGCGCACGCTGCGCGAGGACGGGGCGCGCAAGGCGAGCGCCGGTTTGACCACGATCGAGGAAGTCGTCTCCATCACGGTCGGCGACGCCAGCTAACTCCCCTCCGCCTCATGAGCTACGAAATGAACGAACTGCTCGACCTCGTCGTCGAGCAAAACGCCTCCGATCTTCATCTGCAGGTGGGCCAGCCGCCGACGCTGCGGCTCAGCGGCAGCATGACGCCGATCGAGGGGCCGAACCTCACGGCGGCGGACACGGAGAAGCTGATGCTGTCGATCACGCCGGACAGCCACATCAGCGCGGTGAAGTTGAACGGCGGATCGGATTTCGGCTTCGCGTTCGGCGAGAAGGCGCGATTCCGCGTGTCGGTGCTGAAGGCGAAGGGGAACTACGGCATGGTGCTGCGCCAGATTCCCTACAAGATGTTCGGTCTGCGCGACATTGGCCTGCCGGACAAAATCCGCGAGCTGCTCTATCGGCCGCGCGGGTTGATTCTCGTTACCGGCCCGACCGGCTCCGGCAAGTCGACCACGCTCGCGTCGATGATCAATTACGTGAACGAGAACCGCGACGGGCACATCATCACGATCGAGGACCCCATCGAGTATTATCACAACCACAAGCGCTGTGTGGTGACGCAGCGCGAGATCGGCTCCGACGTGCCGAGTTTCGCGGAGGCGATCCGGCGGGCGCTGCGGCAGGATCCGGACATCATTTTGGTGGGCGAAATGCGCGACCTCGAGACGATCGAGGCGGCGATCAGTGCGGCGGAGACGGGCCATCTGGTGTTCGGCACGCTGCACACGAACGGCGCGGCGAAGACGATCGACCGCATCGTCGATGCGTTTCCGGCGAACATGAAGGACATGATCCGCACGCAGCTCGCGTCGTCGGTGCAGGCGGTGATTTCCCAGGTGCTGTGCAAGAAAATCGGCGGCGGGCGGATCGCGGGCTACGAGATCATGGTGACGACGACCTCGATCGCGTCGTTGATCCGCGAAAACAAGACGTTCCGGATTCCGTCGGACATCCAGACCGGCGCAAGCCTCGGTATGATCACGATGGATACGCACCTGATGAGCCTGTTCAACCGGGAGTTGATCACGGCCGACGAGTGCGTGGAGAAGGCGCAGGACCCGACGGCGATGCGGGAAAAGTTGCTCGGGATGGGCGCGAAACTGAAGGAGCTGTGAAACAGCGGAGGACCCGGGTCGTGGAGGGTAGGAGCCTGCTTGCAGACGAGAGGGCGACGTGGGGCGATGGTCGGCGCGTCCTATCGCCTGCAAGCAGGCTCCTGCAATAAGCAGGGCGAACCCGGGAGCCGCGCATGTTCGAAAACCACAGCCAGGCGGTGTTTGAACTATTGCGCGACGGACGTCTGATCGATCGGGAGCAGCTTGACGCGGTGCAGGAGGAGCATCGTGTGACGGGCAAGCCGATCGCGGCGGTCGCGCTCGATCTCGGGCTGATCGAGCCGGAGGTGTTGATCGAGCGGATTGCGGGCGCGCTGGGCTGCGAGCATTTGAGGGAGTTTCCCGCGAGCCTGCCGGCAGATGCCGTCGCGTTGATCGAAGGCGAGCAGGCGCGCGGCTATGGCGTGATCCCGCTGCGCGCGGACGAGCGGAGCGTGGATCTGCTGGCGGTCGATCCGTTCAATCACCGCGTCGTCGACGATCTGGCGTTCACCCTCGGGCGGGACGTGCGGTTGGTCGTGGGCGAACCGGGTCGCGTGGCCGCGCTGATTCGGCAGCATTACGGGGAGGACGAGGCTAGCTTGGAGGAGGTATTGAGCGAGGCGGGGGCGGCGGGTCCTGCGGCGGAAAACCCGGACGCGTTGTCGGCGCATGAGATCGAGGCGCTGGCGAGCCAGACGCCGATCGTGCGTTTCGTGAACCTCGTGCTGGGCCGGGCGGTGCGGGAGCAGGCGAGCGACGTGCATTTCGAGCCGTTCGAGCGTGAGTTCAAGATTCGCTACCGGATCGACGGCACACTGCATGAGATGACACCACCGCCGCGCGCGCTCGCGCTGCCGATCACCTCGCGGCTGAAGGTGCTCGCGAACCTCGACATCGCCGAGCGCCGGTTGCCGCAGGACGGGCGGATCAAGATCACGCTCGGCGGCCGGCCGGTCGACCTGCGTGTATCCACGCTGCCAACACAGTTCGGCGAAAGCGTGGTGTTGCGCGTGCTCGACCAGTCGGCGGTGCAACTCGATCTGTCGCAGCTTGGCTTGCCGGACGACGTGCTGGCCGAGGTGAGCGAGAGTGTGCGGCGGCCGAACGGGATCGTGGTGGTGACGGGGCCGACCGGATCGGGCAAGACGACGACACTCTACAGCGCGCTGCGGCGGTTGAACACGGGGGAGGTCAAGATTCTCACCGCCGAGGATCCGGTCGAATACGAGCTGGAGGGGATCATGCAGGTGCCGATGAATCCGGCGGCGGGACTCACGTTCGCGTCGGCGCTGCGGGCGTTTTTGCGGCAGGACCCCGACGTGATCATGGTGGGCGAAATTCGCGATCTGGAAACGGCGCAGGTCGCGATCCAGGCGGCGCTGACGGGGCATCTCGTGTTGACGACACTGCACACCAACGACGCGCCGGGCGCCGTGACGCGGCTGATCGACATGGGCGTGGAGCCGTTTCTGATCGCGTCGACGGTCGAGGCGGTGCTGGCGCAGCGGCTCCTGCGGCGCGTGTGCGACGCGTGCCGGATCGAGGACGAGCCGCCGGCGGAACTGCTGGCGCAGGTTGGACTGGACGCGGCGGCGTTGGGAGGGCGTCGGATTTATCGCGGGCGTGGCTGCGCGCGGTGCGGGCAGACGGGTTATCGCGGACGGCTGGGGATATTCGAGTGGCTGCGGATGACGGATGCGGTGCGCGAGCGGGTGACGGCGGACGCGCGGACCCTGTCGCTGCGTGAGGCGGGAGTGGCGCAAGGCATGCGCTCGCTACGGTCGGAGGCGCTACGCGCGCTGCTGGCGGGCGAGACGACGATCGAGGAGGTCGTGAGCTACACGTGAGCACGTTTGCCTACACGGCGATCGAGGCGGCATCGGGGCGCGAGCGGCGCGGAACGATCGAGGGCACGAGCGTGGCGCAGGCGACGACGCGATTGAAGGCGCGCGGACTGGCGCCGATGTCGCTCGAGCCGACGCACCGGGAGTTGGGCGCGCCGCCGAAGGCGCGAAAGCGGAAGCGGGCGATCGTGTTGGGGCGGGTGGCGAGCGTGAAGGAGCTGGCGGTTTTCACGCGACAATTGGCGACGCTGGTGGGTTCGGGAATGCCGTTGTTGCGCGGACTGGAAGTGCTGGCGCGGCAGGAACGGAACGACGCGTTTCACGCCGTGATCGAGGCGGTTGCGGAGACGATCCGATCGGGTGGAACGCTGTCGGAAGGGTTGCAACGGTATCCAAAAATCTTCGACAAGCTTTACGTCAACATGGTCAGGGCGGGGGAGACGAGCGGCCAGTTGGAGACGGTGCTCGACCGGGTGTCGCGCTTCATGGAGAAGGCGGAGCGCGTGAAGGGGAAGGTGAAGGCGGCGATGACGTATCCGGCGATCGTGATGGCGCTGGCGGTGGCGATCGTCGCGGCGCTGATGGTGTTCGTCGTGCCGCGGTTCGAGCAGATTTTCGCGGGGATGCTGAACGGCCAGCCGTTGCCGGCGCTGACACGCGGCGTGCTGGCGGTGAGCAACGCGGTGCAGCAGCACGCGGGGCTTTCGGCGCTGGTGGTGGCGGTGGCGGTCGTCGCTTGCGTGGCGTTTCGGCGTTCGGCGAGGGGCGAGCGGACGATGGACCGGCTGGCGCTCGCGTTGCCGGTGTTCGGCGACTTGGTGTTGAAGGGCGCAGTCGCGCGGTTCACGCGGACGTTTGGGACGCTGTTGTCGAGTGGCGTGCCGATGTTGCAGGCGTTGGAGATCACGCGCGAGACGAGCGGCAACGTGCACGTTGCGGCGGCGATCGACGTGGTGCGCGAGCGGGTGAAAGCGGGGGAGAGCGTGGCGCGGCCGCTGGCGGCGACGGGGATTTTCCCGGGTATGGTCGCGAGCATGGTCGAGGTCGGAGAAGAGACGGGCGCGCTGCCGGCGATGCTCGGGCGGATTGCGGATGCGTATGACGAGGAGGTGGACAACGCCGTGGCGGCGCTGACCTCGCTGGTGGAGCCGCTGATGATCGTGTTTCTGGCGGGCGTGGTGGGGACGATCGTGATCGCGCTGTTTTTGCCGATCGTGTCGATCATCCAGCATCTGCAGTAGGGCGACGCGGCTATGGAGCTGAAACTGGCGACGGGCCGAAGGCCCTTAACATACGAGCCCGGGCCAACGGCCCGGTTTTGGGGGACGGGATGAGCGAGGGCTGAAAGCCCGTTTCACCGATGCCGCAATCGCTCGCCCAGATTTTGGTTCACGTCGTGTTCAGCACGAAGAACCGTGCGCCCGTGATCGGGGCCGAGATGCGACCGCGGCTGCATGCGTATCTGTCGACCGTCGCGCGGAACATGGGGTGCGAATGTTACCGGGCGGGCGGGGTGGCGGACCACGTTCACCTGGCTATCGGGTTATCGCGCACGGTGACGATCGCCGGGGTGGTCGAGGAGGTGAAAACGTCGTCGTCGAAATGGTTGAAGACGCAGGCGCAGACGCCATCGTTGGCGGAGTTCGAGTGGCAGCGCGGGTATGGCGCGTTTTCCGTCGGGTGGTCGGGTCGTGAGTTGTTGTGCCGTTACATCGACGCGCAGGAGGCGCATCACCGTGAGCGGACGTTTCAGGACGAGTATCGAGCGATGCTCCGGAAATACGAGGTGCCGTTTGATGAACGGTATGTGTGGGATTAGCGGCGGGCGCGGGGGAGATGGGGCGGGCTTTCAGCCCTTCCGTTCGACATACCCCAAATCCCCAGGCCGGTGGCCTGGGCTCGTATAGGGCGGGCCTTTGGCCCTCGGGCGGCGTCAGCTGGGCGGCGGGGTTGTCAGCAGCGGGGAACTCAGGCCGGGGAGGCGTTCGGAGAATTCGGCGTCGTCGGGAGCCTGACGGAGTGCACGCTGGACCATGCCCATCTTCGCATCGAGGTTGTCGATCATCGAAACGAAGACGGCTTCGGGCGTCGCCGCGTAAACGGCCGCGCCCCACTCGGGTTCGCCCTGGTGTGACAGGATAATGTGCTCGAGGCGTTCCAGCAGGTCGGGCGCGAGTTTCGATTTCATCGCGGCTTTGCGCGCAAGCTGATAGCCGAGCACGACGTGGCCTTGCAGGATCCCGCGGCGGCTGCGCTTCGTGGCGAGCGTGCCCTCGTATTCGATCGTTTTGCCGACGTCGTGGAGGAGAATGCCGGCCATCGCGAGGTCGGCATGCACTTCCGGATACAGCGGCAACAGGGCGCGGCAGGCGCGGGCCATGTGCGTGGTGTGTTCGAGCAGGCCGTGACGATACGCGTGGTGCATCGCGACGGCGGCGGGCGCCCACCGGAAAGAATCGCCGATTTCGTCGAACACGGCGCGGACGGTCGCGCGCAACTCAGGATGCGCGATGCCTGCGATGAAGGTTTCGATCTCGGCCCAGAGTCCGTCGGCGTTTTCGGGCGCGGTTTCGACGAGGTTGTCGAGGAGACCGGGCGCGCCGAGTTCGGCTTCGGAGAGGACGGTGACGCGGGATAGTTTGGGCGAGAGGCGGCCCTGATAGAAATCGACGCGACCCTCGACGCGGACGACGGCGCCCTCGCCGGCGAGGCGGAGGGTTTCGAAGGCGGGGCTGTCGCTGAAGATCGTGCAGGTGCAGGAGCCGGTGCGATCGCCGAGTTCGGCGCTGAAGAACGCGTTTCCGTTCGAGGCGGTTTTCGCGAGGAGTTTTTTGACGACGAGCAGGCTGGTGAACGTCCGGGCGCTGCCGGAAGAGTCCGAAGCCTTGAGGTCGCGAATGCAGGAGAGGCAGATTTCGTCGGACATGAGCGCGTGCACGCACCTTGGTCGTGGAGGGCGCGGGCGACAAGGCTGGGTTTGGGTGCGGGAGGTGGCGCGCTCGCGCGCCACGTTGCGCGAGCGCGCAACCTGGGTGAACTGCGCGACGCGCGGCGATTACGTGTCGTCGCGATGGGAGCGAAGCAAACGGACGGGCGTCCTCGCCCGTTCATGCGAGCTATCGCTGGTGCGAGGTGTGGTCAGGCGTGGGTTTTGACCAATTGCGTGTAGGGTTTGAAGAACGGATGCGTGACGTCGTGCAGGAGCGCGTAGAACACGGTTTCGCTCGGCAGCGCGTGCGCGCCGGCTCGCGTGAGCGCGTCGAGGCAGACACGGGCGTCTTCGACGCGGCGCGCACCGAGGCAGTCGCTGAGCAACGTCACTTGCAGGCCGGCGGCGAGGGCGTCGAGCGTGGTTTGATACACGCAGACGGGCGTCTCGAGGCCGCAGATGAGAAGATGTTCGATCTTGCGCGATTGAATCGCCTCGCGCACCGGGATCTCGCCGAACGCGGAAAACGTGTTCTTGCCGAAGACGGCGGCGTGCGGGGCGTGCGCGAGCAACTCCGGCGCGGTGCCGCCGAGTTTCTGCGGAACCTGTTCGGTGAACAACACCTCGACGCCGAGGCCGGCCGCGGCCTGGACGGCGAACGCGCAGCGGCGTTGGAGCGTTGCCGGATCGGCCATCGCTTTGAGGAAGATTGGCTGCGCGTCGAGACAGAGCAGGAGGAGATTGGAGACCGGCATGATGAGAAGTCAGTGAACGCGAACCGGGACGGAGGGGAGTAGGAATCGCGCTGGAATGCAGGAGATGAGCGGGGCTTGGGCGGCGCTCAGCCTTCGTAATATTTTTGGCGGGCTTTCACCTGGACGATTTTTTTCTCGGGCAGGATGCAGGCGGTGAGCGAGCCGCCCATCGCGCAGGCGGTATCGATGCCGAGCGACCATTTCAGGCGCGAAATCTCGGGGCGCGAGGTGTGGCCATAAACGACGAAGGGCGGGCCGCTCCACAGCGTCGACCAATGGGGGGCGTTGGGGGCGTCGGAGCGTTTGCGCGGGTTGCCGTCCTTATCGATATTCTGGATACGCGTGACGACGCGCGCCGGCTGGCGCCGCCAGGGTTCGCCGGGGAGGAAGCCGCCGTGGACGAGGACGATGTCGTGGGCGCGGTCGTGGAAGGTGAGCGGCATGGCGTTCATGTAAGCCCAGTCCTTGCTGCTCAGTTGCTCGAGCGTCTGGTAGTCGCTCTTCTTGAGATGCGTGGGGTCGCCGGTCTTGCGGTAGTTGAGGAGGCGAAGCTCGTGATTGCCGAGGAGCGAGAGGTGCGCGTGGCGGCGGGCGAGGGCGATGACGGCAGCGCTGTCGGGTCCGCGGTTGACGAGATCGCCGAGCAGGACGATGCGATCGTGGCGTTCGGGCGCGAGTTTGCCGAGGAGATCCTCGAACTCCTGATGACACCCGTGGATGTCGCCGATGGCGATGAGGCGGCCTTTCATGCGCGGCGCGGAATTTGACTAGCGTTCATTTTTTCGAGGGCTAAACAAGGCCAATGGAACTGACGCTGCATCCGCTCGCCAAACACTGCCGTGCTTCCGGCCGCGCGTTCGCCGAGGGCGACCGCGTGGTGTCGCATCTGGTGCGGGAGGAGAGCGGCGAGGTGGCGCGGCACGACGTGCATGCGGCGGAGGACGCGGCGTATGCGAAGCCGGCGTTCGTGTTCTGCTCGTGGACGCATCCCTACAAGGCGAAGCGTTCGGAGGAGAATCCGGATCGCGCGATGAAGCTGACGGCGGAGAACCTGTTTGTGACGCTGGCCGATCCGCTGGCGGAGCCGAACGAGGCGAACACGCCGATGCTGCAGTTCCTCGCGCTCATGCTGGAGCGGAAGAAGATTTTGAAACCGCGCGGTTTGACGGCGGATCGCGCGCGTCAGGTGTTCGAGCACGCGCGAACGCATCAGCGTTATGAGATTCCAGCGGGCGTTTTGGACGAGGCCTTTTTTGTGAAGATTCAGGGGCAGCTCGATTTACTGGTGGGTGGGCCGAAGAAGAAGGTGGAGGCCGCGCCGGCGAAGGCCGACGCAGCGCCGACGGCGTCGGTCAGTGCAACGGGTGACAGTGAGCAGGCGAACGCGGCGGACAGCGGAGAGGTCGCGGGAGCGCCGGCGAAGGCGGACGGGACGGCGACGTAGAAGTGTGGGCCGAACTCCGGACGGCTCGGAGAGCCGTCCCTACCGAGGCTGGCGCCCACGGTTTATCCGGCGGCGGCGGCAGGCGGGCTGCCGCGGAGAAGGGCGGCGGCGATGAAGTAACGCTGCGCGGAAAACGGCGGCTCGCCGGCGGTGCGGGCGGGGATCTTGTAAGTGCCGTCGGACTGGAGTTCGCGTGCGTCTTCGTTGTCGCGGAGTTCGGACGCGAGCAATTCGTCGATGAGACGTTTCTTGAACTCGGGATCGTCGATCGGGAAAAGCGTTTCGATGCGGCGGAAAAAGTTGCGCGACATCCAGTCGGCGCTGCCGCAGTAGATGAGCGGGTCGCCGCCGTTTTCGAAGTAAAAGATGCGCGCGTGCTCGAGGAAGCGGCCGACGAGGCTGCGTAAGTGGATGTTGGCGCTGAGTCCCTTGAGGCCGGGAACGAGGCAGCAGGTCGCGCGGACGATGAGGTCGATCTTCACGCCGGCCTGGGAAGCGGCGTAGAGGTTGTCGATCGTCACCTGATCGACGAGCTTGTTCATCTTGGCGATGATGCGTGCGGGTTTGCCGGCGGCGGCGTTGGCGGCTTCGTGCGCGATGAGCTCCTGGATTTTGGGGTGGAGGTTGAACGGCGCGACGAGCAGGCGCTTGAACTCGGGCGTGCGGCCGGCGCCGGTGAGCGTGTTGAAGAGCTGCGCGACTTCCTCCGCGAGCGCTTCGTTGGCGGTGATGAAACTGATGTCGGTGTAGAGCCGCGCGGTCTTCGGGTTGTAGTTGCCGGTGCCGAGGTGAACGTAGCGGCGGAGCGCGCCGGCCTCGCGGCGGACGACGAGGCTGCATTTGCAGTGGGTCTTGTGTCCGATGAGACCGTAAACGACGTGGACGCCGGCCTCCTCCATCTGGCGCGCCCAGTGGATGTTGTTGGCTTCGTCGAAGCGGGCCTTCAGCTCGACGAGCGCGGTGACCTGTTTGCCGTTGAACGAGGCGTCCATCAACGCGCGCACGATCGGGGAGTCGCCGCTGGTGCGGTAGAGCGTCTGCTTGATCGCAAGAACGTCGGGGTCGCGCGCGGCCTGTTCGACGAATTCGACGACGGGCGTGAAGGCATCGTAGGGATGATGCAGCAGGATCTCGCGCTCGCGAATGGCGTCGAAGATCGACGGCTGGGTGCGGAGTCGGGGAAGGTCGGCGGGCGTGAAGGGCGGAAATTTCAGGTCGGGGCGGTCGATGATCTCGTAGAGGCTCATGAGCCGCAGGAGATTCAGCGGGGTCGGCAGGCGGAACGCGAAATCGCGGGAGAGGTTGAGGTGGCCGCAGAGCAGGGCGAAGAGATCGTCGTCGACGCCGTTTTCGATCTCGAGGCGGACGGTGGCGCCGCGGCGGAGATTGCGCAGTTCCTCCTCGATTTTTTTCAGGAGGTTTTCGGCTTCCTCCTCGTCGATGTAGAGATCGCTGTTGCGGGTGATGCGAAAGGCGTGCGCGCCGTTGATGCGGTAGCCGGGAAAGAGCGCGAGGGCGCAGAGTTTGATGATCTCGCTGAGAAAGATGTAGCGCGCGGGGCCCTCGGCGTCGGGCTCGATCTGCACGATGCGCGGGAGGATGCGCGGCACCGGCAGGATCACGATGGTCTTCTCGATTTCGGGGGTGTCGGGGTTGTCGAGCGAGAGGAGGACGTTGAGGGTCTTGTTGATGATCTGGGGAAACGGATGGGCCTGATCGACGGCGAGCGGGGTGAGGATCGGGAGAACCTGCGTGTGGAAATAATGCCGCACCCAGGTCGCCTCGCTCTCGGTGAGTTGGGGAGCGGCGCGGAAGACGATGTTTTGTTTCGCGAGGAGGGGGACGAGCTGTTCGTGCCAGCAGCGGTATTGTTCGTCGACGAGCTGGTTGGCGGCGCTGTGGACGCGCTTCAGCTGTTCGCGCGGGGTGAGGCCGTCGAGACTGAGTTCGCCGGTGCCGGCGTCGGTTTGCTGGATGAGGCCGGCGACGCGGATCTCGAAAAATTCGTCGAGGTTGGAGCTGACGATCGCGAGAAACTTCACGCGTTCGAGCAGCGGGTTGGCTTCGCTCTGGGCCTGTTCGAGGACGCGGCGGTTGAAGTTGAGCCAGCTCTGTTCGCGATTTGCGTATTGGGGGCGCAAGCCCTGGTCGTTGGCGGCGCGGACGATGGATTTGCCGGTGGCGCCGGTGAGGCGGTTGTATTTCTTGACGCGTTTCACGAAGGAGGGCGAAGGTGGCTAAAGAGGGAGGCGGCGAGGCTATGGAACGCGTTCGTCGAAACGAGCGGAATGGTGAACGTCACGGGAATGTTACACGGGACGTCGCAAAGGCAACGGTGGGTGACAGGACAGCCGAACGGCCTGTGCGAACGCGGGAGAGAAAGTTGGGCGGGCTCAGCCCGCGCCATGGGCGCGCGAGAGAAAAGGCGGGCTGAAGCCCGCCCTACCAGGTTACCGGCGGACGGGGACGCCGCGTTCGCCGAGGAAGTTTTTCGCCTGGGCGATCGTGAACGTGCCGAAGTGAAAAATGCTCGCGGCGAGCACCGCGCTGGCGTGGCCCTGATCGAGGACGTCGGAGAGATGCTCGAGCGTGCCGGCGCCGCCGCTGGCGATGACGGGCACGGTGACCGCGTCGCTGACGGCGCGGGTGAGACCGATGTCGTAGCCGTCGCCGGTGCCGTCGCGGTCCATCGAGGTGAGGAGGATTTCGCCGGCGCCGAGTTCGACGGCGCGGCGGGCCCAGGCGACGGCGTCGAGTTCGGTGGGATTGCGACCGCCGTGGGTATAGACGCGCCAGGATTGGCCGTCGGGTTCGCGCTTGGCGTCGATGGCGAGGACGATGCATTGCGCGCCGAAGCGGTCGGAGGCGTCGGCGATGAGCTGCGGATGCTTGATCGCGGCGGTGTTGAGCGAGACCTTGTCGGCGCCGGCCTTGAGCATCGTTTCGATGTCGGCCACGGTGCGCAGTCCGCCGCCGACGGTGAGCGGCATGAAGCATTGCTCGGCGGTGGCGGCGACGACGTCGTGCATGATTTTGCGGTCGTCGCTCGAAGCGGTGATATCGAGGAAGATCAACTCGTCGGCGCCCTGGGCGTCGTAGGCGCGGGCGCAGGCGACGGGATCGCCGGCGTCGCGGAGTTGTTGAAACTTCACGCCTTTGACGACGCGGCCGGCGTTGACGTCGAGGCAGGGGATGATGCGGCGGGAAAGCATACGGAAGGGTTCCGGGTTCAGAGTTTCGGGTTCGGAGTTCTCGAGCCTTGTTTTCGATCGAAAAACTTAGGGCCTTTCATTTCCGATTGTTCGAGATAACGCATGAAGCCTCCGACGAGACGGCCTGCTTCGTCGGCGAGCCTGTAGCAATGATCGAACTCCGGCCGAGTGATATAATTCTCATCGAGGGCTGTGTAGAGATGATCTTTGATTTCCCCGCACGAACCCTTGGAAATGGAAAGAAAACTAATGAACTCGCGATTTCCGTTTCGCTCGAAGCCTTCAACGATGTTGGCGGTGATGGATGAGGCGGCGCGCCGGATTTGTGATACCAGCGGTAGGTCGCGTGAGAACTCCGGTTTACGAGTGAGCGTGTAGACGCTCTGTTTCAGCGTCCGACCGGCCCGCCAAGAATCGAGATCCTCAAAGCGTTTGATGGTCGCCATGAGGACGCGAAACCCGGAACTCCGAACTCGGAACCGGTGACGCGCCGCGTCACTCGTCCACGCGCGCGACGTCGGGGTCGAAGTTTACGATCAGGCGGTAGATGTGGCCGGGGCGCATGATCAACGGGTGATCGCGGACGAGATACTGCAGGTAATGCACCTTGCCGTAATTCGTGCGATACGTCGGATCGGCGCTGACGACCTCGGTCTCGCGCCACGTGCCTTGGAAATCGTCCTTCGCGACGGTGCAGCGATGGCCTTGCGCGCCCAGCGTGAGCGAACCGGGGAGGCGATACTTCGAATGCGGCGCGGCGATCGCGAGGACATAGCGGAACTTGTCCAGCGTCACCTGCTGCTTCACCGTGTAGGCGAATTCAGCGGTGATCTTGTTGCCGGAGAACGTCCACTGCACCTTCGCGCTGCCGAGGTTCTTGACGAACTCTTCCTGGAGATTGATCAGCTCGGGCTGCTCGTAACGGAAATAGAAGCTGTTGCGCAGGCCGAGGCCGGTGACGCAGTTCTTGCCGTAGAAGGCGGGGAGCGTGACGTGTTCGCCGAAGGTCAGCTCGGGCAGCATGACCGGCAGGTAAACATTGTTCGGCCAATCGAAGACGCCGGGGCAGTGCGGGAACGGCAGCGAGTCGGCGGTGAGCCGGCTGCCCGAACTCACGAGCGGGATCTGCGCGTGCAGGCCGCTTTCGGCGTCGCGGTAGAGGAAAAGGCCCTGCTCCTTGCGGTTCGATTTGTCGAAAATGACAAACCGGCCGCTGGTCTTGGTGGGCTCGACCTTGGGGATGCCGGCGGGCATCGAGACGGTCTTGGCGAGACGCGACCACTGGCAGAGATAGCGCGCGGCGTCGAAGTTCGCCATGCGCGTGGTGTGACGCTCGTAGGCGGTGCGCTCGGTGTCGCGGAGGTCGAGGAAGCCGTGCTCCTGATCGAGATACGTGCCGTAGAAAAACAGGAAGAGCCGGCGGAGGATGTCGAAATATTTGACCTTCTGGTCGTCGGGAATCCAGCCATCGCGCAGGCCCTGGAGGATGAGGCTGACGCAGTGCATCTGTCCGTAGGCGCCACCGGCGCGACCGAACGCCCAGCCGAGGCCGTCGGCGCGGACGAGGTCGGGCATCATCTTGATGTATTTCTCGGCGTAGGTGCGGAGCGTGGGGAGCTTGCGGTCGCGCACGCCGCTGTTGGCGTGGAGCTGGAGCGCGGAGCGGGTGAAGACAAAGGTCATCACGCCGTAGAGATTGAAATTGCCACCGAGGCCGTGCGTGGCGTCGTCGAAGAAACCGGCCGAGCTGGTTTGCCCGATGCGATCGCACATGCGCTCGATGAGGCGGGAGGTCTCGTCTTTCTTGGAGAGACCGAAGGAGAAGCGCGCGACAGCCTTGGCGATGTTGAAGGCCTGCCAGTGGTTGTCGTAATCGCTGCGATGCAGGAGGGCCTTGTCGATGCGTTCCTGCGTCTCGGGGACGAGGCGTTCCCAGACGGGATTGCGCTCTTTCGAGGGGCCGAAGCAGAGGAGGCCGAGCGCGGCGTAGGCGAGGCCGTTTTCGGCGGCGGGCTCGGTGAACATCTGCGCAGTGATGCAGCGGGCCGCGAGGTCGATGAGGTCGAACCCCTTGAGCGTGGTCTCGCCGGTGGCGCGGTAGAATTCGCCGAGCGCGTAGGCGACGTGGCCGGGTTCGTCAGGGCGCGCTTGTTCGCCGGGAACGGGAAGCAGGGTGCCGTCGGGCTGGATGGAGTCGAGATTGTGGGCCAGCATCGATCTGGCCATGTCGAGGCATTGCTCGGAAAAACTGTGCATGCGGTGTGTGCGGTGGTGCTAGAAGAGACGGCGCGGCGCGCGAGAGAAACGGATGAATCTCAGGAGAATCGGAAGGGGGGCAAGAGGGAAGTTGGGGGAAGCGAAGGTGAAAATGGGAAACGAGAAGGG
>JAEYYL010000224.1 GCA_023430825.1 Verrucomicrobiota bacterium | reverse complement strand
TGTCGGTGGCAGCTTGGGCTTGGCCGAAAGCGGACGGGGCGACGAGCGAGGCGAGGGCGAGCAGGGAGACGTGGCGAGATTTTGGTTTTTTCACGGTGGTCGGCGGGCGGGGTTGAGCCGATAGACCGGAGGACTCGCGGGGGTTCTAGCCCTGTTTTCTGGGCGGCACGCGGCGAATTTTTGGCCGGCGTGGGGAGCGGTTGCGCAAGTGAAGGCGCGCGCGAGGACGCGTCGTGTGGAGGCGGCGATCCGTCACCAAGATGCGGACGTCGCCCCGCGCGTCGCTGCGCGAGTTAGCGGCGCATGTGGAAAGTTTCCCGGGGAGACGGGTATTCGGATTCTCGCGTGTTTTAGGGAGACTTGCCGGGAGGGCGGAGCGGGGCGGCGCCGGGGAGGCGTGAAGGAAGTGCGCCGGGTGGACGTGAGGCCCGCCGCAAAATTTTCGTGCGCGTCAGCGGTGAGATCGCAAGGCTCGCGGCATGCATAACCCCTGCTGGCTGGCGCGTCGTGTGAGGATCGTTGTCCTGGTGATGAGCTGCGCGATTTCGGTCGCGACGCTGCGGTCGGCGGAGGCGCCGGCGTTGCGTTTCGACGAGGCGCGGTTGGCGCGGCTGGATCGGGCGATCGAGGAGCACGTTGCGCGGCGGGACATCGCGGGCGCGGTGATGCTCATCGCCCGCGACGGGAAACCGGTGAAGCTGCAGGCTTATGGCTCGCAGGACCTTGAGGCGGGAAAACCGATGGCGACGGACGCGATTTTCCGGATCGCGTCGATGAGCAAGGCGGTGACGACGGTGGCGGCGCTGATGTTATACGAGGAAGGGAAGTTTCTGCTGCGCGAGCCGCTGTCGAAATACTTGCCGGCGTTTGCGGACTCGATGGTGGCGGTGCCGGCGCCGGAAGGCTCGCCGGCTGGAACCAAGTTCGTTTTGGAGAAAGCGCGGCGGCCGATCTCGATTCGGGATTTGATGACGCACACGGCGGGACTCACGTATGGCGGAGGCGGCGATCTGGCGGCGGAGCTTTACCGCGAGGCGAACGTGCAGGGGTGGAATTTCACGGCGCACGACGAGACGATCGGCGAGGCGATCGACCGGCTGGCGAAGCTGCCGCTGCACGGGCATCCGGGTGAGGCGTGGCAGTATGGCTTCGGCACGGATGTGCTGGGGCGGCTCGTCGAGGTCGTGTCGGGGATGCCGCTGGACCGCTTTATCGCGGAGCGGATTTGCGCGCCGCTGGGGATGAAGGACACGTATTTTTATCTGCCGCCGGAAAAGGCGGGGCGGCTGGCGAATGTTTACGGCATCGAGGACGGGAAACTCGTGCTGAAGGAAAACGCGGAGAACAGCCTCTATGTGAACGGGCCGCGGAAATGTTTTTCGGGCGGCGCGGGGTTGTTGTCGACGGCGGCGGATTACGGGCGGTTTCTGCAGATGCTGCTGAACGGCGGCGAACTGGACGGCGTGCGGCTGCTGAGTCCGAAGACGGTGGAGCTGATGCACGCGAACCACACGGGCGACAAATTCGGGCGCGACGTGAGCGCGTTCGGGCTGGGTTTCTGGGTGAATCAGGATCCTGGATACTACGGCGAGCTGGGCAGCGAGGGCGCGTATGGCTGGGGTAGCGCGTATTTCCCGCAGTATGTCGTGGACCCGAAGGAGCGGATCGTGGCGATTTTCATGACGCAACTGCTGCCGACGGGTGGATTGAACCTGAACCAGAAGTTCAAGGTGCTGATGTATCAGGCGCTGGTGGAGTGAGGGCGGGCCGGTCGAGCTTGGTCGGTTGGGTCCGTCGTGTGCGGACCTCGCGTTGCGGGGTCAAGGCAACGGCCGAAGCGCCAAATGATTGGTCTCTTTTTCCGGTGATGACGCCCGTCGGGGCGTCGGGCTGCACGATCTGGCGATCGCTCCGAGCCGGTGCGGCCCCGGCGATTGTCGAGAGCAGCGAATCAGAGCGATGGTGGTCTCCAGGTAGGCCGGTGTTCGCACGCGTCCAGTCTATTGGCGCCGCGAGCAGAGGACCGTCCTCTGTGCCGCTTCGGATTCCGAAACGGGATGTCGTCGCTTCGCTGTCGGACGACACGGAGGTCGTCCCTCCGTTGCGGTGGTGCGGAGCGGTGTCTGCGAAGGCGCGGGGGCGGTGCGTGCGGACGAGGAAGCGCGTGGGCGGCTCTAACTGGTGGTGACGGGGGGAAGGTTGCGGAGGGCGGCGGCGGCGGCGGCGCGGGTTTTGATTCCGAGTTTTTGCAGGATGCGTTCGACGTGAGTCTTCACCGTCGCGGGGGCGATTTTGAAAATTTGCGCGATCTCGCGGTTGCTGTGGCCGGTCGCCAGCCAGCGCAGGATTTCGCTTTCGCGTGGAGTCAGGTCGACGTCGCGCCACGAGGCCACTGGGCTTGGCTGGTCGGGCGCGGCGGCGGCGCGCAGTTGCGCGAGCGTTTGCGCGTGGTGAAACGCGCGCTTCAGGTGCGGGCCGAGACAGGTGAACAGCTCGACTTCCGCGTCCGTGTAGTCCTGGCCGGCGCGCGCGATCGAAATGCCGAGGCGCTGCGGCAGAGCGGTGTCCAACAGCAGCGTGAGTTCGTAGTCCAGGCCGAGCGGCCGCATGTTTTGCTGGTAGTGCTGCGTCGCCTGCAGCGCCTCGAGGCTCGAAAAATGATCGGTGAGCCGCACCGCGCGATCGGGCGCCGGGGTCGTGTTGTAGCGCGAGGTCGGATGATCGTTGAAATTCTGTCGCGGGAAACGCTGCCAGGTGATGCCGCGGGTGTCGCCGGCGAACGCGATGGCGAGGAGCGGATCGCCCGCGAGGAACGCGTTGGCGCACATCGCGACGCACTGGCTGCGCGTCGCCTCCACCAGCGCAGGCAGGACCATGGCGGGAAACGTCTCCGGGTCGGTCGCGGAGTAGATGCAATGAATCGTGGCATCGTAGGCGACGAGGCCGGGGTTGTCGCTGAAGTGAGGTGTATCCATGCGCTTGATGCGGCCGCTGTGATGGCGGGAGTCGGCGCAGGGCGGAAGAATAAACGCGTTGTCCGCCGATCGGCCGACGACAACAGGCGCGGGTTTCTGCGATCATGCGGGCGGTTTCGTCCCAGCTTCATTTCCCAACTTTCCCTCTCCGCATGGATCGTCCGCATCTTCCCCGTTTGCTCGTCGCGCGCAGCTTGATCGTCGCCGGGCTCGCTCTCATCGGCGCCGCGCCTGTTCTTCAGGGGCAAACCTACTGGACGAATCCCGGCACCGACGGCGTGTGGTCCAACACGGCGAACTGGAGCAACGGGCTTCCGAAAATCGATCCGATCAACGCGCTCGCCGGCACTGACGGTATCATCAACAACGGCGGTCGGGCGGTGGTGAACAGCGCGAGCAATGCGCGGTCGGTCATCGTCGGCGAGACCGCAACGGGCGCGCTGGCGATCAGCGCAAACACGTTGAGCACCCGCTCAGGCGGAATCGGTTTGTTGGCGGGCAGCGCGGGCACGGTGACCGTGGCGTTCGGCGCCACGTGGAGCAGCTCCGCTTCGATCACCGTCGCCCATGGCGGCACCGGCGAGATCAACGTGGCGAGCGGAGGTCGCGTCACCACGCCTGAAACGTCCATCGGCTACAATGCGGGCTCGGTTGGAACGGCGGTGATCGCTGGAACTTGGGCGGGCGGTTTGTCCCCGTTCAGTCCGTCATCGATGTTTCTGGGACGCGCCGGCAGCGGCACGCTTTCGATCGTGAGCGGCGGCTTGCTCATGAACACGCACGCGGAAATCGGTATCGCCGCCACCGGCGTCGGCTCGGCTGAAGTCGCCGGCAGGTGGCTGTCGACAAACATGAGCGTCGGCGTATCCGGTTCGGGACTACTTTCGGTTGCGGCGGGCGGCGAGGTGACGGTGGGAAACGGATCCGGGACGATGTTGCTCGCAACGGATTCCGGTTCGACGGGCACGCTGCGGATCGGCACCGGCGCAGCGGCGGGCACGGTCAAGGCCGGCCAAATCAGCGGCGGCAGCGGCAGCGCGCAGGTGGTGTTCGACCACACATCGGAGACGCTGACGTTTGCGCCGAAACTGACGGGCAGCGTGAACGTGCAGCACGAAGGCGCGGGCACGACCGTGCTCACGGACGCGAACGATTACACGGGCGGCACGACGGTGCTCGCCGGCACGTTGCGCGCGGGCAACGCGAGTGCGTTGCCGACGAACACGGCGTATCGCGTCGACGGCGGAACGCTGGAGTTGAACGGCCATGCATTGACGATGTCGGCGCTCAGCGGTGATGGCGGCACGGTGGCTCTCGGTGGCGCGGCGCTCACGGTCGCGCAGTCGACGAGCACGGCGTTCGGTGGCGGCATCACGGGCAGCGGCAGCGTGCGCCTGAATGGCAGCGGCACGCTCGTCCTCGGCGGGTCGAGCAGCATCGACGGACCGATGTCGGTCGAGGCGGGCACGCTGGTCGTCGAAGGATTGTTGGCGAGCACGGAGGTGATCGTGGCGGACGGCGCGACGCTGGGGGGCAGCGGGACGATCGAAGGAAACACGGTGATCGCGGGCACGCTCGCGCCGGGCAATGCGATCGGCACGCTCACATTTCTAGATGGGCTGGTGCTGGAAAGCACGGCGCGGCTGCACCTCCAAATCGCCTCGGGCGCGGAGTTCGATCAGCTCGTGGTGGAGGGCGCGCTGAGCTACGGCGGCGAGTTGTGGATTTCGTTTCTCGACGATTATCGGCCGCT
>JAEYYL010000187.1 GCA_023430825.1 Verrucomicrobiota bacterium | reverse complement strand
CGTTCAGCAACATCAGCCTGACGGCGACCAATGGCAGCGGCACGTCGAGTCCGGCGACGCTGGTGCTGACGATCAGCCCGGCGAGTGCGTCCGTCGCACTCGCCTCGCTGACGCGGACCTACACGGGTCAGCCGCTTGCGCCGACGATCACGACCAACCCGAGCGGGCTGCCGCTCATCGTGACCTACAACGGCAGCACGACGGTGCCGACCGCGGTGGGCAGCTACAACGTGTTGGCTTCGGTCAGCGACCCCAATTATTCGGGCTCCAGTTCCGGGGTGTTCAACATCACCCAGGCCGTGGCGACCGTGACGCTGGGCAACCTGACGCACACCTACGATGGGACGGCGAAGAGTGTCACGGCGACCACGGTGCCGGCGGGCCTGGAGGTGACCTTGAGCTACGACCCGGCGAATCCGACGCAGCCGGGTAGCTACACGGTGACGGCGACGGTCAACGCGCCCAATCACACGGGCACGGCCACCGGCACGCTGACGATCGTCCCCGCGGTGACGCCGCCGCCGGTTATCCCGAGCGTGGGGAGCAGCGTCGAACTCACCGCCACGGACGGTCTCGGGGGCACGGGTCAGTGGCAGCGCAACGGCACCACGCTGCTGACCGGCACGGGTTCTTCGCTGACGCTCACGGACCTGCAGCCGCCGACCGCGGGTCTCTACACCTACACGACGCCGCTGCCGGGTGGCGGCACGGGCACGAGCGAGCCGGTGATCGTGGGTCTGACGACCGACGAGCCGGTGATCGGCAGCGGCTCGCAAGTCGGGTCCGACATCGTGCACCCCAACGGCAATGTTTATGACCAAGTGCTGCTGGAAGGTAACGGCGCGTCGGTCACCGCGAGCACGAACAAGGTCACGCGGGTGTCGTTCCTCGATCTGACCAACGACATCGTGCAGGTGGAGTTCAGCGGCGCCGGCACCTTGTCGGTGGTGATGGACGACGCGTCGATGCCGGCGCCGGCGCTCAACTACAACCAGGAGAACGTCGACTATGTGCGCGGCCACGTCGGCCTCGTCATCACCGGAGCGGACGAGACGTCGAACATCTCGGTCTTCAGCGTGGGTCCGATCACCGCGGTGAACCAGACGCTGTTCAAGGAAGGCGTGGTTTACGACGGCGTGGCGGACATCGCATTCGTCGCGATCCAGAGCGCGAACGGGAAATTCGGCGGCATCCGCACGGGCAACGCGCATTACTATGCGAGCCAGGGCTTCACCGGTGTATATGCGCCGGGCGTGGAGATCGCCGGACCGATCAACATCGGAGACGTGACGGCGTTCGACTCGGCGACACCGGTGCTCGTCTTCGGCACGGCGGGGACGGTGAACCTCACGGGTGGTGACCTGCAGCAGGACAACGGCTCGCCGGTGACGGTGAGCGGGATCACGCAACTGAAGATGGCCGCCGGCACGACCTCGCAAGGCGTGACGCTGCCCGCGCAGCAGAACCAAGGCGTGCTGAGCGAGAATGGCGCGAACGTGACCGGCCAGATCGTGGTCAACCCGTATGCGTGTAGGGCGGGTCTCCGACCCGCCCTTTCCGCCTCCCGCTCCTCACGGAGCGAGCCACCTGCCTTCCGTGGCCCGGCGTGTGCGCGCGGGCTGATTCCCGCTCCTCACGGAGCGAACCACGCGGAGCCAGCCATGCGTGCCACACCCGGTGAGCGGGAGGGCTATTAGAGAATTTTTTCCATGGCTCTGGATTTTTACTCGAAAAACTAGGTAAAACTACTCATGCCGATGCCATGCTACTGCGTCACCCCCGTGATTCCCGGCCGTTTTTCTGCGCGGGGCAATCGGGTGAGACCCCGGGGATGGGTGGGGCGGATGACGGCATCGACGGGGGAGATATGCCGCGGAGCCCGGCAGCGGGCCTTTTCGCCGAACTCCAACGCTCCGCCGTGAGTGGCGGGGTCGGGTTTGCGCGGCTCGAGGCGGTGGGCGGTGTCATGGTGTCATTGGCGTTGCCGAAACAATTCGGACGCGGACGCGGGTTTGGATTTACCGCCGCGGACGTGACCTCGGCGCTATTCTCTGTGCGGCGAGCTGGGATCGACGGCTTTTTTTCCCGAGCCGAAAGAAATCCGCGCTTCAGCCTGCGCGCGCTTGCGCCGTTGTGGGAGCGGTCTCGTTGCCCCCATTCACCGAGTCCGCCGATCTGGGCAAATCGCCCACCTCGCTTCCACAACCTCCAGCGCCGTCGATCCCCCCATGGCTTTTTACATTCGCCTTGCTGTCGAAAAAAACAGCAGCGGCGCCATGGCTGGCGACTCCGCCATGAAACCCGTCCCGTAAGCCCGGCACGCCCGAATTTTTTCCCACACTCCAGCCCTCGAACCTCATGAAAACCTCCACTCAACCCGGCCTGCTCTCCCTCCTGCTGGCCGCGACCCGTCTCCAGCTGACGCGCGCGGCCGCTGCATGCTTCACCCCCCGCGCCCCGGCAAACGGCAGCCGCATGCCCGGCGCGTATAGCTCGCGGCGCGCGATCGGTTTCGGAGGAGGCCGGTTTCGAGTTCTCGCGGCGGTGCTTCCGTTTGTGACGGCATTGTCGCTCTCTGCAGACGTTTCCGACCCTCCGGTCATCAACGATCTCGACGGCGACACGCTCGCCTACACGGAGGACACCGGCACGCAGATCCTCGACCAGGGGACCGGGGCCACGGTGACCGATCCGGACTCGTTGAACTTCGACACGGGGAATCTGACGGTTGCGGTGTCCGGGGCCACGGCGAACGAAGATCTCTCCATCTCCACGGCTGGTGTTGTGGAACTGAGCGACGGGATGACCGCGGCGTCTGTCGTATCGGTCAACGGTTTTTGGGTGGGCTCCATCGCGAACAACGGCACCGGCCAGAACGGCGAGAGTCTCGTCGTCACGTTCAGCGGCGAGCACGCGACTCCGGCGCGGATCACCACGTTGCTTCAGGCGATCGCTTACGCGAACGACGATCAGAACCCCTCCGGCTCGCGTTCGGTGTTGTTCAACGTGTCCGATGGCGGTGGCGGCGAGAGCGCGGCGGCGACCGTCACGGTCAACCTGGCCGGCGTGAACGACAATCCGTCGGTCTCAGACCTGCCGGCGAGCATCGTCTTCATGGAGGACACGCCGGATGATTTCGACCTCTCGGCGAGCACGTTCAGCGATCCCGACAGCGCCAACATCACCGTCGTGCTGTCGGCCTCGACCGGAACCTTCGGACTCGCGGAGTCGGGCAGCGTCACGCTGGACGGTGACGGCACTGGCACGATCACGGTCTTCGGCACCGTCGCCAATGTGAACCAATATTTCGATACCGCTTCGAACATCACCTACACGCCCACGGCCAACCTCGCCGCTTCGCCGGCCGGGACCGTCACGGTCACCGCCAACGACGGCGACGGCTCCGGCAACGTGTCGCTCGGGACGATCTTTTTGAACATCACCGCGGTGAACGATGCGCCGTCCTTCACCGCCGGTGCGACGCTCACGGCCGTGCTGGAGGACACGGCCGCTCCCGCGGGCGAGACCATCA
>JAEYYL010000127.1 GCA_023430825.1 Verrucomicrobiota bacterium | reverse complement strand
GCTTGCAGGCGATATAACGCGTCGAACGAGGACGATGCGCGAATCGCCTGCAAGCAGGCTCCTACCTCGGCTGCGCGGGTTCGTCGAGGAGCGGCCGGAGCGCGCCGTGGACGACGAGGCGGGCGTCGGCGGTGAGCAGGGCGGCGCCGATCTCGGGGTGCGCGGTGCAGAAGGCGGCGATCTCGTCGTCGGGCATGACGAAGAACGCGGTGGAAAGCGCGTCGGAGAGCGCCGCGGTTGGGGCGAGCGCCCAGACGCGCGAGGTGCGCGAGGCGGTGGACTGTGCGCGGGGGTTGACGAGGTGCTCGCCCTTGACGGCGATGCCGGAGCCGCTGAGCGCGGTGTGCGCGAGAGCGAGCGTGCGCTGTGTAGTGGATTCGCCGATACCGACGGGCCAGCCGGTTTCTCCGGGCGGCGCGGCGAGGGCCAGGGCGGTGCTGCCGCCGCTCTGGAGGAGGGCGGCGGGAATTTCCCAATCCTGCAGGAGTGCGGCGAGGCGATCGAGGGCGTAGCCTTTGCCGACGGCGCCGAGATCGAGGTGCAGCCGGGTCGCGTGCGACGTGAGGGTATGGGCGTCGGGATCGAGGGTGAACGGCGGGGAGCCGCCGATGCGTTCGGAGGCGTAGGCGGCGTCGAAGGCGCGGTGGGTGGCGACGCAGACCTCGGCGGCGACGAGCAGGCATTGCAGGGCGTCGTCGCCGATCGCGAGGGTGTCGCCGCGGGCGAGGCGGTTGGCGCGGGCGATGTCGCTCGATTCGACGTAGCGGCTGAGTTCGCTTTCGAGCCGGTCGAGTTCGCGCCACGCGGCGGCGGCGGCCTGGCGGGCGTAGTCGGCGGACTGGCCGGCGACGACGATCGCGAAATCGGTGGCCATCGCCTCGTGGTGAAATTCGAGCCAGCTCATGCGCAGGGCGGAAAGTGGGTAGGTAATATTTGGATACGAAAGTAACCCATTGGGTTGCTTTACGGGTAGAGGCGGCGGCGGAGTTTGAGCATGGCGACGGCGGGTTTCCACCAGAGTTGACGGAGGCCGAAGTGGGCCTGGCCGCGGGTGCGGGGGTGATGGCGGACGGGGAGTTCGCCGACGCGAAAGCCGGCGGCGACGGCGATCGAGGGCAGGAAGGACTGCATGAGGTCGATCGGAAACAAGGTGGCGATGACCTCGCGGCGCATGACGCGAAGCTGGCAACCGGTGTCGTGAAGGTCGTCGCGAAGGACGCGGCGGCGGACGGCATTGGCGAGGCGCGACATGGCGCGGCGGAGCGTGGAATCGTGGCGGTCGACGCGCCAGCCGCAGGCGACGTCGAGGGCGCCGGCTTCGACGGGGGCGAGGAGCAGCGGGAAGTCGCGCGGGTCGTTCTGGCCGTCGCCGTCCATGGTGAGAATGAATTCGCCGCGGGCGGCCTGGAGACCGGTGAGCAGAGCGGCGCCCTGGCCGCGGTTGTGCGGATGCGTGAGCACGCGGCAGTGCGGCCAGCGGGCGAGGGCGTCGGCGATCTCGCGGCCCGTGGCGTCGGTGCTGCCGTCGTTGACGAGAATGATTTCGGTTTCGCCGTGAAAGGAAGCGAGGACCTCGACGGCGGACGCGACGAGGGGGAGGATGTTGCCGGCCTCGTTGTAGAGCGGCACGACGAGCGAGTAGCGCGGGGTCATGGCTCAGGGGTGAAGACGACGCAGAGGAAACCGGGGCGGAGGCCGAGGAGGGATTCGCGGTAGCGGCCCGTGAGACGAGCGCGGACGGTTTCAGCGTGCGCCGCGGAGGCGATGACGAGCGCGCCGTCGCAGGTGTCGGGCGGCGTGGTCCAGTAGCCGACGCGGCTGTATCCACGAAGATACCACGGCAGCGGCCAGTATTCCTCGCTGATCACGCGGATGACGCCATCGGGAGAGCGGGCGAGGGCGGCTTCGGCGAGGGAACGGATTTTCAGGACGTCGGGCGCGCTGTGAACGTAGGCGTAGGGATTGCGGGCGTCGGCGGGGCGGGTGAAGGCGACGAGTTTCGTCTGGGTGAATTGAAGGTAGAGCGCCGCGGCGGCGAGCGGGGCAACGAGCCACCCGCGCGGCAGGGCGACGAGAGCACCGGCGGCGAGAACGGCGAGGCCGGGGACGAGGTGGATCGCGTGCCAGGGCGTTTTGTAGGGAGTGAGAGAGAACGCGAGGAGGAGGAGCAGCGTGTAAAGCGAGGCGCCGCGGAGCAGCGCGCGGTGGGTGGAGGGGCGGGCGAACCATGCGACGGCGGCGCCGGCGACGGCGAAGGAGGTGAACGCGAGTTGGTGAAACGTGAGGCCGCCGTCGCGGAGCCAGGCGAAAAGGTGGAGGTAATACCACCAGGGTTTTTCGTGTCCGCTGCTGCCGCCGGCGCGGGTGAAGGCGTGCGTGTAAGTGGCGAAGGCGTCGTTGAGACCGGCGAGGTTTTGGCCGAAGGACGTGTAGAACGCGGCGGCGATGAAGATCGCGGCGAAGAGCGCGAGGGCGATGGGGCGCGTGAGGCGGGCGGCGGCGGGGCGGGGTGGTCGCGTGGCGGCGAACGCGAGGGCGGCGGCGAGGAGGAAGAGCGGCGCGGTGGCCTTGGTGGCTTGCGCGAGGCCGATGCTCGCGCCGGCGGCGAGGGCCCAGCCGTTGTGACCGGTGCGCCACCAGCGTTGGGTGGCGGCGAACGCGGCGAGGATGAACGTGAGGAGCAGCGTTTCCTGGATGAAGTAGCGGCTGTAGTAAGCGGCCGGTGGCGAGATGGCGAGGAAGGCGGCGGCGAGGGGCGTGAACGCCCACGGTTCTGAGTTTTGGGTTTTGAGTTTTGGGTTTGGGGTTGTGAGGGCGAGTAGGAGCAGGACGGCGAGGGTGCCGAAGAGGGCGGGGACGAGACGGACGGTGGTTTCGGTGAGCGCGGCGAGCGTAGTTTCTCCGCGGATACGCGCGAGCGGGAGGACGGCGTAGTAGAGCGTCGGGCCGTGGTGATCGGAGGGATCGAAAGCGTAGTCGCCGGTTTCGAGGAGTTCGCCGGCTTTCACCCCCTGGTTGGCCTCGTCGGCGTGCATCGGCCGGCGGGCGAGGTCGTGCGTGCGGAGCCAGAGGGCGCCGAGCGCGAGGAGCGCGAGCGGCAGCCAGCGGCGCATCAGGGCGGGCATGAGCGAGGGTAAACGGAAGCGGGGGCGGGGGACAAGCAAGAGGGCCGGTCGGCGGACCGGCCCTCGGGGGGAGCGAAAATCGAAAGGGGCGGGTCGGAGACCGCGCCCTACGGGGGACTTACTTGGCGGGGGTGCCGTAAACTTCGACTTCGACGTAGTGGTTGAGCTCGTCGGAGGTGTTGCCGTTGCTGTAGAGGCGGACGTAGCGGCCGGTGGCGCCCTTCGCGTCGACGAGGCGGCCTTCGTAGGTTTCGATGTAGGCGGGGTCGCTGCCCTTGCCGAGGCCGGCGGAGTTGTCGTCGTCGTTGTTGTAGATCGTCTTCACGCCGGACTTGAATTCGGCGTCGTCGGAGATCTGCACGATGAAGTCGTGATAGGCGCGGGCTTGGGAGTGGAAGTGCCAGGCGACGATCGCCGCGATCTTGGCGGGTTCGCCGAGGTCGATCTGGACCCATTGGAGCATCGGCCCGAGTTCGACGTAGGTGCCGTCGCCGCCGCTTTTATCGCCATCGGTGATCAGGCTGAGTTCGCCGATGACCGGAAGCGGATCGCTGCTGGTGACTTCCTTGCCTTGGGAGAGGTTGACGGTGCCGGCGGGGACCATGAAGTCGGGGCGGCGGCCAGTGCGCGGGGCCTCGAGATTCGCGAGCTTGATCGGGCGCGGCGTGCCGACGAAGAGCGGGCGCGGCAGCTCGAGCTTGAGCGGCACTTCGTCGGCGGCGCGGACGAGGCCGGTGAACGCGGACGAGGCGAGGAGGAGGGCGAGGAGGGGACGGATCGTCATGGTGAAAACGGGGTTCGGATTTTTGAACTCACATATGGACAGGAATGAGGAGGAATCAAACGGGAGATCGAATTGAGGACCGCCCGCGAATCACGCGAATTTCCGCGAATAAAGCCGGTCGTGCGATCGCCGGAAGGATTGAAGCGGAGATGGGCTGGACGTGGCGAGTCCACCCGGCTCCATTCGCGCTCTTTCGCGTGATTCGCGGGCGACAGGGTCGGGCAGGATTACGCGATGAAGTCCTGCGGGGAGAACTCGAGCATCTTTCGCGCGGCGACCGCTTCGTTGACCTTGAGCACCGTGACGGCGGAGGCGAAAGCGGCGTCGGCGGGGCAGTTCAACGGGGTGTTGTCGCGGATGGCGTCGAAGAAGTTCTCGAGGTGCGGCTGGTGGATCGCCTTGTCGAGCGTGACGGGGATGTCCCACGCGGAGAGTTCGGCGGTTTCGCGGACGTCGACGACGGCGCCGCGGGAAGGGGTGCCGAATTTGGGGCGCGGTTTCTCCCAGGCTTTCAGGGCGGCGGGCGCGCCTTCGCCGGAGGTGGGGCGGGCGATGAAGTTTTTCTCGACCCATTGGTCCCACTCAGGAGCGCGGGCTTCGCGGTAGAGCTTGGTGTATTTCGGGTTTTCCGAGATCTTTAGCGCGCCCTCATCGCCCATGAAATACTCGTGATAGCCGCCGCCGGCGCTCGTCGTGGTGAGCACGCTGTAGGTGGCGCGCACGGTGCCCGCGGGTGTGGGGAACTCGTAAATGGCGACGACGTTGTCATACCATTCGTGCGACGTGTAGTAGTCGGCGCCGCCGCCGGCGAGGACGGAGCTCGGGTTGGTGCCGAGGAACCAGTTGAAGATGTCGATCTGGTGCGCGCCGAGGTCGGAGATGGGGCCGCCGGCGTAGCGTTTGAACCAGCGCCAGTTCCGGAACTCGTGCATATTGGCGTAGCCGTATTCGTTGAGCTTCGCTTCGGAGAGGCCGCGATTGGCGGGGAAGCCGAGGTCGGCGGTGACGGCGCGGTTCCACTGGCCGTTGGCGTTGGTGATGCGGCCGAGCAGCTTCGAATCGTGAATGAGGTGGTCGAACGCGTGCTGGTAGCGCGGGTTGCTGCGGCGCTGGTGGCCGACTTGGAGGAGTTTATTCGTCTCGCGCGCGGTGTGGACCATCGAGCGGGCGGCCTCGACGGTGTGGGCCATCAACTTCTCGCAGTAAACGTGTTTGCCGGCGCGGAGGGCGGCGTTGGTGTGCTCGGCGTGGACGAAGTCCGGCGTGGCGACGATGACGGCGTCGATGTCGGTGACGGTCGCGAGCATTTCGCGATAGTCCTCGAAGGGACGGGCGTCGTGGCCGAACTTTTGCAGGAGGCGTTCGCCGTAGGTGCGGTTGTAGGGCCAGATGTCGCAGACGGCGCGGAAGCGGATGTCGGGGATCTTCAGCGCGGCGTTGAGGAGGACGCGTCCCTGTTCGCCGCAGCCGATGAGGGCGACGTTGAGGGTGCGGCTGCCGGAGCCGGCGGAGGATTGCGCGCGCGAGATGTAGGGCGCGGCGAGGAAAGCCGCGCCGAGCTTGGCGCCGGTGACGAGGAAATCCCGTCGGGTGAAGGACGGGGCGGGCGAGGGCGAAGGAGAGTCGGGCATGACGCGCGGATCAGTCGAGCTTGTCCGCCCAGACGGCGAGACGGTTGTGGCGCACGAGGAGGAGCGCGCCGGCGAACATGGCGATCTGGACGCCGAGCCAGGCGACGCCCTCGCCCTCCTGCACGGCCATGAGGCCGAAGGAGAGGCCGACGTAGAGCAGGCCGGTGACGAAGAGGGTGAGGCGGGTCTTGACGCCGAGGAGGAGGAGAACGCCGAGGACGGTGAGGAGATAACCCAGCGACATGGCGAAAGTCTTCGTGGCCCAGAGCGGGAGGAAGGAGGCGCCGGTGATCCCGGCGGCCATGCGGCCCATGTTCTCGTAGTAGTTGGAGAAGGAGTAATTGCCGCCGAGCTCGAATTTCTCGACGCCGGCGAGCAGCGTGCGGAGACCGAGGAAGAGGCGGAGCAGCAGGAATGCGTAGGTGTATTCGCAGCGGCAGCGGAGGGTGGACGAGGTGTCGTTCATGGAAAAAACAGCGATAAATCAGTGAAAGCGCACGTGGGGCGGAAGTTCAAAAAAAGAAGAGCGTCGTCGCGGGGGTGGGGGGACGAGAAACGTTTTCGGTGAAGGGTAGCGCTGAAGGGACGGGCTGAAGCCCGCCCTACAAGAAGGCGAAAGTGAGAGGGACGAACGGGGACACGTCGAGCGAAGAGAACGGTTCGCGTTGGAACAATTAGGGACGTTGCGCGGGGCGGGCAGCGGGCCTTCAGGGACGGCAGGGAAGCTTGCGAATTTTCGTGCGTGGAACATGGCGTGTGTTTCGCTGGAAGCAACCCAACCCCACGAGATGGCCGACGACCCGAATTTACCCGTGAAGGATGAAGACGCCCTGCAAAACCGGAATGCCTGGTTCACGTCCTCGCCGGACCCGTGGCGGGAGATCGCTGCGCTGGATTACGAGGGCGACCGCACGTTTGCCTCGACGGTAAACCGGATGGTGGTGAGCGCGGAGCCGGCGCAGCATGCGGCGATGGAGGCGAAGCTGCTGGAGGCGCTGGCGGAGCCGGCGCTGACGGAGGCGGGGCGGCTGTTTGTCTGTCGGATGCTGGGGCTGATCGGGACGGCGAAGTGCGTGCCGGCGGTGGCGCCGCTACTGGCCGACGAGCGCGCGGCGCATGCGGCGCGGATGGCGTTGGACGGGATCGCGGACGCGAGCGTCGACGCGGCTTATCGCGCGGCGCTGGAGCAGACGGCCGGCGTGGCGAAGTGCGGTTTGATCGGCAGCATCGCGCGGCGCGGCGACGTGGGCGCGGTGAGCGCGTTGGCGGCGATCGCGACGAATCCCGCGGAGAGCGCCGAGGTGCGGGCGATCGCGGCGCGTGCGGTGGAGCAACTTTCGACCCGGGTCTGAACATGAATGCGATGCACACGATGACGTCTGCGGCGGCGGCGATCAGCCGGCGGCAGTTCTTGAAACGTTCGGCGGTGGCGGGCGCGGCGGTGGCGCTGCCGACGATCCTGCCATCGCGGTTGTTTGGCCAGACCGCGCCGAGCAACCGGATCGTGGTCGGGTTCATCGGCACGGGGAGTATTGCGCAGGGGCATCTCAATGCGCTGTTGGGATTCGACGACGTGCGGATCGCGGCGGTGTGCGATGTCGATCGCTGGCGACGCGATGCTGCGGCCGAGAAGGTCAATGCCTACTACGGCAACGCGGAGTGCGCGCGCTATAACGATTTTCGCGAGCTCGCGGCGCGGAAGGACATCGATGCGGTGTGGGTCTGCACCCCGGACCACTGGCATGCGCTGGCGGCGATCGAGGCGATCCGAAACGGGAAGGACGTTTATGTGGAGAAGCCGCTGACGCTGACGATCGAGGAAGGCCGCGCGCTGGTGAATGCGGCGCGAAAGCACGGACGGGTGGTGCAGACGGGCACGCAGCAGCGCTCGTCGAAACGGTTTCACGACACGGCGGAGTTCATTCGGAACGATGGGCTGGGCAAACTCGAGCGGATCGAGGTTTCGATCCCGGCGAACAACAAGTTCACCGGCGGCACGTGGAAGGCGGAACCGGTGCCGGAAGGGCTGGACTGGGACCTGTGGCTGGGGCCGGCGCCGTGGGCGCCGTTCAACCGGCAGGCGTGTCACTACAACTTTCGCTTCGTTCTCGATTACGCGGCCGGCCAGGTGACGAACTGGGGCGCGCACTACATCGATATCGCGCAGTGGGCGCTGGGCGCGGACGACGCGGGGCCGGTGGCGGTCGAAGGGCACGGGGAATTTCCGACGACGGGGCTGTTCACGGCGGCGACGAAAGTGGATTTCGCGTGCGAGTATGCGAACGGGGTGACGCTGCGGTGCCGCACGCGTTACGACGGGGAATTCGACGGGAACGTGCGTTTTTTTGGGGAGCGAGGCTGGATCGATATTTCTCGCACGGAGAGCCATGCGTCGGACCCGGCGCTGTTGCGGGAGGCGAGCGCGCGCGCGGGAAGCGTGAAGCTTCCGGTGAGCACGAATCATCACGACAATTTCCTGGCGTGCGTGCGTTCGCGGGAGAAGCCGATCTCGGATGTGGAGATCGGTCACCGGGCGACGACGGTGTGCAATCTCGGCAACATCGCGATGCTGCTGGATCGGAAGGTGCGCTGGGACCCGGCGAAGGAGGCGTTCGTGAACGATCCGGTGGCGGATCGGATGCGCGGGCGTGCGATGCGCGGGCCGTGGGCGCTGGTGTGAGGCGGGGGCGGGGAGGACTGTAGAGCGGGGTCTCCAGATCCCGCCCTACAATTGAACGGGCGTCTGCCTAGCCCGGATACGTCACACTCGAATCAACCAAGTCATGGATCACAGAGGACACTGAGCTCTGACACAGAGGCAGCAGGAGGCCACAAGGTGTTGGATGCGTTTGTTGCGAAAACGAGGCGGATTGGA
>JAEYYL010000112.1 GCA_023430825.1 Verrucomicrobiota bacterium | reverse complement strand
CTACCGGCTGTGGTCCCCAGCCGCAAGAACCACAACTAATTGATCCGGTAAAATTCTCCGTCATTGCGTTTGTGCGCCGAAATCGGTAAAAAACGGGCTACTTTTTGCTTGCTGGGGAGATCACCCTGATGCGCCGGGCGGAGGGTAGGAAAATGCTTAAAACGCGTCGCAAACAGCCGGGAGAAAGCGACGGCAGCGCGGAGGCGCGGCGGGCAACGGCGATCGGTGGCGTATCCAGAAAATGGAGCGCTTCCCAGAAGTCCGTGCGGCTTTCCGGGCGCCCGTTCGATGCGCCTGGCCGGTGGAATCCGACGGCCTCGTCGGGTTCGATCGGAAAAAGAGCGGCGGCGACGAACCAGCCCGACGGGACTTTGGGCTCCACCGGTTGAACGCGCTTGGCTCAAGTCGGCCCGGGTCGGATGGGGTTGGGGACAACCCACCCAACCCATACAAAAAAGGCGCCTCCCGGGGGAGGCGCCTTGAAGGGGAATTATGGATACGCCGCTTAGAAGCTCAACCGCGCGCCGAGCTGGATGCGCCAGCGGCTGACGCCGTTGTTGATCAGCACATTCGAATTCGACTGCGCGAGGATATTGGTCGGACGGATACGGCCGTCCGTGGTGCTCACGTAATTGGCGCTGCCGAATTCGCGCACGAGGCCGGTGTTGCCCGGGACCGGGAGCGTCTCGACGTAGTTGAACAGGTCGTCGTTGAGCCACGAACCGAAGTTCAGGAAGTCGAGGAAGAGTTCCACCTTCACCGGCCCGGCAACGGGAATCTGCTGGGTGAGACGGAGGTCGAGGCTGTTCTGCCACGGCTGGAAGAAGCTGTTGCGCGGTGCGTAGCCGCCCGCGTATTTCGACAGACCCGTCGCCTCGAGGGCGGCGAAGTAGGTGTCGGTCAGGCCGGCTGCATTCAGCGTGGAGAAGTCGAAGCGCGGATCGTTCACGTCCGACGGGACGGCCAGGAGGTCGTTACGCTGGAAGCCGTCGTTGTTGAGGTCGCTCGTGTAAACCCAGCTGTAGGGGCTGCCGGAGCGGCCCTCGTAAAGCAGCGAGACGCGGGTCTTCAGGTTGCGCCAGTAGGTGAATTCCTTGGCGAAGCCGATCAGCACGCGGTGACGGATTTCGAAGTCGGAGCGGCCTTCCTCGACCGTGTTCTGATTGAACACGGCGTTGAACTGCCATTGCGAGCCGGCGGTCGAGCTGCCGAGCGCCTGACCTTCGGTGGAGCGGCCGTGCGTGTAGGACGCGTTGTAGGACCAGCCGTCCTTCATCGGACGATCGATGGCGACCGAGATGTATTTCGAGCTGCCGACGTCGGTGTTCCGCATGCGCAACACGTTGCCGAAGGTCGGGACGATGGCGTTCGCCGGGGTGTTCGGCGAGCCGGCGAACCGCTGGCGGCCATCGGCGCCGATCGAGGTCGGCTTCAGATTCATGTTGTCGATGAAGAGCTGCGAGAGGTTGTCCGTGTAGATGAACTCCGCGGAGACGATGGCGTCGAGGCGGGGGATCTTGCGGTCGACCGCGATGTTGCTGCGCATGACGGTGGGCAGCTTGATGCCGGGCTTGGCGAGATTGATCGTGGAGGTGCTGCCGGGCGTGGCGACCGTGCCGACCGGATTCTCCGGATCGAACTCCGTGTTGAGGTAGTTGACGAGGGTCGGAGCGGCCGCACCGACGCGGGACTGGGTGAAACGGCCGACACCGGTTGCGCCGTAGGAATTCGAGAAGAACACCCAGGGAGCGCGGCCGAGGAATACGCCGACACCACCGCGAATCTGCGTCATGCGCTCGTCGTCGAGCGCGTAGTTGAACGCGAGACGCGGGGCAGGATTCTCGGTGCCGTCAACCGTGCCGGAGTTCGTCATGCCGAAGGCCGCCTTGAACGCAGCGTTTTCCGCCGGAGCGATCGGGCTCTCGACGAGGTCGAGGCGGAGCCCGGCGGTGAGCGAAAGACGGGGCGAAACCTCCCACTTCGCCTGGGCGAAGAGGCCGGTCTGCTCGAATTCGCTGATGTCGGCGGCCTGGAAACCATCCTGCACGACGGAACGGTAAAACGCGAACGGCGTGTCGTTCACAAAGGCGTTGAGACCGTTGAAGCCGATCACGCCGTAGGACGACTGGCGGAAGAGATTGTAGAAGCTGCTGGACTCGAGGTCGACGCCGCCGGTGAAGGTGAAGTTCTTCCACGTGTAGTCGGCGATGGCGGTGTAGATCTCGGTCTTGACCTCGAGGTCGTTACCGTGGCGGCTGTTTTCGGTGCCGAGCGCAAGCACGCCGTTGGTGATGGCGCGGCCGGTGAGGTCGACGCCGGAGAGGTTATAGATACGAACCTCCGGGTAGATCGCGCGGGGATTCGATTTCTGCAGGAAGTAGGTGTTCGAGTAGGCGATCTCGGTTTTGAAATCCTGGGTCCAGTTGCTGAAAATCTGGCCCGACCAGACTTCCTCGGTGCGGGTCACATCGTAAAAATGCGAGGTAAGCGCGGTGGTGCGGCCGATCTGGGGGGCGCCGGAAAGCGGCGCGCCACCGGAGAAGCTGGTGCTGTTGAACGCGCCGAAGCTCGGCTGCGTGCCGACCGTGTCGCTGTAGCGCACCGTCATGCGGTGATCCTGATTGATGTTCCAATCGAGCTTGATGAGGCGCTTCTCGTCGTCCGTGAGATTGGCGCCGGAGGTCCCGATCTCGCCGAAGTCGGTGCTCATGCCGGTGGCCGAATTGATCGCGGCCAGGCGGGTTTTGATGGTCGCGAGCTGGGCGGTATCGGGCGTGAAGCCGGGATTCGTCGCGGCGCTCTCGCGCTCGTATTTTTCGTAGGCGGCGAAGAAGAACAGGCGGTCGGGGATGATGGGGCCGCCGAGGGTCGCACCCCATGTTTTCTCGGTGAGCACGGGGCGGGTGCCGGCGGTGTTGCCGAAGACGTCCTTACCCTGGATATCGGAATCGGTGTAGAAGTAGTAGGTCGAACCACTGAAGGTGTTCGTGCCGCTCTTCGTGACGGCGTTGACCGACGCGCCGGTGAAACCGGAGCGGCGGGCATCGTAGGGCGCGAGCGAAACGCTGAACTGCTCGAGGGCGTCGAGCGGGAACGGATTGTTGAACGACTGGAGGCCGGAGGCGTTCAGACCGAACTGGTCGTTGATGCGGGCGCCGTCGACCGAAATGCTGTTGTAGCGATTGTTCTGGCCCAGGGCGGTGAGCGCCGAGCCCGAGCGGATCGTCACATACGGGTTGGTGCTGATCATGTCGGCAAACGAGCGTTCCGTCGTCGGCACGAGTTCCATCTGGGTGCTGCTGAGCACGGAGCCGGCGCCGGTCGAATTCGGATCGAGGTCGGCGGTCGACGCTTCGACCACGAGGCTTTCCAACACCTGCACCTCGGACCGCGCCGCGAGGCGCACGTCGACGTCCTCGCCGAGGACCGTGCGCAAGCCGGTGACCGACTCGATCGTCAATCCTTCCGCCGAGGCGGAGACGGTGAACGGACCGCCGACGGCGAGACCGCGGAACGCAAAGCGTCCGTTTTCGCGGCTGACAGCGGTCGAGACCGTATTCGTGGGATCATGACGCGCGGTGACAACCGCACCGACAAGGGGCCGTCCCTCGGCATCGACAACGGTGCCGGTGATGCCCGAGGAAACGACCTGGGCGTAACCGGCCGAGCAGACGAGGCCGAGAAGAACGGCGCCGGCAATCAGGCGCCTGAGGAGTTTAGCGATGTGCATTGGTGTGCTTAGGTTCGAAAAAAGCGAAGCCCGCCGTAGCGCGGCGAGGCCTTCGCCTTCGAGGGCTAGCAAGAGCCGTGCGAAACCTCAGTCAAGTCCCGAGCCGCCGCGAAAAACCACGCCACGAAAATGTAACTCGCGAGACGTTTGCGGCACGTTTTTCGCTAGACGGCAGGGTTCGACCCTTCAGCACAGCGCCTCCCGCCGCGTTCGGCTGGCAAATTCAAGGCGGGCCAGCGGGGCTGAACGATCGGGTTTCCAGAACCCGGGCCGCCCCGGTGGAGGGCCGGGCCTCCGGGCCGGCGCGGACGACACGGAGGTCGGCCCCCCCGCTTTTGACTGCGACAGCCGCGCGAGGAAGGTGAGGTGGGCGGAGACGCGCCGGGCGCGACCGGCCGCAGTTGACGTTGGACAACGGAATCCTGACTGGCAGCGTCCGGCTTCATCATGGCTGATTCGAACACGCGGCTCGCGAATCGCATCCTCGCGGGCCTGGGCATCGGCGTCGTCGCCGGCATCGCAACTCTTCTGCTCGGCCACGTGTATCCGCCCGCCCTTGTCTGGGCGCAGAACGTGTCCACCGAAGTGCTCGATCCTTTCGGGCAGGTGTTTCTCCGCACGCTGTTCTTCGTGGTGATCCCGCTGGTGTTCGCCTCGCTCGCGACGGGCGTCGCACAACTCGGCCGGCTGGATCGGCTCGGACCGCTCGCCGGACGGACCTTCGGATTTTTCACCCTCAACATGATCGTGGGCGTCGCGCTCGGCCTGGTGATGATGAATGTGCTGCAGCCGGGCGATTATCTGGCGGAGGAGACGAAGAACAAACTTCTCTCCGAATACGGGCTCGCGGCGCAGCGCACGGTCGAGACGCATACCAGCCAGGAACGGATGAGTGCGATGAAGGTGGTGGACATGTTCATGCCGAAAAACCTGTTCGGCGCGTTCGTGGGTAACACCCGCGGCACGCTCGGCGACGTGCTGCCCTTGATCGTGTTCGCGATTCTCGTCGGCGCAGCGGCGACGCAATTGAGCGAGGACAAGCGCGCGCGGGCGCAGGCCGGGCTCGAGTTGGTGACCGAGTTGATGACGCGGATCGTGCACTTCGCGCTGCGGCTCGCGCCCTATGCGGTGCCGGCCATGATCTATAGTGTGGTGGTGAAACTGGGCGTGGACATCCTCGTCGCGCTCGGCGTGTTCGTGCTGGGCTGCATCTTCGTGCTGCTGCTGCACCTGTTCGGGACGATGTCGGTGTTCCTGAAAATATGGAGCACGCGGTCGCCGGCGGTGTTTTTTCGCGACATCAAGACGGTGCTCGTAACGGCGTTCACGACGAGTTCGAGCAACGCCACCCTGCCCGCTTCGATCGAGGTCGCGCGCGACACCCTGCGCGTGTCGCCCTCGACCGCGGGTTTTGTGCTGCCGCTCGGCGCGACGATGAACATGAGCGGCACGGCGCTTTACGAAGGCTGCGTGGTGCTGTTCGTCGCGCAGGTTTTCGGCGTCGACCTGAGCCTGCTGCAACAGTTGACCCTGCTCATGTTGAGCGTGCTGAGCGCGGTGGCCGTGGCCGGCATCCCCGGCGG
>JAEYYL010000084.1 GCA_023430825.1 Verrucomicrobiota bacterium | reverse complement strand
TGTCCGGCCTCTTCTCCAGTCTCAACTCGTCCGTCAGCGCCCTCAGCGCGCACAGCCGCTCGGTCGAGACCGCAGGCAAGAATCTGGCCAACGTCAGCAACCCCAGCTACGCCCGCCAGCGCGTCATCTATGGCGACCGCGGCACCGTGGTCACGCCCGACGGCGCCCGCAGCCTCGGCCTCGAAGCCATCGGCGTCGAACAGTTGCGCGACAAGCTGCTCGACCGCCAGGTCGTCCGCGAAAGCGCGCTCGCCGCCTACTACCAGGCTCAGCAAAGCGCCTACCAGCGCGCGCAGGCCGGCCTCGGCCAGGACGTGGCCAGCGCCTCCAGCGCCCTCAGCTCCACCAGCAGCGCGAACGACACCGGCATCGCCGCCGCCCTCGACGACCTGTTCAACTCCTTCCAGAACTTCGCGACCAACCCGACCGACATCGGCCAGCGCCAGAGCCTCCTCCAGAACGCCAGCATCCTCACCGACCGTATCGGATTGGCCGATACACGCCTCGCCCAGGTGCAGGCCGACCTCGACTCCCAGGTCGAGAACGACGTCACCGACGCCAACATCCTGCTCCAGACCATCGCCGACCTCAACGGCCAGATCGGCCGCTTCGAGATCAATCGCCCCGGCTCCGCCGTCGACCTGCGCGACCAGCGCCAGGCCGCGATCGAGAAACTCGCCGCCAAGCTGCCCATCGAAACGATCGAATCCGGCGGCCAGCTCCAGGTCTCCGGCCGCGACATCAACGGCGACCCTGTCGTCCTCGTCGAACTCGCCGTCGTGCAGGGACCCCTCACCTTCGACAGCAGCACCTTGCCGCCCGCCATCAAGGGCGGCGCCGGCGGCACCCCCCTCGTGCTCTCCTCCGGCGCGATCCACGGCTCCATCACCGCGAAAATCGGCCCGGTCCAGGAACTCCGCACCCAGCTCGATCAACTCGCCCGCCAGCTCGTCGTCTCGGTCAACGAGGTCTATAACCCCGGCAACGCCTCCACCAACTTCTTCGATCCCGCCGGCACCACCGCCGGCTCCATCGCGCTCGCCTCCGGCATCACCGCCGCCAACCTCCGCGCCACCAACACCGGCGCCGCCGGCGATAACGACGTCGCCCTCGCGATCGCCCAGCTCGCCACGAAGAAATTCTCCACCACCGGCGCCCCGCCCGACGTCATCGACGGCACCTTCGGCTCCTTTTTCTCCGGCGCCGTCAGCGGGCTCGGCCAGGCCGTCTCCGGCGCCACCTCGCGCGTCAACGACCAGTCCCGCATCGAGCAGCTCGTGCGCGCGCAACGCGACGCCGTCAGCGGCGTGTCGCTCGACGAGGAAATGGCCGACCTCATGAAATACCAGCGCGCCTTCCAGGCCGCCTCGCGGGTCTTCACCACCGTCGACGAACTCCTCGAGGTCGTCGTGAACCAGCTCGGCCGCTAACGCCGCGCGTCGCGCGGAAACTCCAACCTCCAATCTCCCAACGCCAAGTGAATCCCATCCCACTCTCTTTTCCCGTCTGCGACGCGGCAGCGGTGCCCGTTTGGGATTTCTTTGGCGCCTGGGTTTTGGCCTTTGGGCTTTCACCGTCATGAGAATCGCCTCCAACACCACGTCGGACGTCATGATCCGGCAAATCCAGCAGCTCACGGGCGAGCAGACGAAACTGCAGCTGCAGGTGTCCACCGGCCGGCGCATCACCCAGCCCGAGGACGACCCCACCGCGGTCGGCCGCGTGCTCACGCTGCAAAGCGAGAAGCGCCAGATCGGCCAATACGGCAGCAACGCCATCCGCGCCCTCACCCTTGCCCAAACTTCGTTTTCCGGCCTGCAGGGCCTCAAGAAGATTTCCGACCGCGCCGGCGAACTCGCCACCCTCGGCACCGGCGCCATGAGCACCGATGCGATGAAAGCCTACGCCACCGAGGTCGAACAACTCCTCGAGCAGGCGCTCCAGCTCGGCAACACCCGCGCCGGCAGCGACTACATCTTCGCCGGCACCGCCGTCGACGCCCCCGCGTTTTCCGCCACCCGCGTCGCCGGCCAGATCACCGCCGTCGCCTTCGACGGCAACACCACGCAGGCCGTGATCCCGCTCTCCGAGGCCACCAGTGTCTCCCCGTCCACCACCGGCACCACCAACCAGGGCATCGGCGACTTCCTTAACCACCTCGTCCAACTGCGCGACGCCCTCGCCAGCGGCGACATCGATGCCGTCCGCGGCGTGCAGTCCGGCCTCACCGACGACGAAGACCTCCTCATCTCCGCCATGGCCGACAACGGCGGCATCCAGACCCGCATCGAAGCCGCCCAGGTGCAGCAAAAAGACCGCGCCACCAGCATCGAAAAACTCATCGCCAACGAAACCTCCGTCGACCTGCCGACCACCATCGTGCGCTTGAACCAGACCAACACCGCCTACCAGGCCGCGCTGGCCTCCGCCTCGAAGATCATGAATCTCTCCCTCCTCGATTACATCCGCTAAACCGTCCGCCACCTCCGCCGCCTTCCCATGAAAGTCATTCCCGACGTCACCCCGATCGATTTCGGCGCACCCGCCGCCAACGAGCTCATCCTGCCGCACGGCCTGATCGGGTTCTCCCAATACACCCGCGCCGAACTCCTCTACATGCCGGATCACCTCCCGTTCCTGTGGATGCGCCTGCACGGCCCCGCCAATCTCGACCCCGTTCACTTCATCGTCATGGAACCGGGCGGCATCATCGCCGACTACGAGCTGGAAATTTTCGACGAGGACGCCGCGCAGCTCAAACTCGAGGAGCCGTCGCAAGCGATGATCCTCAACATCGTTACGCTGCGCCAGCAGCAGCCGGTCGACGCCTCCGTCAACCTCGTCGGCCCGCTGATCGTAAATCGGCGCTCGCGCATCGGCCGGCAGCTCGTAATTTCGAACTACTCGCGCTACAGTGCGCACCATCCGCTCGTCGATCACTCTTCCTCCTCCGCCCACGCTTACGCGCGCACCGCTTGAACCACACCCGCCATGCTCGTCCTTTCACGCAAAGTAAATGAGGCGATCGTCATCGGCGACTCCATCGAGATCCGCATCACGCGCATCGAGGGAGACTTTGTTAAGATCGGCATCGCCGCACCGCGCGATGTCCCGATTTTCCGCAAAGAGGTGCTGAGTGACATCGCGGCCAGCAACCAGGCCGCCGCCGTCCGCGGACCCCGCCAGGGCTCCCTCCCGCCGTTGCCCCTGCCGAAGAAACAGGCGGCCCCGTCGCCGTCCACCGAGGCGCCTTTCGCCGCCCAGCCGTAGCCGCCATCCGCCGCCCTGGTCATCCCGCTGCGCGGCGGCCCGCCGCCTTCGCCCGCCCCGCCCGGTGCGGGCGTTTTTGTGTATCCATGGTTTGGAGACGCCAGCCCCTTCGCACCACCTCGCCGGGCTGAAACCAGCCTCGATTGAATCGGGTCCGATCGATCCCGGACCGGCGGGGAGGGCGTCCCCGCGCCGCCCCCGCCTTTCCCGCGTCCACCCGCAATCCATCTGCCCGGACGCCGGAAATTCCTGCCCAAAGCTCCTCGGCAAGTTTTTCCCGGAAGAGAGGGCTGATTCATAAGTAACCAGCCTGAGGCGAGTAGGGGAGCTGGCACGGCCCTTGCATAAGTCGGCCACGCTTATCCGCGCCCTTCTCCAACGAAACGTCCAAACCGCCAGCCGAAATCATCCATCCCGTGAGCGTCATCAACACCAACATCCAAGCCATCGCGGCGGCCCGCTCGCTCAATGCGAGTCAGGAAATGCTCGGCCGCTCGTTGACCCGGCTTTCGTCCGGTTCCAAGATCGTCAACCCGTCCGATGACGCCGCCGGTCTTGCGGTCTCCGAGAAGCTCGACGCCCAGAACAAACGCGTCCAGGCCGCGACCACCAACGTCCAGAACGCCGTCTCCTATATCCAGACCGCGGACGGTTTCATGAGCGGCATGACGAAGATCCTCTCGCGCATGAGCGAACTCGCCATCCTCGCGAAGGACGTCACCAAGAACCCCACCGACATCGATCTTTACCAGCAGGAGTTCGGGGCGCTGCAGGACCAGCTCCGCGCCACCATCGGCGGCTCGACCGCCGAGATCGGCGGCACCGCCGTCACCACGCCGCTCGGCGCCTTCAACGGCATCACGCTCTTCGGTTCCAACAGCGCCGGTCTCACCGTCACGATCGGCCAGGCCGTCGGCCAGGACATGACCATCCGCGAGTCGAACCTCCGCAGCGGTTCCACCGCCGCGCTCATCTCGCAGAACGCCTCCGGCGTTTATACCATCGGCCTCGCCGACACCGGCACGATCGGCAACATCACCGGCGCCATTCAGCAGATCGCCTCCGAACGCGCGAAACTCGGCGCCTCGCAATCCCGCCTCGAACTCGCCGCCACCACGCTCAGCGTCGAATTCGAGAATCTTTCCTCCGCCATCTCGCGCATCCGCGACGTCGACGTCGCGAAGGAGTCCACGCAATACGCCAAATACAACATCCTCGTCCAATCCGGCACCGCGATGTTGGCCCAGGCGAACCAGAGTCCCTCGGCGGTCCTGAAGCTCCTGCAGAGCTAAGCGGGTTAGCTCATGGAGCCGCGGCGCCCTCGCCGCGTTCGAGCGCCGCGATTTCATCTCGCCGGCGAAAACCTCCGCGAGTCTGTCGGCCAAAGAGTAGGGCGGGGCTCCGACCCGCCCCTTTTGCTTTCGGGGTAAAGGAGAGAGCTCCGCGCTACACCCCCGGCACCTCGGGATGCAGCGCGCGGTGCACCATCCACGCCAGCTCGTCGGTCGTGAACGGCTTGCCGAGCAGCTCCACGTGGCCGATCTGCGCGATGTCCTCGGGCGGGATTTTTAGGAAATACCCGGACATGACGATGATCGGCATCTGCGGCGCGAACTCCCGCACCTTGCCCGCCAGCTCCGTGCCCGTCATCCCCGGCATCGTCTGGTCCGTGACCAGCACCGCACACGCCGTCGGATCGGCCCGCAACGCCTCGAGGCACTGCGCCGCTGTATCCACCGTGGCCGCACGGTAGCCTTTGTTCTCGAGCGCGAATTTCGTGAAGCTCGCGACCGTGTCCTCGTCGTCCACGATGAACACGATTTCGCCATTCCCGCGCGGCGCCTGCAGCACCGCGCCCTCCTCCTGCTCCGCGTCCTTCGCCGCCGTCGGCAGGTAAATGTGAAACGTCGATCCGCCCCCGATCCGGCTCTCGACGTCGATCGCCCCGCGATGCGCCCGCACGATGCCGTGCACCACCGCGAGCCCGAGCCCCGTGCCTTCGCGCACTTCCTTCGTCGTGAAAAACGGATCGAAGATGCGCTGCAGCGTCGTCTCGTCCATCCCGTGGCCGTTGTCGCTCACCGTCAGCCGCAGATACTCGCCCGCGGGCAGCGTCGCCAACGTCGCACTGCGCGCGTTCTCGCGATCCACCGGCACCAGCCCGATGGACAGCACGCCGCCTTTCGTGTGCATCGCGTGCGCCGCATTCGAGCCGAGATTCAACAGCACTTGGTGAATCTGCGTCGCATCGCCCAACACCGGTCCGCACTCCGGCGAGATGTGGGTCTCGATCGCGATCGTCGCCGGGATCGTCGCCCGCAACAACCGCCGCGCCTCCTCGATCACGAGCCCCATGTCCAGCGGCGCATGCTGGTCGTCGGGCGACTGCCGTCCGAAGGTCAGGATCTGTTCCACCAGATCGCGCGCCCGCAAACTCGCGCCCCGCGCCTGCGCCAGGTAATCCTGCGCCGTCAGATTGTCGCCCAGGGTGTCCGCCACGAGCTCCTGGTAACCCATGATGCCCGTGAGCAGATTGTTGAAATCGTGCGCGATGCCGCCGGCCAGCGTGCCCAGCGTCTCCATCTTCTGCGCCTGGAAAAGCTGAAACTCCAGCTTGCGCCGCGCCTCCTCGCTGTCGCGCCGGCTGCTGATGTCCTGCAACGCCCCGATCAACCGCACCGGCTTGTTGTCCCGGAACTCCGCGCGCGTCAGCGCACGCACCCAGATCCGCCGGCCCGTGGCCGTGATCAGCGAGAGCTCCAGGTCGTAATCGCGGCCGTGCGCCATCGCCGCCTTCAACGCGCTCGACATGAGGTCGCGCGCCTCCGGCGCATAGAACTCGATCGAGGAGTGCACCGTGGGCCGGTAGTGCTGGTCCACTTCATGGATGCGCCGCACCTGCTCCGACCAGGTGAGCTGCATCGTATCCAGATCCAGCTCCCAGCCGCCGATCTGCGCCAGCTCGCTCACCTGCGTCGCGAGCTGCTCGAACTGATGCAAACGCTGCTCCAGGTTCTTGCGCGCCGTCACGTCGGTGTGCATGCCGACCATGCGCAGCGGCCGGCCTTGCCCGTCGCGCGTCACGACCTTGCCCCGGTCGAGAATCCACTTCCAGTCCCCCGGCCGCGTGCGCATCCGATACTCGTGGTGATACAGCGCCGTGCGCCGCGCGAAATGATCGTCGGTCGCTGCGACACAACCGGGCAGGTCGTCCGGATGGATCAGGCTGCGCCAGCTCTCGATCGTATCGGGAATCTCGCCGATCTCGTAGCCGAGCATCTGCGACCAGCGCTGGTCGTGATACGTCACCCCCGTCGGCACGTTCCAATCCCACACCCCGTCGTTGGTGCCTTCGACCGCGAGCTGCCAGCGTTCCTCCGCCATGCGCAACGCCTCGAGCGTCTGCTTCTCCGCGGTGATGTCGCGATCCATGCCCACCACGCGGACCGCCTGCCCGTGCTCGTCCCGCCGCACATACGCATGCGTCTCGATGTAGCGCACGAAACCGTCGGGCAGGATGATGCGAAACTCGTTGTCGAACTCCTCGCGGCCCAGACGCAGCGCATCCTGTTCGATCTGCTCCGCGCGCAGCTGGTCATCCGGGTGCAACAGCGCGAGCCACGCTTCGTGCGTGTTGGCAAACGTGTCGCGGTTCGCCCCGTAAACGTCGAACATCCGCTCGTCCCAGATCACGCGGCCCGTCGCGGGATCCCAGTCCCACACGCCGTAGCGCGACGCGCGCAGGGCCAGCTGCCAGCGATCCGTCAGCGTCCGCAACCGCTCCTCGTTCTCCCGCTCCGCTGTGATGTCGCGGCTCGTGCCGGTGATGCGCAGCAGCTTGCCCTGCGCGTCGCGTTGCACGATCGCGCGGGATTCGACGTAGCGCACGCCGCCCTCGGCGTGGCGCGTGACGCGGAACTCCTGGTCGTAAAAATTGCCGCCCGCGAGCACCAGCTCGAATCGCGCGGTCGCCAACGGCCGGTCGTCGGGATGCAGGCAAGCCATCCACGCCGTGAAACTCCCGTCGAACTCCCCCGGCTTTAAACCGTGGATCGCATGCGTGCGCTCGTCCCACGTGTGCTTCTGGCTCGCGGCATCCCATTCCCACACGCCCAGCGCCGCGGATTGCGTGGCGAGCTGCAGCCGCTCGTTCAACACCCGCAAGTGCTGCTCCGCCAGGCGGTGCGCCGTCACATCCGTCTGGATCGCGATCCAGTTGACCAGCTTCCCGCGCGCGTCGTGCACCGGCTCCATGTCCACGATCTGCCAATACGGATGCCGGCTCTTCGTGTAGTTGAGGATCTCCACGTAGCAACGTTCGCCGGTCTGCTCCGCGCGCCGCAGCTGCGCGATGCTCGCCGGATCGGTGTCCGGCCCCTGGAGAAAATGCCCGGGCTTGCGGCCCTTCACCTCCGCCAGCGTGTAACCCGTCATGCGCTCGAACGCCGTGTTCGCCCACTCGAGATTGCCCTGCGCATCCGTGATCACGACGCCGTTGGTCGTGTTGCGCGCGACGAGCCCGAGCTGGGCGTTCTCCCGCGTGGTCGTGCGCAGGTTCACGCTCAGCGTCCGCAACTCGCTCGTGCGCCGGGCCACCAGCTCCTGCAACCGCGCCGCCTGCTGCTCGAGCACCGCGTTCAGCCGCTCGTGCTCGCTCTCCGCCGCCTTCCGCCGCTCGTCGATCTCCACCGCGGTCTCCGCCGAGAGCATCGCGTGCACGAACCCCGCCACGATCAACCCCGACAGCAAAAACACCGGCGCATACCTCGGCTCGATCGCGCCCGAGCTCATCAACACCAGCGTCAACCCGATGACCGCCGCCGGCAGCAGCGTCACCCCGTAGAACAACCGCCGCGCCAACGCCCCGGCCGACGACTGCGCGAGCAGCATCCGCATCAGCCGGCTGTCCGGGCGCAGCAACAGCGTTCCCGCAGCGAGGAGCAGCAGCGCCAGCGCCTCCGCCAGCCCGATCCGCACCGGTTGCGCGTAGGCGGTCAACCCCGACAGCGCGTGCATCGCGAGGGTGGCGGCACTCATCGCCAGCACGCCGATCATCAGCCAGGTCGAAACCCCGCGCCGCGCGCGGCGCATGCTCCGACCGAACGCGGCCAGCGCCACGCCGGCGGCGATCAACATCAGCGCCGTATCCCCCTCGATGCGCCGCCCCGCCAAGCCTTCCGGCAGCGCTTCGCCTCCTTGAAACAACAGCTGCGACGCGCTCACCCGCCCTTGCGCCGCATCCAACGCCACCAGCCCCGCCGCCAGGAGCGTCCCCGCCGCCGCGCACGCCACCGCCAGCCGAGGCCGGCCGGGCGCGCGATGCAGCCATAACGCCGCTCCCAGCAACCCGAGCGCCAGCGCGGGCCACGCCGCGCCGAGC
>JAEYYL010000040.1 GCA_023430825.1 Verrucomicrobiota bacterium | reverse complement strand
ACACAAACTCGTGTCTTTGACACATGGGTGACGCGGTGATCCACGGCATCCCCATGTGTTACCCATGTCTCCGAACAGGTGTAACCCATGTCCCCGGTCTATACAGAGGACGTCGGGTTCCACCTTTTGACTGCCGGATACGGCTTAATGGGCGTCGAGGTCGCCGGGTTTCAGCAGGGGGGCGAAGAGGGCTTTGTTGGCGGCCTTCATGTAGGCTTCCTTCGCCTCGATGGTGCCGTCCTTGATGCGCGCCATGAGGCTGTTGTCCATGGTGACCATGCCGTCGGCACTGCCGCTTTCGATGATGGATTTGATGTTGGCGATCTGGCCGCTCCGAATCGTGTTGGGGAGCGCTTCGTGGGTGAGGAGAATTTCGTGGACGGCGCAGCGGCCCTTCGGGATGCGTTTGCAGAGGAGCTGGGCGACGACGCCGGCGAGGCAGCCGGCGAGCATGACGCGGACCTGGTTCTGCTCGTCGGCGGGGAAGGCGTTGATGATGCGGTCGACGGTTTTCGGGGCGTTGTTGGTATGGAGCGTGCCGAAGACGAGCATGCCCATCGAGGCGCAGCCGAGGGCGAGCTTGATGGTCTCGAGTTCGCGCATTTCGCCGAGGAGCAGGATGTCGGGATCGTGGCGCATCGCGCCCTTCAGCGCGGCGGCGAACGACTCGGTGTGCTCGCCGACCTCGCGGTGGACGATGACGGATTTTTTCACCGGGTGCACGAACTCGATCGGGTCCTCGATCGTGATGATGTGCTTCGCGAGGTGCGTGTTGATGTAGTCGATCATCGCGGCGAGCGTAGTGGATTTTCCACTACCGGTGGGGCCGGTGACGACGACGAGGCCTTCGTTGAGGTGGCAGAGTTTCTTCAGCGCCTCGGGCAGCTTGAGCTCGTCGAAGGAGAGGATCTTCGCGGGGATCTGGCGGAAGACGGCGGCCTGACCCCAGTGATTATAAAGGTAGTTGCCGCGGAAGCGGGCGACGCCGGGGATTTCGTGCGCGAGGTCGAGGTCCTTGCGTTCGAGGAAATCGTGCCAGCGGCGCTCGGGGAGGATTTCCTTGAGCAGCGTCTCCATTTTTTCAGCGGAGAGCGGGGCGTCGGCGATGGGCGTGAGCGAGCCGGAGATGCGGGCCTTGGGTGGGAGGCCGACGGTGAGATGGAGGTCGGAGCCGCCCTTTTCGAGCATCGTGCGGAGGAGTTGGTCGATGGCGGCCATGGCGATTGCTGGATGGATTGCTTCGTCGCTTCGCTCCTCGCAATGACAGGTGGATGAGGTGAGCCGGAGAAGGCGCGCGATTACGTGATCCGGGCGCGGAGGACGCGGTTGGTGATGCTGGCGAGGGCGGTTTCGGCGGAGATGGTGCGGTCGGTGTAGAGGCCGAAGACGACGTTATCCATCAGGCACATTCCCTCGCGGACGCCGGTCTCCATGGTGTTGCGGAGGCCGGTGGTTTTGCCCTCGCGGATGGAGTTGGCGATCGCGGTGTTGTTGATGAGGATTTCGCAGGCGAGCGTGAGGCCGCCGTCGGTGGCGGGGAGAAGGCGCTGGCAGACGATGCCGCGGAGGCTCTCGGCGACGCTCGCGCGAATCTGCGCCTGCTGCGCGGGCGGGAAGACATCGAGGAGGCGGTTGAGCGTCGTGGCGGCGTCGCTCGTGTGCATGGTGCCGATGACGAGGTGGCCGGTCTCGCTGGCGGCGATGGCCATCTCGATGGTTTCGAGGTCGCGGAGTTCGCCGATGACGATGATGTCGGGGTCCTCGCGGAGGGCGCCCTTGAGGGCGGTGAAAAACGATTTCGTGTGCGGGCCGACTTCGCGCTGGGTGACGTTGCAGCCTTTCGCGGGTTGGACGACCTCGATGGGATCTTCGACGGTGATGATGTGATCGGTGCGCGTCTCGTTGAGGTAGGCGACCATCGAGGCGAGCGTGGTGGTTTTGCCGGAGCCGACGGGGCCGGTGATGAGGATGAGGCCGTTGTGGTAGGAGAGGAGTTTCTGGAGCGTTTCGATGTGCGTCGCGAAACCGAGGTCGGCGAGCGAGCGCACTTTTTCGGGCACCATGCGGTAGGCGCCGGCGGCGCCGTTCTTGTGAAACATCAAGTTCACGCGGTAGCGGTCGGTGCCGCTGAGCGCCAGGGCGTAGTCGTAGTCCTTGCGCTCGAGAAAAATCTTTTTCTGGCCCTCCGAGAGCAGGGCGGTGTTGAGGCGCAGGGCGTCGGTGGGGGCGAGGACGTGATCCGAGAGGAATTCCAGGACGCGGTGGCGGCGGATGAAGGGGCGTGCGCCGGTGGAGAGGTGCAGGTCGCTCGCGCCGGAGGCGGCGATGGCTTTGAGCAGCGTGCGCACGCCAGCAGCGAGCGTGGCGTCGTCCAGCGCGGCGATTTTTTCGAAGGCGAAGGAGATTCTGGGCGCGGCGGGGGCGGGGCGCGCGGATGCGAGGGCGGGGGCGGGTTTGGGCGGGGCGGGCGGAAGGGGTTCGTCGACGGCGTCAGGGTCGATGGTGAACGGATCGTCGACGGGGGGGCCGGCCTGGCCCTTGGTGTAGGCGAGCGAGGCGAGGCGTTCGAGCTTTTCGATGTCGTTGACGAGGCCGTCGTCGATGAGTTTTTGCGCGAAGTCGACGAGTTCGATGTGGGGCGGGAGCGTCCGGCCGAGGGCGAGGCACTGGTCGCGCTGGAGAAGTCCCTGATCGAGAGCGAGGCGGGCGAGCCAGTGGACGTCGGGGTGCATGGCGCGAAGCGGAGGGCGGGAACGATGGGAGCGGGCGTGGGGCAAGCCAAGCGCGAAGACGGTGAACGATCCGTGAAAGCTGCGGTCTGAGCGGGAGATCCATCCTTCAACATGAAAATCGAAGTCTATCTTGGTGTCGTGCGTCGCAGTTTAGCCGTCCTTTTGCTGGGGGCGCTGGTCCTGGGCACCTCCGGGTGCCTCGCGGTAGCGGCGGGTGCGGGAGCCGGAGCGGCGGTGGCTTATGTGCGTGGGGAGTTGAGCACGACGTTGGCGGCGGATTACGCGGCGGCGACGGCGGCGACGAACCGCGCGATCGAGCAGCTGCAATTCGTGAAAGTCAGCGAGCGGAAGGACGCGTTGCTCGATGTGATCGTCGCGCGGAATGCGGCGGACAAGAAGATCGAGATCCGGCTGGAGAACACGGCGCGCGAGCTCACGAAGGTGCGGATTCGCATCGGAATTTTCGGAGACGAGGCGTTGTCGATGGCGATTCTCGACAAGATTAAAGCCAACCTCTGAGGGGGAGGGGGCTGGATTCTCGCGGAGTGTGGGTGGGCTTTACTCGTTAATGCGAGTGGGGGAGGGCTCGCGGAAGGGCGGGCAGCTGGTTTGGCTGCGGGTTCCTGCACGGTGAACTAGGCATTCGCCGGGTGGGGACTGTGAGGGGGCGGGGAAGGTGTTCCTCGCCCTCTCTTTGCGAACGGAGCAAAGCGGCTCGCGGTCGCACTTCGCTCGACGTGCGCGGTGAGCGCGCTGCGGCACCATCTTGTTCGTCGTCCTGCTCAAATGCCGTGGTGAATGCAGCGTGGACGCTTGAGCGAGGGCGGGCCTCGCATGGGCCGCGCCGTCGGGAGTGGTTTCACTCTGATGTCAGAATCACCGCTCCATTGCGGCCGGACGAGGCGCGGCGCTTCAACTCTGGTGCTGTTTCCACCGCAAACGCGGAAGCATGCGTCCGGCCGATTACCCCCTCGTTGCGACTAACGAGTCATTTGGCCGGGCCTCAGGGTCTGGAACTACCTAACAACCTAACTATGAAGACTCGATACAAGATAGGCGTCCTCGCATTCGCGGCTGCGGCTGCATGTCCGGGATTGTTGGCTCAAGATGCTCCGGCGGCGGCCTCCATGGGAGACGAAGACGAGGAGATCATTCAACTCTCGCCCTTCGAAGTGAGCGGTGTCCGCGACACGGGTTACCAAGCCACCGAAACGCTGGCCGGGACTCGTATCCGCACGAATCTCGCCGACGTGGGCTCGGCGATTCAGGTCATTACGCGGGAATTCCTGCAGGACGTCGGCGCGACGGACAGCGGCACACTCCTTCAATACACGACGAACGCCGAGGTTGCCGGCACGCGCGGCACCTACGCGGGCTTGGGCAATGGCACGGCGCCGGATGAAACCGGGAGTCTCCGCGCTCCTGGTGGCGCTCAACGCGTGCGTGGTCTGGCTGCGGCCGACAATACCCGCGATTTTTTCGTCACGGACATCCCGTGGGACAGCTTCAACGTGGATCGCGTCGACATCCAGCGCGGTCCTAATTCGATCCTGTTTGGCCTGGGCAGTCCGGCTGGCATCGTGAATGCGTCGACGCGCAACGCCGAGTTCCGCACCGTGGGTTCGGTCGAAGCGCGCACCGGTTCCTATGGCACCATTCGCGGCAGCGTCGATGTGAACCAAGTGCTCATCCCGAGTGTGCTGGCGGTTCGATTCGACGGCTTGTGGAACGACCAGAAGTTCCAGCAGAAACAAGCCTGGCAGGATGACCGGCGCGTGTATGGGACGATCCGTTTCGAGCCGAAGCTCTTCGGCCGCGATTTTCGCACGAGCATCAAGGCGAAATTCGAGAACGGCGACATCAAGGCGAATCGTCCGCGCATCCTTCCGCCCTACGACAGCATTACCCCGTGGTTCCGTCCGATCGATGCCACGAGCCTGAACGGCGGCATGGGTAAGTTCTCTGTCTTGAACGGGTATCAAATCGGTTCCACGGGCAACACCTTCAGTCCCTGGCTGGCCGGCTACGCGAACCAGCAGCAGCCGATCTGGTTCATCGACGGCAACAGCAACCAGCTCTACCGGATTTACGGCGGTTTCGTGAACACGGGGGCGTTGAACGCCTCCGGCGCGCCCCAGGGCTCGGGTGTCAATCTCACCGGTATGAGATATGCGGATGCGTTCTCCCGTCTCAATAGCTTGAGCGGATACGCCACCAACGCGCGCCTGCCGAATTATCAATACGGGCAATATCGCGACGCGTCGCTGACCGATCCGAGCGTGTTCAACTTTTACGACAACCTGATCGATGGACCGACCAAGTCCGAGTTCGAAAAATGGAATGCCTATAACTTCGATTTCAGTCAGACGGCGTTCGACGACCGGATTGGTGTGCAGCTGACCTATGACCGCCAGAAATATAAACGCGGCGGCCAGGCTCTCCTGGGTAACCCAACCATCAACCTCGACCTGTTGCAGAACTTCCAGGACTACGTCGTGGGGCCGAACAACGCTTCCAACAATGCCGTGGCGAACCCCAACTACGGGCGTCCCTTCGTCCCGGGTGGTCCGGGTCGCGGCAATTCTTACGAGAGCGATCGGCGGTATGTCCGCGGTTCGCTCTTCGGCGAAGTTCGGGCGAACGACTTTCTCGACTCGAGCGGCTTCCTGGCGAAGCTGCTCGGCAAACACCGATTCAACGGTGTTTATAGCGGCGAGAAATACTATACGGAGAACCGCGGCTGGCAGATGTATGCGAATTCGGCCGCTTACGCCTCCTTCAAGACTCAGGGGAATCCCGACGGCTTCCAGAATCTTGCCCCTCTGGCGGTGATTTACCTCGGTTCGTCACTCCGAAATGCGGACTCGGCGGCCGGCGCCAACCTTCCCGGTATCAACTCGAATGTTGTGCTGCAGGACGGCAATATCTACCAGTTCGAATCGACGTGGAGGCCGCGTCCGGGCGTCGTCTATTCCGATCCGTGGACGGTGCCGGCCAATCTGGCGAACACCGCGCCGGCGGGGCAGAACGTCATCCCGATCTTCAATGGCGCCCCGGTGATCAACACGACCACCGGATTGCCCTACGACGCGCTCACCCAAGCCTCGAATCCCGCCAACTACGTCGGCTGGAACAGCAACTTCCACAACGAGCTTCTGCGTTACGACAACGGCGCCGACCTGAGTCTGCTGACGGCCGCGGCCAAGTCCATGCGCCAGACGAAATCCTACGCCGGCACCTGGCAGGGTTTCCTGTGGAACGACGCCATCGTGCCCACGCTCGGCTGGCGCTATGACGAGGTGAAGAGCAAAGGCGTGACCGCGTTGCCCCAGGGCGGCGCCGCTCGCCTCGCGTTCAATATCAGCCCCGATGTTTATAGACTCCCGGATGCCTATCCGGTGAATCAGGTCTTCAAGGATCACTCGACGTCGGGTGGCGTGGTGGTGCACCTGAACAAGCTGCTCGGCGAGCGGGATTTCCTCCCGATCAACATCAGCCTGTCGTATAACAAATCGAGCAATTTCCAGGTGACGGATGCCCGCAAGGACATCTACGGCAACCCGGTCCCGAATCCGACCGGCGAAACGAAGGACTACGGCGTGCAGCTCTCCACGAAGGACGGCAAGTATTCCTTCCGCGCGATGAAATATGAGACCAATCTGTCGGGCGCCAGCGCGCCGCTTTCGCTGAGCACCTCGCAGGGCAGCCTCACCGGGACCATCAAGGACGCGATGAACTGGCGCAATATCAAGACCTACTACATGTCGCTCTATAACTGGAATTCGGCGGGCCAGACGGACACGCGCCACTACTCCGGTGTTCGCTATATGTGGGACGCGGTCTATGTCGATAACACGAGCGGCCGGCCGGTCGCCTCGGGCCAGTCCACCACACCGCCGGCCAATTCCCGCCTGGAAACGCAGGCCGAGGCCGACGCCCGCCGTGATGCGTCCATCAAAGCGATCAACGACTTCCAGGTGTTCCTGACGGACAAAGGTTACTTCAATGCGTGGAACTATGGTCCGGGACCGACAACGCAGTCGGCGTTGCAGACGCGCGGTGAGTATGAAACCAGCCCGAAACAGCCCGATCCGGCGAGCGTGTATGACTACCGCGGCAACCCCGATCTGCAGGGTTTTGCGGTGACTTCCGACACCCAGTCGAAGGGCTATGAGTTCGAGTTCACGGCCAATCCGACCCCGAACTGGCGCATCGCTTTCAATGCAGCGAAAACCGAGGCGGTTCGCAGTAACGTTGGTGGAGCGTTGTTCGACGAGTTGGTGGGCACCATCGACACCTTGATGGCTGGCCCGGGCGGCGACTTGGTTCGCTTCAACTCGGATTACTCAGCCGGCAACGAACTGCGCGCCGCCTGGGCCGGCTGGCGCGGTCAATACACGCTGTTGAAGCTGCAGGAAAACACCGCCGCCTCCGAACTCCGCAAGTGGCGCTACAATCTCGTCACGAACTACGCGTTCGATCACAGCTTCCTCAAGGGTGTCGGCGTGGGCGCAGGCTATCGCTGGCAGGATAAGGTCGTCATTGGCTATCCGACGATTCCGGACCCCGCCAATCCCAACCTGGCGAGTTTCGATCTGACGAAGCCTTATTACGGCCCTTCGGAAGATGCGCTCGATCTCTGGTTGAGCTACGAGCGTAAGCTCACCAAGAAGGTCAACTGGCGGATTCAGCTCAACGTCTATAATGTTGGGAAGAGCGAAGATCTGATTCCGATCTCCGTCCAGCCCGACGGCCGCACGTGGGCCGCCGTTCGCATGGCGCCTGTCCAGGAGTGGATGGTGACCAATACGTTCTCGTTCTAACGCGAATCACAAACCGCCGGCTCTCTCTCGGGAGGGCCGGCTTTTTTGCGCTCGCATCCCGCGGGCTGCCACCCGGCTCCGGCGCTTATCGCGGGGTTTGGCCGGGATAGGTCGCTTTTCGTCGTCGGGAGTCGACGCTTGCCGGCTGGGAGGGAAACGAGGGAACACAGAGGGAAGGGAAGTCGCCGTGGAGTGCGAAACGTGGCGCGTCGTGGCGGCTCCAGGAGAAACGGGCGGTGGGCCATGCCTGCCGGCGCACGGGATCGGCGACACCGCGAAAACCGGTTCTAACGGAAGACGGCCCGTCGAGCGTCTAGCATATGACCCGACCCCATGTCTGCCCCTCGACCGACTTCGAGTTGCCTGAGCAGGTGCCGAATTCCCCGAGCGTTCGTTTTCTACGCGAGCGCGGGTGAACGTTGGCTCGGCATGCCGCGAACCGAAGCGAAGGCGGCGTGGCGGGATGTCTCCGGCCCGGCCCGTTTCATCGGTGCGGCGCAGGGGATGGTGCGCGGCGAGCCGCGCCGGTTTGTTTCGATCTAGAAAGCTCCAACGCGTCATTCCCGTGTCCCTCCTCGCTCATCAAGGTCACCCCAATTCCGACCTGAGTCTGGCGTCGCCGGATTCGCCTTCCCTCGGCGTCATGCCGCCTCGCGTCACCCAGACCGACATCGCCCGGGCGGCGGGCGTGCACAACACGACGGTGTCGCTGGCGTTGCGCAACAGCCCGGCCATCCCGGAAAGCACGCGCAAACGCATCCAAGCGCTCGCCGAGGAGATGGGTTATCACCCGGATCCGGCGTTGCGGGCGCTGGTGGCGTATCGGCGCGGCTGTGCGGTGCGCGATCGCAAGGAGACTCTGGCCTATATCACGAACGCGGATACGCGCTGGGGATGGCGGGAGCGACCCGCGGACGAGTTGTCTTACGCGGGCGCAATGAAGAAAGCGGCGCAGCATGGTTATCAGCTCGAGCATTTCTGGCTGGGTGAACCGGGGCTGACCCAGCGGCGCCTCAGCAGCATGTTGTTCCACCGGGGGATCACGGGAGCGCTGCTGGCGTCGCACCGACCCGACGGCGAGATGCTGCAGGATTTCGACTGGCGGCGGATGGCGGCGGTGAAGATCGGATGTTTCCCGCAGGTTCCGGCGCTTCATCGGGTGACGGAAGATCACGCGGGGAGCGTCCGGCTGGCGATGAAGCGGGCGGTGACCGCCGGTTACCGGCGGGTAGGACTAGTGCTGCCGCAGGCATGGGATGATGCCGTCGACCAGGGATGGTCCTCAGGCTATCTGCTCGAGCAGAATCGCGGTCCGACCGCGGGGCGGCTGCCGCCGCTTTTCCTTCCCCTGCTGCGGGGCGACGCGACCTCCGGCGGGGGGCGACCCATCGACGAGTCAGGCAGAAAAGCGCTGGCTCGCTGGCTCGAGGTTTATCGGCCGGACGCGATCCTCGGTTCGTTCGCCGGGCTGGGTGGAGTGCTGGCGGAGTTGGGAATTTCGGTGCCGCGCGACCTCGGATTCCTGGATCTGTTTCTCACCGATTCCGACGGCCGGGTGACGGGCATGCGCCAGAGCAGCGAGCGCGTTGGCGAGATTGCCACGGAGATGCTCGTTAGCCTGTTGCAACAGAACCTTTGCGGCGAGCCGGCGGTGCCGACGACGACGCTCGTCGAAGGCGTGTGGTGCGCCGGCGCAACGTTGCCGCCTGTGCGGCGGAAACGCGAGTGGACGGCCGAAGCGCGGCCGAACGGGGCGGAGACCTCGCGGCAGCTGGAGCCGGCGTATTGAGGTTTTCTGGTGAAAGGCTGAAACGGAGGCCAGCACGCATGGTGCCCGGGGCGGGGCTCGAACCCGCACGCTCTTACGAGCAAGGGATTTTAAGTCCCTAGTGTCTGCCATTCCACCACCCGGGCGGGCACGCGACTGTCGGCGGCGGGCGGTTTACGGTCAATCCCGCTGTCGGGCGTGGGATGTCGCAGGCAATCCCGCTGCTCACGCAGCGAGCTACGGGGATGCGGCGGAAGGCGGGCGACGGTTGGTGGTCAAAATGGAGCTGCGGTGCCCTCGCCGCGTTGGCGAGACGGAACGCGGCGGGGGGGCGCCGCGGCTCCAGGTCGTGCTGAGCGAGACGGTGCAAGCGGTTCGGCGCCGGTCGAAATCGCCCTTGCCCGGCCCCGGAGCGCGCCTCACGTTGCGCCGGAGTGAAAATCGGCTTTCTCGGCGGGAGTTTCGATCCCGTGCACTTCGGACACTTGATGGCGGCGCAGGATGCGTTCGAACAACACCAACTCGACCGGCTCATTCTGGTGCCCGCCGCGCAGGCGCCATTGAAGCCGAACGACGTGCAGTCCTCCGCCGAGGACCGGCTCGCGATGCTGCGCGCCGCAGTGGAGTGGGACCATCGTTTCGACGTGTCCGATGTGGAACTGCGCCGGGGCGGTGTGTCCTACACGATCGATTCCGCCCGGCACTTTCGCGCGCTTTATCCGCACGACGAACTTTACTGGGTGATCGGCGGCGACCAGTTGCCGAAGCTTCACCTTTGGAAAGACATCGCCGAACTGGTGACGCTCGTCGAATTCATCTTTCTCGAGCGGCCCGGCTATCCGGTGCGCGAGCACCCGGACATCCCCGGCCTGCGACTGCACCGTTGCGACGGGCATCTGCTCGCGATCAGCTCGACGGAACTGCGGGAGCGGGTGAAACACAATCTCTCGCTCGATTACTTCGTGCCGCACAAAGCCATTGTTTATATCCGCGAAAACCATCTGTATCGCGACCTCCCATGAAAGGAAATTCCCTGCCCTCGCTCGAACTCGTGAAGCTCTGCTGCCGCGCGCTCGACGAGAAGAAAGCCATCGACCTGCGCGTCCTCGACGTCAGCGAGCAGTCCTCGATCACCGATTATCTCGTGCTCGCGACCGGTTCGTCCGAGCCGCACCTGCGAGCGTTGCGCGTCGAACTGGAGAAAGCGATCGATGCGAGCGCCACGCGCATCGTGGGCATGGAGATCGCGCAGGACAGCGGCTGGATCGTGGTGGATGCGTTCGACGTGATGATCCATATTTTCTCTCCCGATACGCGGACGAGATACGGGCTGGAGAATCTCTGGAAGGACGCCGTGGAAGTGTCTGTCACGAAACTGCTCGCCGTGCCGAAGCCGAAGAAGGCGTCGACCGCGAAGTCCCCGGCCGCAAAAAAGGCGCCAGCCGCGCGCAAGACCGCCGCCAAAAAGAAGCCGGCGAAGGCGGCGCGACCCGCGAAGCGCTCGAAGGGCTGAGCCGGTCATGCGGTTGAGAGTTGAGTGCTGACGGTTGAGAGGAAACCAAACGGTTGGTTTGCTTCCCGCGTCGCATTGCTCGCGAGCGTCCACGGCGGCGAAGGCGGTTCAGCCGATGAGGACCTCGGGCTGCGCCGGGGTTCTGGTTGAGACCCTGCCGGCGGCTGTTACCGCGAGATTTCTGACAAGCCAGTTAGCTCATTATTCACAAGGTATTAACGAGGGTTTAGCCTTGCCCGTCCCGGCCTAATGAGGCTAGCTGTTTCATGCCGCTCATCACCCGGGTGGCTTCATATCATCCATCGTTATATACCATGAAAAAGCATACCCAGAAGGGCTTCACCCTCGTTGAAATCATGATCGTCGTCGTCATCATCGGCCTCCTGGCCGCGATGGCGATCCCGGCGTTCCAGAAGGTCCGCCAGTCGTCGCAGGACAAGACCATCCTCAACAACGTTCGTTTGCTCGGCAACGGCGCCGATCAATACTTCCTCGAGAACGGCACGACCTCCGTCAGCATCACGGCACTCGTCGGCAACGACAAGTATGTGAAGGCGCTCAACACGGTCACGAACGAGGCGTATCCGACGGAATATGTTCAAGGGCAGACGATCACCGTGGCTGCCATCAATGGCGTCGCCTCGCGCAACGTGACTTACGTTCAGTAAATTTGGGTTTTCTCACCCTGCAGCCGCCCGTAATTCAACGGGCGGCTTTTTTTATGTCGCGACGATTGCTTCTCCTGCTTCTCACCTCGGCGCTCGCCGTGGTTCTCGGCTTCCGGACGTTCACGCCGATCCAAGCGATCAAAGTGGTGCAGTGGGGAGGCTACTGGCTGATCCTGGCGGCGGTCGTCGCGTTCGCCGTGGTGCTGGTGCGCAGCTTGCGCGACATCGGCCCGACGGTGCGGAACTGGCGTGACTGGTGGGCACCGCTGGCGGTCGGCGTTCTGGCGGCCACGTTCCTCCACCTGCACGAGCCGCACGGATTCAAAGTCGTCGCCGATGAGGTGGTGCTCCAGTCGACGGCGAAGCAGATGCACTTCAACCGTGAAGTTGGCGTCGTGCTGCGTGGCTATGAGTATGCCGGCAACTTCACCGTGCTGACCACCTATGTGGACAAGCGGCCACTGCTTTATCCGTTTCTCGTTTCGGTGGTGCACGATCTTTCCGGATTCCGGCCAGCGAACGGGTTCGTGCTGAATGCCGGGCTTTCGTTCGCGCTCATGCTCCTGCTGCTGTTGACCGGCCGGCGGATGGCCGGATGGGGCGCCGGGATCGCGCTCGTGTTGCTCGTGGCGACCATTCCGCTGGTGGCTCAAAACGCCTGCGGCGGCGGCTTCGAGTTGCTGAATTTAGTGATGATCGTGCTCACGCTCTGGCTGGGCATGCGAGCGGCGGAGCGGCCGGAGGACGACGACCGGCTTGGAGCGTTCGTGCTGGCGGGCGTATTGCTGGCGCAGGTGCGCTATGAATCGGCGCTGTTCGTGGTCCCTGTCGGCGCGACGGTGGGTTATCTTTGGTGGCGGCAGCGGGCCGTGCGCCTGCCGTGGACCCTGCTGCTTGCGCCGCTGCTGCTGGTGCCGCTGCCGCTCCTGCTGAATGTCTTCAAGGTCTCCGCGGCGATGTGGCAGCTCAACGACGTGCCGGGCTCCGACACGCCGTTCGCGCTGAAATATTTCTACGACAACGTGGGGCACGCGCTGAATTTTTTCCTTTCGGTCACCGGCGCGCAGGGCAACTCGCTGCTCGTCGCAATCGGCGGCGCGTTGGGCGTCGGTTTCTTTGTGCTGGTGCTGTATCGCGAGCACCGCGTGATGTTTCGCGAGCGACCGGCGGTGGCGGTGCTCGCGATCTTCCTCCTCGGATTGCTCGCTCACACGTTTTTCATGCTCTGCTATTTTTGGGGAAAATGGGACGATCCGGTTATCCGGCGGCTGAGCCTTCCGGCCCATTTGCTCCTGGTGTTGGCGCTCGCGTTTGTCTGGCCACGGATCGTCGGCCATCGGCGCCGCTGGGAAATTCTGTCGGGCGTGGCGCTCGTTTACCTCGTGGCGCTGACGATTCCGCACAACGCGATGCATCGATTCACGCAGGACAATCTCGCGGCGCGAGCGACCAACTGGCTCGGTGGCCACATCCGGGCATTGGGCAGCCAGTCGGCGCTGGCGATCGATCAGAACTCGAACGTCCAGTGGTTTCTTTACGACAAGGCAAGTGTCTCCGTCGATGCGATCGCTCGCCGCCCGGAAGGATTCCTGATGCACTTTCGCAATCGTTCGTTTGCGCACTTTCTCGTGGTGCAGCGGCTCTCGCCGGAATTGTCGACTGGGCGGCGCAAAATCGAGGTGAAGGACAATCTCGGCGACGGCGTGGAGTTGCAGATCATCGAGGAGAAAGATCTCGCGCCCCTCTACCACGTTCGGCTCAGCCGAATCGTCAGCATCGACGAAACCAAGTTCATGGCGTGGGCCACCCAGCGCGTCGCCGCCAACACCGCGCCCGCGTCGGCAGCACCGGCACCGGCCGGCGCTGCGGAAGCGCTGTCGAAGGAGGTCGATGACCAGGTTGTGGAGTGGCTGCGTCAGTTGCCCTGATCGGGCGAACCCGCCGCGGCGGCCATGGCGGTGGCGAGCTCGGTGAGCGTGCCTTCGACCACCACGCGCACCTCGTCCGCGCTCAGCCGGTATACGAAGAGGGTGTGTCCGATCACCGCTTCAGGCGGGCGCGTGCGCAAATACAGGCAGAGCCGCGCGAACCGCGCCCGATCGAGGTTCCACAGCGGGTTCTCCGGTCCGAGGCCGAACTCGCCGAGATTGGGCGGACGCGACCCGCTCGCCAGCTCGGCGCGCAATATGCGCCGCAGTTCCGCGTAGGCGAACTCATGCTCCAGCGTCCATGGTCCCGCATAAGGGCTGTAAACGTCCTGGAGCATCGTGGCGCTGAGGCAATAAAGCCCGGGCTCCAACTCCATCCAGCGGCGCGTGCGGCCGAAGCCATAAACCGGCGACAGCTCCTCGGCGTCGATGCCGTGGTAGCGGAAATCGTCGCTGCCGAAGATCGAAACATAAACCTTCTCGTGCGGCTGACGGTGCTCGCGCAGCCAGCGGGCCAGCCGCGGAAGATTCTGCCCCCAGTCGAACGAGCTGTCGGCCAGGTGCCGCCAGCCCGCCTCGGGCCCACCGGCGAGCCGGTTGAAATACGCCAGATAGTGCGGACGCGCCGCCAGGGCTTCGCCGGCGGCGAGCCCCGCGAGGCCGAGCCCGACGATGACGCCCGATCGTCCGGCGGGCGCGCGCACGAGCGCGCCCGCCAGAATGAACAACACCGGATAAAGCGGCAGGATGTGCCGGTGGCCGATGTTGAGATTGCTCGCGAGCGAGAACGCGACGTAGACCGCGGCGAACACCAGCAGCGGCGCGAGACGCGTCGCCATTTTTCCGATACACGCAATGTTCCGGCGCGCCAGCGCGAGGCCGAGCGCGACGGTGGCGCCGACGAGCGCCAGCAGCTCCGCGAGCGAACTTTTCAGGAGGAAAGCGTAGGGGAAAAACCACCACCAGCCGGTGGTGCTGAACTCGCCGGCGGCGAAGGCCGCGCGCTCCTGGGCCGCCGACCGCACGAAGGCGAAGCCCTGGAGGTAGGCTTCCGGCAATAGGCGGCCTTCGCGCGTGAAGTCGAAAAACCATTTCCAAAAACCTTCGCCCGGCACGATGCCCTCCCACGCCGCGAAAAATCGCGTTCCCGGCGGCAGGTCGGGCGCGAACGCGGCATAGCGGAAGCCGAAGCACGCCCAAACGACGGCCGTTGCCACGAGAACATGCAGCAGGCCCGCCGCCGCGACTGCGGCGAACCTTTTGCCCGCTCCCGCCAAATCGCTTCGGCCGGTATCGCCGCGAAAGCCGATCGACAGCGGCGTCGGTTGCAGCAACCGCCACAGCGCCAGCAGCGCGACCACCGGCAGCAGCAGCACGCAGGAGAACTTCGCCACCGCCGCGCCGGCCGCCGTGAGCAGGCTGAGCGCCAGCCGCGGGCGATCGAAACGTTCCAGCAAGCGCCACCATGCGCCGGTCGCCGACAGCAGCCAGAACGCGGCACACGTGTCCGAGGTCACCAACGGCCCATGGGCGAGGAGCGTCGGCGAAAACGCATACAGCGCGAGCGAGAGAAGGGCGCCACGATCGCCCCACAGACTGCGCGCCCAAAAAAACACCAGCAGTCCGGTCGCGACGCTCCATGCCATCATGGCGGTGCGGGCGCAGAGCAGGGCGAACTCAATGGGGTTTCCCGATTCGAAAAAGAAATTCTGCGCGATGAGCCACACGTGCGAACGACCCCAGATGTCGGGGTGCTCCTGCGGCGCCAGGTGCGGCTCGAGCGCGAGCAGCGGGAGGGCGGCCCAGCGTTGGGGCAGGTTGCCGTTCTCCGGCTGCAAACGATAGTCGTCGAAGCGCCAGTAGGCGTAGCCGGCGGTCAGGTGGGCGGTCTCGTCGGCGGTCACGCCGAGATCGATCGTCGCCGAGACCGCGAGCCAGGCGTGCAACGCGAGGAGGCAAGCGACGAGCGCAGTGACGATCGGTCGGGAGACGCTCAGGCGCGGGGAGGGCATGCTCGGAGCGAAAAGCGTGGACACGTTTTCGGGTGAAACAACGCTTCTCTGCCGCACCGCATGAATCCTGCCGAATACGCCAATCTCGATGCGGTGGAGCCGACCCACTGGTATTACTCAGGGAAACGCGCGCTGGTGCGGTGGTGGCTCGAGCGCGCCGGGCCGCCGCGGCCGGAGCAGGTGTTGCTGGACTGCGGCGCGGGCACGGGCCGGTTTGCGCTGGAGATGCAAGCGTCGTGTCGCGTGCTGGTGCTCGACGATCACGAGGAGGCGCTGCGCCTGTTGCGCGCGCGCTTCCGGCCGGAGCAGGTGCTCAGCCTGGCCGGCGACGCCGTGCCGCTGCCGGATGCTTCGCTTGATTACGTGACGGCGCTCGACGTGCTCGAGCACGTGCCCGATGACCGCGCGGTGGTGCGCGGGTTTCACCGGCTGCTGAAACCCGGCGGCGTGGCGGTGGTGACGGTGCCGGCGAGCATGGCGTTGTGGAGCGATTGGGACGAGGCGCTGCACCATTTCCGGCGCTACAGCCGGCCGCAGTTGCGGGCCTTGTTTCCGGCGGAGGAATGGGAACTCGTTCACCTCAACTATACGAATGTCGTCGTGTATCCGGCGGTGTGGCTGGTGCGGAAGTGGCGCGGGTGGACGGCGCGGCGCGGCGCCGCGGCGGCGGGTAAGAGCGCGCGCAGCGAGGATCGCATCCCGCCGGCGTGGTTGAACGGGCTGCTGCGGAGCGTGTTTGTCGTGCTGGGGCGGATACGGGTGCCGTTGCCGTTCGGCGTGAGCCTGCTGCTGGTGGCGAGGCGTCGGATGGAGGATCGGCATGAGTGCCCCCCGGCGTAAGACCTGGCTAGAGTCCGGACCGCGGAGCGCGGGCGAGGGGTCGCTGTGGCTGGGCATCGGCCTCTTGATGGCCGTGATGCTGGGCTTCGCCTTTTATACGGGCCAGGTGTGAGAAGATTTCCTGATCACCTTCCGGCAAAGCAAGAATCTGGCCCTCGGGCATGGCTTGGTTTACGAGATTGGCGAACGGGTGCAGGGCTTTACCTCGCCGCTCAACGTGCTGGTTCCCGCGTTCGTTTATCGGTGGTGGCCGGAGTGGGACTACTGGGGGCCGTTGTGGGCTTTTCGATTCTTCGGGCTGTGCGTGCTAACAGGTGGTTTCGGATATTTTTTGAGAAAAGCCGAATTCGACGGAGGAGCCCGTTGGCTTTTTCTGACGCTGGTCGCATTGCAGATGAAGACGGTGGCGTTCGCGATGAACGGCCAGGAGGCCGCGCTCTGGATTGGGTTTCTGGCCCCCGCGCTCTGGTGCGCAGCTCGCGGCCATGGCGCATTCTGGCTGCCGGCAGGACTTTGCTGGGCGGGGTTGATGTGGACGCGTCCGGACAACCCGGTTTATATCGCGGCATTGGCGACAGGCGGCCTGCTGTTTTGTCCCGAGGCGCGGAAGAGCCAATGGCGCGGCGTGGCGAAAGCCGCGCTGGTGACGACGCTCTTGTATGGGCCGTGGTTTGTCTGGACGTGGAGCTATTACGGAAATCCGGTGCCCCACACCATCCTTGCGAAGTTTGGATCGACGCCCGCGGCGGTTGACCCGGCGGCATGGGTGACGCGGTTCGCGGATTCCTGGCTGATGGCGGTGGGCCGGCCGTTCGAGCCGGTGTATGCGGAAGCGGGCGGCTGGCCCGCCTGGCTGTTCCTGCTGACGCGCAGCCTCGGGTTATGGTGCGCGCTGCGATGGCTGTGGGCGGGGGCAGGGGTGCTGCGGCGAATGTCGGGATGGATCTATTTTTGCGGAACCCTTTACCTGGCGAATGTCGGCACCGTAGGGGCCATGTATCCGTGGTATTTCCCTCCGCTCGGGCTGGCCGGAGCCGTGGTGCTGGCGCTTGACCTGCACGAGATGGGGCAGCGGTGCGCAACGCGGAAGGTGGCGAAATGGGGCGCGCGGGTGGGGACCGGCGCGCTCCTTGCCGGCTTCGCCTGGGTGGCGCTGTTTGCGTTCGAACAGCAGCGCGTTCGACAGGTTTTGATCGAGCATGGCGTGCGCGAGCAGGTTGGCCGCTGGTTGAAGGCAAACGTCCAGCCGGGCGAACGCGTCTTCCTGGAGCCACTCGGCTATATCGGTTATTTCAGCGAAGCGCGTATGCAGGACTTTCCGGGTTTGGTTTCTCCGGCGGTGGTGCAGGCACGGAGGACCTATGGAAATACCTACATCGCGGTGATCGACGCGCTGCAGCCCGAATGGGTGGTGTTGCGTGGCGGCGAATTGCTCGCCCTCGAAAAAATCGAGGCGTTCAGGAACACCTATGAGCCTGTCCATCGCGTCCGGGCGCGCGACGGAATCTCCGGCTACGCGGACTTTCCGGGATCGAAGTTCATCTTCGCGGACGGCCTGTTCGTAGTGATGCGACGGAAGTCCCCTTAAGGTTCAACCACGCGCAATTCCGATACCACCGCCCCGTCGGCCGCGCGTAGCACGAGCAGCGAGCTGCGGTTCACTTGAATCGCGAGTTCTCCGGGGTAACGCAGCGTGACTTCCGCGAGATCGTCCGTCGCGAAGGGAAACGCGGCGGCTTCGCTGGCGCCGCGTGGCGAACCGTCG
>JAEYYL010000032.1 GCA_023430825.1 Verrucomicrobiota bacterium | reverse complement strand
GTCGGCAGCTACGCGATCGTCGGCGATCCGCCGCCGGCCGCCCCCGCCCATCTGCTCGCGCTCGGCTTCGACGCCGACCGCTGGTCCACCGCCCTCTGGCAGGCGGCGCTCGGCACCGCCGCCTACGTGTGGATGTTTCTCGTCCTGCCTTTGGTCGCCCTCGTCTCCACCCGCCGCCAGGCCCAGCAGCGCGACGCCTTGCGCAACCTCACCGAAGCGATGGAACAGGGCCATTCCGCCGTCGTCATCATCGACCTCGGCCAGCGCATCGAATACGCCAACCGCGGCTTCTGCCGACAACTCGGCTACACCCGCCGCGAACTCATCGGCCGCGCCTGGCGCGAACTCCAGGGCCCCGACGCCGATGGCATCGTCGATCCCGTCGCCGCCGTCGCCCAACGCTACGGCTGGACCGGCGAGTGGACGATGCAGCGCAAGGACGGCTCCCATCTCCCCGTGCGCGGCGGCGTGACGCCCGTCAAGGACCGCACCGGCGCCGTGCGCAGCTTCGTCGCCGTGTTCGAGGACATGACCGAGGTCCGCCGCACCGAGAGCGTGCTGCGCGAGGCCAAGGAGCGCGCCGAGGCCGGCGACCGCGCCAAGGGCCAGTTCCTCGCCACCATGAGCCACGAGGTCCGCACTCCGCTCAACGGCATCGTCGGCTTCGCCAGCCTTCTCCTCGATACCTCGCTCACGCCCGAGCAGCAGGAATACGTCGAAACCATCCGCACCAGCAGCGAGACCTTGATCCAGCTGACCGGCGACATCCTCGATTACGCTCGCATCGAATCCGGCCGGCTCAAGCTCGAACCCCAGCCGTGCAACCCGCGCGAATGCGTCGAGAACGCCCTCGACCTCGCCGCCGCCGCCGCCGTCCAGAAAAACATCGAACTGCTCCACTGGATCGAGGACGGCGTGCCGACCGCGATCGTCGCCGACGTCAGCCGGCTGCGCCAGGTCATCGTCAACTTCGTCAACAACGCCGTGAAGTTCACCCACGAGGGCGAGGTCGAGGTCCGCGTGCGCGCCCTCCCCGCTCCGGCCGGAGACGCCGCCCACTGCGTGCTCGAGTTCGCCGTGCGCGACACCGGCATCGGCATCGCACCCGAGCATCACGCGAAAATCTTCCGGCCGTTCAGCCAGGTCGACGACTCCACCACCCGCCGCTACGGCGGCACCGGCCTCGGCCTCGCCATCTGCAAGAACATCGTCGAACTGATGAACGGCGGCGTCTCGTTCGTCAGCCAGCCCGGTCGCGGCTCCACGTTCACGTTCACCATCCGCGTCCCCGTGCACGCCACCGACCAGCCCGCGCCCGCCCTCCGCCCGCTCGCCGGCCAGCGCCTCGCCGTCGTCGCGAAACACCCCGGCTTGCGCGATGAACTCGCCCGCCTCGGTCAACAACTCGGCGCCACCGCCGTCCTTCACGCCGACTGCTCCACCCTCGCCACCCAGGCCGCCGCGTGGGATGTCGCCATCGTCGACGTGCCCGGCCCCGCCGCCATGGAACTGGCCGCCACCCGCCATCCGCGCGTCGCGCTGCCACCCGAAAAGATCATCGCCCTCGCCCCCATCGCCCTCCCCGGCGAATTGCGCGCCGCCCTCCGCCTCCACTTCCGCCTCGTGCTGAACAAGCCCCTCCACCACGACATGCTCGGCAGCCTGCTCACGCCTCCGCCCGCGCATCCCGCCACCCCCGAGCCAATCCCGCCCGCCGGCGACCGCGCGCCCCACGCGTTCGCCCTGCACGTGCTCATCGTCGAGGACAACGCCGTCAACCAGCGCCTCATCCAGAAGGTCATCGCCAATCTCGGCTGCACCTCGACCCTCGCCCCCCACGGCCGCGCCGCCATCGACGAACTCCGGCACGCGCTGCCCGACGTCGTCCTGATGGACCTCCACATGCCGGAACTCGACGGCCTCACCGCCACCGCCAAAATCCGCGCTGGCGAAGCCGGCGCCGCCGCCCGCGACGTGTGGATCGTCGCCCTCACCGCCGACGCGCGCGAAGAACAACGCGAGCGCACCCTCGCCGCCGGCGCCAACGACTACCTCACCAAACCCGTGCAACTTCCGGAATTGACCGCCGCCCTCCAGCGCTTTCTCCGCTCCCGCCGCTCCTGACCGCGCGCCGCCGCCCATGACGTCGTCCGCGCACCCGCCGCCTTCGCCCCGCGCGAGGGCCCTCGGCGCCCTGCTCCTCGCCAATCTCTTCTGGGGCCTCAGCTTCCCGCTCATGAAGGCGATCGGCGCGCTCCACGAGCGCCTGCTCCCCGGCAGCAACACCTGGTTCGTCACCGCCAGCACGCTCGCCCCCCGCTTTCTCCTCGGCGCCCTCCTGCTCTCCCTCGCCTGTTTCGGCGCACTGAAAACCCTCTCGCGCAGCGAAGCCCGGCAGGGCCTGGGCCTCGGCCTGTTCGCCGCCGCCGGCATGATCTTCCAAAACGACGGCCTGCTCCACACCACGGCCTCCACCTCCGCCTTCCTCACCCAGCTTTACGCCATCCTGATTCCCGTCTGGCTCGCGCTCCGCGCCCGGCGCGGCCCGCCATGGACCGTGTGGCTGAGCTGCGCCCTCGTCCTGCTCGGCGTCGCCGTGCTCGCCCGGCTCGACTGGCACGATCTGCGCCTCGGCCGCGGCGAACTCGAAACGCTCGTCTGCTCCGTGTTCTTCATGGGCCAGATTCTCTGGCTCGATCGCGCCGAGTTCGCCGGCAATCGCGCCCTCCCCGTCACCGCCGTCATGTTCGCGGTCGTCGGCACCGTCGCCCTCGCGATGGCCGCCTGGCTCGCCCCCACCGTCTCCGATCTTTGGATACCCTGGACCTCCGCGCCGTGGCTCGGATTCATCTTCGCCCTCACCCTCCTCTGCACGATCGGCGCCTACACGCTCATGAACGCCTGGCAGCCCAAGATCAGCGCGACCGAGGCCGGACTCGTCTATTGCGTCGAACCCGTCTTCGCCTCGCTCCTGGCCCTGTTTCTGCCGGCCTGGTTCGCCGCCTGGGGCGGCTTCGACTACCCCAACGAGGTCGCCACCACCCACCTGCTCCTCGGCGGCGGACTCATCACCGCCGCCAACGTTCTGATTCAATTGAAGCCGCTCCCGCGATCCGCCCATCCGGCACCGTAGGGTCGCGCGCCCGCACCCCGTCTTGGGC
>JAEYYL010000304.1 GCA_023430825.1 Verrucomicrobiota bacterium | reverse complement strand
GGCTGGTTGCCGGCGCCGAGGTTGCTCTCGACCATCGCGCCCATGATGGACGTGTTGCCGGCGACCAGTTGGGCGAGGACCTCGCGGGTGACGTCGGGCTGGCGCTGCGGCTGCTTCGAGGAGTTGTCGTGCGAGCAGTCGACGAGGATGGATTTGGCGAGGCCGGCTTTGGTGAGGAGCTGCTCGGTTTGTGCGATGTGCGCGGGCGAGTAGTTGGGGCCGTTGGCGCCGCCGCGGAGGACGACGTGACAGTCGGGATTGCCGCGCGTGACGATGGCGGAGGCGGCACCGTCGAGATTGATGCCGAGGAAAGTCTGGGGGGAGGAGGCGGCCTTGATCGCGTTGATCGCGGTCGTGATGGAGCCGTCGGTGCCGTTTTTGAAACCGAGCGGCATCGAGAGACCGGAGGCCATCTGGCGGTGCGTTTGCGATTCGGCGGTGCGGGCGCCGATGGCGGACCAGCAGATCAGGTCGGCGATGTATTGCGGCGTGATGGGGTCGAGCAGCTCGGTGGCGGTGGGCAGGCCGAGGTCGAGGACGTCGCGGAGGAAAGTGCGCGCGAGGCGCAGGCCGGCGGCGATATCGTGCGAACCGTCGAGGTGGGGGTCCATCACGAGGCCCTTCCAGCCGACGGTGGTGCGCGGCTTTTCAAAATAGACGCGCATGACGATCATGACGCGGTCGGCGACTTCGCGGGAAAGGGCGGCGAGCTTGCGGGCGTAGTCGCGGCCGGCGTCGACATCGTGGATCGAGCACGGGCCGACGATGAAGAGGAAGCGCTTGTCGTCGGTGAAGATCAGCTTGTGGATCTCGCGGCGCGCGTAGGTGACAAACGCCGCTTGGGCCTCGGTTTTAGGCAGCTCGGCGAGCAGGGCAGCGGGCGAGGGGAGGGCACGCGTCTCGACGACGTTGATATCCGATGTTCTCTGCATGAACCGCCAGCTTGGCGTTTGCGCGGCGCGGCGTGCAAGCCTCGCGTCGGTCAGCGCGAAAAGCGGAAAATCAAAAAGCACGTTCCCGGGCGGGGCGCGAAAGGAGAGGTGGCGCGGGGTGCGGGCTGAAGCACCGCTCTGCTACCAAGGGGTGATCGCCGAATTTGGGCAAAAAAAGTGGCGGGCCGCTTACCCCTAAGCGGCCTGCCTTTGCTTTCTTAGTTACCCCAAAACTCCCGCTAGGCGGGAGAAGTGTTAAATCTGATGGGTTGAGAAGTAATCGGGTTTGCCTCACCGTCAATGAAAAGTTATCAGAATCTACCAACTTGTTGGGCAATTAACTGAAATAAAGTGAGTAACGAAAATCATGGTTTGGGTGAAAAAAGGGAGTTTTTCGCGTGGCGGCCGGCGGCGTGGCTGCGGGTGAGCGGCGCGGATTCGTTCACGTTTCTCCAAGGCCAGTTCAGCAACGACTTGCGCGGGTTGGGGGCGGGCGGTGCGATTTACGGGCTTTGGCTGAACCATAAGGGACGCGTGCTGGCGGATAGTTTTGTGCTGCGCGGAAAAGGGGCGGAGGAGTTTTGGGTGGGGAGTTATTTCTCGGCGGCGGCGGTGATCCGGGAGCGGCTGGAGGCGTTCATCATCGCGGACGATGTCATCGTGGAAGACGAGACGGAGCGGTGGGCGGGCGTCACGCGGTTTGGGATGGAGGAAGGGAACGCGGGTGGCAGCGAGGCGTTTATGTTTCGCGGCCGGCGCGGGGTGGAACCGTGCTGGGAGATCGTGGGGCCGCTCGGTGAGGCCGAGCTGGGAACGCCGCTGACGGCAGTGGAGATGGAGCGGCGGCGGATCGAGGCGGGGATTCCGGCGGTGCCGCGCGACATCGGGCCGGGCGAGTTGCCGAATGAAGGCGGGCTCGAGACGGCGGCGATCTCCTACACGAAAGGGTGTTATCTGGGGCAGGAGGTGATGGCGCGGTTGAAATCGATGGGACAGGTGCGGCGGCGCTTGTTGCGGGTGAAGGGTGCGGGCGTTGTGCCGGGGCTGCCGGCGGAGTTGTTTCAGGGTGAGCGGCGCGTCGGGGAACTGCGGAGCGCGGTGGCTGACGCGACCGGGACGGGATTCGTCGGGCTTGCGCTGGTGACGTTGTTGAACCTGCGCGCGGGCGGGCCGCTGGCGACGGCGGCGGGCGGCGAAGAAGTGATTCAAATTTTGGATACGCCATGAGCGAGCGGGAACAGCTGACGGAATTGTGCGTGCGGCTGGGTTCGCCGCCGGCGCAGGCGGATGCGATGGCGGCGCAGTTGTTGAAGCGTGCGGACCAGCTGGCGGCGGAGCGCGGGATCGCGCGCACGGAGGCGATGAAGTATCTCGTCGAACTCGTGTTGCGCGGGCGCAACGGCGAGGCGCCGCCGCCGTTTCCGGGCGTCGCGCCGGGGTCGCGGTGAAAAGGGGTTGACCGGGCTTGGCGGGGTTCGTTCGTTCGGGGGCTACCACGCCGCTCATGAACAAAGCCGAACTCGTCGACGAAGTGCGCAAGCAATTGGGGGGCGAGACGTCGATGGCGGCGGCGGAGCGCGCGGTCGATGCGGTGTTGACGGCGGTGGGGCGCGGGCTGAAGCGGGACAAGGAAGTGCAGCTCGTGGGCTTCGGTGCGTTTGCCGTGGCAACGCGCGCGGCGCGACGCGGTTTTAATCCTCACACGCAGCAACCGATGAAAATTCGTGCGATGAAAACGATCCGTTTCAAGGCGGGCCAGACGCTGCGGGCTCTCGCGTGAGCGCGGCGGCGAAATTGAAGAAGCGGTTCGCGTCGGTCTTCGGACGCGCGCCGGAGTTCATCGCGCGGGCGCCGGGGCGGGTGGAGTTCATCGGCAATCACACCGACTACAATGGCGGCACGGTGCTCGGTGCGGCGATCGACCGATCGGTGACCGTCGCGATCGCGGCTCGGAATGACGGGCGCTGGCGGTTCAGCAGCGATCTGGCGCCGAAGGTGGTGTCGCTGCCGGTGGGCCGGCCGAAGCGGCAGACGGGGAAGCGGTCGTGGTTGAATTATCCGCTCGGCGTGATCGTGGCGCTGCGGAAGTTTGGGCTGCGGGCGCCGGGCGGTTTCGATTTTTACGTGACGTCGGATCTGCCGCTCGGCGCGGGGCTGAGCAGCAGTGCGGCGATCGAGTTGTCGTCGGCGCTGGCATTCCTGGCGGTGAGCGGGCAGGAGGTGCCGCGCGAGACGCTGGTGAAGATCGGGCGGTATGCGGAGAATCACTTCGTCGGCGTGCCGTGCGGGATTCTGGATCAGGGCGTGTCGGGTTTCGGCGAGGCGGGGAAACTCGTGTGGATCGATTGTCGCGGGCCGCGGTTTGCGACGGTGCCGATGCCGGGCGAGGCGCAGTTCTGGATTTTCAACACGCACACGAAGCACGCGCTGGTGGACGGCTTTTATGCGGCGCGGCACAAGGCGTGCATGGCGGCGGCGAAGACGCTCGGCGTGCCGCTGCTGGCGGATGCGACGCTGGTGCAGCTCGAAGCGGCGAAAGGGAAGCTCGCGCCGGAGGCGTATCGACGGGCGCGGCACGTGATCGAGGAGATCGCGCGCGTGGGGCGGACGGTGAAGGCGTTGAAGCGCGGGGATCTGGCGGCGGTGGGCGCGTTGCTGACGGCGTCGCACGAGAGTTCGCGGACACTGTTCGAGAACAGCACGCCGGAGCTGGATTTCCTGGTGGAGACGCTGGTCGCGGCGCCGCACGTTTACGGCGCGCGGCTGACGGGCGGTGGCTTTGGCGGCGCGGTGATGGCGCTGACGTCGAAAAAATTCGCGGCGGCCGACGCGCGGCGGGTGGCGGCGGCTTACGCGAAGCGGTTTGGGGCGAAGCCGGATGTGTTGCGCACGCAGACCGGCGACGGCGCGGCGCTGGTCGGTTGAGGGGCGACAGCGCGGGCGGGCGGAGGCTTACGAGTTTTCCGCGGGTTGCGGCGGGACGAATTCGATGGGCATGTTCACGGTCGAGTCGACCGGCCGGCCGCCTTTGATGCGCGGGAGGAAGCGCCACTGGCGCAGCGATTCGACGGCGGAGTCGCCGAAGGCAGGATCGCTCGCTTCGACGACCTCGGGATCGACGATGGCGCCGGAGGCGCGCACGCGCAGGCGGATCACGGCGCTGCCCTTCGTATTCGTTTTTTCGAGACGCTTGGGGTATTCCGGCGCGGGGCCGATGAAGGGGGCGGGCGGGCCGTCGGGGCGACCTTCCACGCGCCGGGCGATCATGCGGTCGAGCATGGACTCGCGGTAGCTGAAAGGCTGGAGGGAATGGAGCACCTCCGCGCCGTTGGTGAAGAGATGAAGTTTGTAGCGGCCGCGGCCGAGGGGGACGGAGGTGGGGGCGCCGAGGTCGAGGAAGCGAGGCTGATTGGGCCGGAGGTGGCCGATCTCGTAGAGGAAAATGCTTTTTTCGCCGCTCTCGAATTCGAGTTCGAGCGCGACGAAGACATCTTCGAGCGCGTGCGCGGAAACGAAATTCGCGGCGAAGCGAAATTCGTTGTTAATCAGGCTGCCGGTATCCTGGACCTGCACGGCGGCGGTGTTCACTTTCACGTCGCGCACGGCGATGAACACCGGGAGGTATTCGGGGACCTTGTGGAGGCCGAAGCGGCTGCCCGATGCGGCGACGAGCTTGCCGTCGATTTCCACGAACGGCTGGCTGCGCGAAACGCGCCGGACGACGTGGGGCTTTTTCTTGTGCTCGACGAGCAGCACGTGCTGGGCATCGAGCGAAGGGGCAAGAAGGCTGGCGAGGGCAAGGGCGCCAGCGAGCCCGGTGGCGAAACGAACGGGGCGCATGCCGCGACGATGGATAGGAGCTGGGCGGATGCAAGCCACCGGCATCAGAGCAGATCGGCAAGCTGCGCAAACCAGGCGGCGACCCAACGATCGAAGAAGAGGAAATGAAGACCCCCGGCGATGGCGAGCATGGGGCCGAACGGCACATGGGCACCGAAGCCGAGGGGAGCGGGAGCGCCGTCGGGCGTTTCGGCAGGCGGGGCGACGGGCGAGGCGCGACCGGCGATTTTTTGCCAGGCGAGCGCGAGGGCGAACCAGACGGTGCCGACGAGGGCGCCGCCGAAGATGGCGAAGGCGGCGCCCTGCCAGCCGCAGAAGGCGCCGATCATGCCGAGAAATTTCACGTCGCCGAAACCCATCGCCTCCTTTTTGAGCAAGGCCTCGGCGAACAGCGCGATCCACAGCACGATGGCGGAGCCGATCAGCAGGCCCTGCACGGACGCGATTCCGGCGCGCATGCTGTCGAGGAGATAAAGACCGCTTGCCTGATCGTGCAGCGAAGGCACGAGGAGGGAAAGCAGCACGCCGGCGACGGCGCCGCCGAGGGTGAAGACATCGGGGATGATCAGGTGGTCGAGATCGATGAAGGTGGCGGCGACGAGCAGGCTGACGAACACCATGCCGCACGCGGCCTTCGCGGGCGGAAAGTGCAGCCAGCAAGCGAGGAAGAGGAGCGCGGTGAGCAGTTCGACAAAGGGATAGCGAAACGAGTAGCGGCGTCCGCAGCAGCGGGCGCGGCCGCGCAGGAGGAACCAGCTCAGGATGGGAAGGTTGTCGCGCCAGGCGATCGGCGCGCCGCAGGCACAGTGCGAGCCGGGGCGCACGAGGGATTTTTCCGCGGGCAGCCGGTAGATGACGACGTTGAGAAAGCTGCCGATGCATGCACCGAGCACGAACGCGACCGCCGGGAAGAACCACGGGAAGGCGGCGGAGACGTCGGCGAAATCGGCGGCGGTCATGAAGGAGGCGGGGCGGCGAGGCGGACGAGCGCCACGCTCGCGGGCGGGGGAATCGCTGGCAAGCCAGCTCCTAGCCGCGGAGCGCGGCGGAGGCGGCGGCGTGCATGGCGGCGACGGGGATCTCGGTGCCGGTCCAGATCGCGAGCGAGCGGGTGCCCTGGTGGACGAGCATCGAAAGGCCGTTGGCGTGCGGGACACCGAGCGCGGCGGCGGCGCGGAGCAGCGCGGTCTGCGGCGGGTTGTAGATCATGTCGTAAACGCCGGCGGGGGGCGGGAGGTGGGCGAGGTCGATCGGCAGCGGGTCGTCGGGGCGCAGGCCGGCGCTGGTGGCGTTGATCACGAGAGCGTTTTCCGGAAGATCGCGGGGCGGGTTCTGTGGTGAAAAACCGCGGAGCGGAATCGGGCCGGCAAGCGGGCGCAGCAAGGCGAGGAGCGCCTCGAGATTTTCCGGCGTGCGATTGGCGATCGCGAGTGAGGCGCAGCCGCGGCGCAGGCA
>JAEYYL010000259.1 GCA_023430825.1 Verrucomicrobiota bacterium | reverse complement strand
GCAGTTGAAATACATCGTTCCGGATCATGACCCAACCACCGCAAATCCCGCGCCGGCCGGCGCCTGAATCCGTGTTTCAACTGCGGATTTTAGGTTCAATATTCAACAAATCTGCAGGGTTGAGGCGCTGGGATTGCAAGAGAGAGTAACGGAACCGACGCATGATCTTAACGGTAGCGTGGTGGATGGGGCATTAGAACCGAGCTTGATGAAACGACCGAATTATATAGTGTCTGTGATGTCGATCGAGCACTTCCTTGACGCTCTGTCCGCTCCCGCGGCTCCGACGTCGACTGACAGGAGGTTTTTGCCGGACCTGCCCGAGAAACTGCTTTGAAGCTTCATCGTGAGCGAAATAGGCGAGTTCCGGACTGACTCGCCCGTCGAGTAGTTGTGGACCGCTGAACTTAGCTTTGTTCTTGAGCTCGATCCTACTGACCCGCCGCGAAATGAGGAGCGCATCGAAAAACTTCTTGGTGCATTTGTCAGTAAACAGACGCCTTTTGAGGTTAATGAGATGTGCGCGCAATTGGCGGACCGGCTGAATTACGGGACTGACGTAGTGCGCGACGCCATGGAAAGGATGAAGACTTTAGGTGTTTTTGAAGAACGCCCGGGCTACGAGGTAGTCGAATGGCGAGCAGGCAGGTTGTTCAAAGCGGCGCTCAGAATGAAGCTGCGTCGATAATATTTGGGAGAACAGTACGCATCCGAACTATTACTGGACGCCGACACGGTTGACCGTTCGAAGGCTATCTAGCATCCTCGGGGAAGGAAGAGAATCCCTGAAGTCTTAGGAACCTACCGGAGCTGATTGGTTTGCGTCGCGCTACTCAAAACACGGGCACCCTCGCGTCGCGCCTTTTTGATCGTGGGCGCCAGCGCCAGTTTGCCCTCCCAAGAGACCGCCGACAAAGCGATGCAACCGACAGTACCACTACGCAGTTGAGCGGCGCGGAGCCCGGGGTCGGCGCGTGCTGCCCGCGGAGCGTCTGACCTGCCCCCCAGAAACTGGAGTGGCGTGAGCGAGAAAGCCGGGTGAAAACAGTGAATACCCGACATGAAGAAACATCACACCGAGGAGCAGATCCTCGGGATTTTGAAGGAAGCGGAGATGGGCAAGCCGTTGCCCGATCTCTTGCGACAGCACGCGATCTCCAGCGGCACGTTCTATCGATGGAAGAGCCGCTACGGCGGGCTGGAACCGAGTCAGCTGCACCGGCTCAAGCAGCTGGAGCGGGAGAACACGGAGCTGAAGAAGATCGTCGCCGATCAGGCCTTGGACATCCGGATGCTGAAGGATGTGAACTCAAAAAACTGGTAGAGCCCGTCGCTCGACGCACCGCCGTGGATTACTTGCGCAAAAGTTATCCGGTGAGCGGAAATCGCGCGTGCGGGCTGCTGCAATTGGCCGTGAGCAGCTACTACTACCAGACCCACGGCCGGCGCGAAGAGCAGCCGGTGCGCGAAGCGTTGCGCCGTCATGCGGCGGTGCGGCGGCGCTGGGGCTATCGCCGCTTGCTCGTGCTGCTGCGCCGCGAAGGGATCAGCGACAATCACAAGCGAGTGCATCGGCTCTACCGGACGGAAGGATTGCAGGTGCGCCAACGGCGCCGGCGCAAGCAGCGGGTGGCTCGTGGCATGGCGCCGGCGGTCGCGCTGCAACGGGCGAACGAACGCTGGAGTCTGGACTTCGTCCACGACCGACTGAGCAGCGGCCGCTCGCTACGCCTGCTCACCGTGCATGACGACTACACCCGCGAGTGCCTCTGGATCGAGGTCGACACCGCGTTGTCGGGGCCGCGGGTGGCACGGGTGCTGGATTACCTGTGCGAACTGCGCGGCTGCCCCGCCAGTGTGCTCACCGACAACGGCCCTGAGTTTGCGGGCCTGGCGCTGGAACGCTGGGCTCATGAACGCCAGGTGAACCATCGCTTCATCACGCCGGGAAATCCCTCCCAGAACGGCTACATCGAAAGCTTCAATGGCAAGCTCCGCGACGAATGCCTCAACGAAACCGAGTTCATCCTCACTCACGCCCGGAACATCATCGAAGCGTTCCGCGAGGATTATAACGACACCCGACCACACAGCTCGCTCGCCGATCTGACGCCGAGCGAGTTTGCGGCCAAGATCGCGCGAGCCCCCATGGGGGCTCCTCTGGACCAGCCTAACCCTCCACTTGCAGTCGAAACCATCATCCGTAAACCAACCTCAACCAATCCGGCTCTCTCGTTTTAGCACTCCAGCTTCGGGGGGCAGGTCAAGTCTCGGTGTCCCCTGGGCGCGGAATGGTCAATGGAGCGGAGCAAGGCCGTGAGCTGCTTCCACCGCACCGCCCGCGGCAGTTTCTCCAATCGGTAGCAACGCGGAGCGTCGATCTCCTCGTGTAAGGGTCGTTGCAGGCGGCCGTTGGCGTATTGCCACCGCAGGTAAGCGCCAAGGTTGGCGACTACTTGCTGGAGGCTGAAGCGGTTGTTCGTCTTGGCTGCCAAACGCAGATACGCCTCAATGGTAGCAGGTGTGATCTCGGTCACCCTTGCCGGATGTGTGTCGGCCTGCAGGAACCGAAGCCAGCCAGCGAGCAACCGCTGGTGGTGGAGGATGGACGATTCCGCGAAACCTCGGACCGCGCGCAGGTATTGGCCAAAGGGCTCACGCTCGCTCCCTGAAAAAATCGGGGTGGTTGGTGGGCTGGCGAGATCAACCCGCGTTCGCGGAGGAACTGCCCAAGGGATCTGATCGGTCCGCCAATGTTGGAATCGCAACGGAAACGATGATGCGCCATGCGCATGTCCATGTCGGTCACCTCGTACAACCGACGGCGTCCCTTCCGCCGCAACCAGCGGTCCACATATCGCACGCCTTTCAACTGCGACTTGATCGTCTTCGTCTTATAGCCTCTGGCACTCAACCAAACACTGAAGTCTGCAACGACGGAGCCAAACAGCGGCAGGGCTTGGTAGCGTGCGTGAGCACGCGGTCGGATCTGTTCAAGGAACGATGGGGTGTCCATGCCTCGACGCCACCGCCCGCGGTTCAGAAAGTCGTCAATAATGTTGAGTCAGAGTAGCGGCGCGCCTGCCATCCGAGCTGAACCGCGCCCAGTCAACTCCACATTTTTGGCCGCTCAACATGAGTCGATGATGAGAAGATCGGGTTTCAAATATCGGCGACGCTGCGCTCCCACTCGGCGAGAAACAGGTTTTGTTCGCCGAGCGAGGAGAACGTGCGGCCCTTCAGCGCGTTGTTTTGCGCGAACTTTACCCCGGCCTCGATCTTTCCCTTGTGCTCGGGCTGGGCTGGCTGCGTGGGCAAAACGACCGTGCCGTAGTGCCGGGCGAAGTCCGCCATCTTCGGTTTGAGCGTCGGATCGAACCAGTCCGCTGCGAGGACGGCGGCCTTCAGGTTGTCGACGATCGTCCTGCGGGTGACGCCGCCGAAGTGCCGAAACGCGTTCTCGCAGCAACGGATGAACGTCTCGGTATCCTGCCGCCATACGACCTCACTGTAGCCCTTGCGGCAGTGGCTGAGCACGGCGCGAAACAGATGCGGCCGGCGGCGCTTGCGGCGCTCGTCGAGCGCCGGTGCGCCCTGGCCGAAGTCCACCTGCACCTCCTCACCGGGCGCCCGCTCGATCCGCCGGTGGGGCAACTCCAGGCGCTGGGCGAAGTGGCGCACGCAGCGCTTCACCGACTCGTTACTGCCGGTGAAGTCGTGCGTGGCGACCAGACCAGATCCTCATGGATGCGCCGGGCGGACGGCCCCCCTGTGCTCACCGCCGTCGCGATCATAGGCAGAAGCTCGCGGCACAGGCTGAAGCGGCCCGCCATCGACCCGGCGGTCGAAATGGCCGGGTTTGCTTCCGCCACCGCCTCGGACCCGGTGGTCGAAATGGCCCGTTTCGGGTCATCGCGAGGTGGCGACCCGGCGGTCGCTATGGCTGGTTTTGCCGCGTGGACATAGCGGGCTACCGTCTCGCGGTGGATGTCCAGCTCCCGGGCGATCCTTCGTTGGGACCACCCCCGACCGTACAGCGCTTGGATTGCTTGTTGGCGGCTCACTTCGAGTCGGTTCATCTCGCCTCGTGCAGCCTCAGGCCGCACGCAGCGTAAATCTTCCGCTTAAAGTGGCCGGTTTTGAATTGACCCTACCTGGCCGGTTTTAACCGACCCCTGACAGCTAACACAATTTTAGACGTGAAGGGAGACGGCCGTGACGACTCAAACACTGCTCCAATCGCATCGGGGTATAGAATCATGCGTAGTAACCGACTGGAATTTCCTGCTGAGTATGCAAAGAATCCCGCGGACACTAAGTGTAATTATTGCCGCTTTCTTGTACTTTCCCGCTGCTCCAGAACGAAGCCGTCGCCCGCTCTCGTCGGGGGCGGACGCACAATCCGACCAGCGCGCGGTGAATTGAGATGAGTAGTCGGCAAGCTGTAGCGAACAGCACGGGGCACATCATGTGGTTGCGATTGAAGGTGATCGAGGGGAGCAGTTCCCCGTCCATCCAGCGCCTGTTGAAGAGGAAGTCGCCAACCGCGAGGTTGCGCAGAAGGTTTCGCACCGCGCACCAAAGCCGGGATATCCCAAGTCGAGTTCGCTCGCCGAGTGGGCATTACCATTCCGTGATTTCGCGTTGGGGATGGCGCCGACTCCGACTGCCACGCTTGCGATGTGCAGTCGCATCGCAGCCGCCGTGTATTCCCCACCGAGACTGGATCGGCGCGATGTCCAATTTCATCGCTCGCTTTGAGCGGAGCCCACGCCGGTTCGCAAAACGATATACGGGGTAGAATATGCATAATAGGCTGATGATCGGGCCGCCGGGGGCGGGAAAGTCGATGGTGGCGAAACGCGTGCCGACCATCATGCCGGCGCCGCAGCTCGAGGAGCAGTTGGAGATTGTGAGCATTCACTCCGCCGCCGGGCGAACGCTGACGGGCGACATGGCGTGGGGCGCGCGTCCGTTTCGCGGACCGCATCACACGATCTCCGACGTGGGCCTGCTCGGTGGCGGGACGATCCCGGGCCCGGGCGAGATTTCGCTCGCGCACCAAGGCGTGCTGTTTCTCGACGAGTTGCCCGAGTTCAAACGCTCGGCCCTGGAGGTGTTGCGTCAACCGTTGGAGGATGGCGAAGTCACGATCTCGCGCAGCGCCGGCAAGGTCACGCTGCCGTGCGCGTTCATGCTGGTGGCGGCGATGAATCCGTGTCCCTGCGGCTATCTCGGGGACACGAAACACGAGTGCCGGTGCACGCCGACGCAGGTGCAGCGTTATCGCTCGCGGATCAGCGGGCCGCTGCTGGACCGGATCGACATTCACATCGAGGCGCCGGCGCTGTCGTTGACCGAGTTGCGGTCGGAGAAAACCGGTGAACCCTCGGCGGCGATCCGCGAGCGGGTGGAGCGGGCGCGGGTGCGGCAGCACACGCGATTTGCACCGACACGCACCAGTTCGAACGCGCGCATGACGCAGGCGCAGATTCGGAAACATTGTGCGATCGATCCGTCGCTCGGCGACCTACTGCAACACGCGATGGAGCAGCTGAGTTTATCGGCGCGCGCCTATGATCGAATCCTCAAGGTCGCGCGCACGATCGCGGATCTCGCGGGCGCCGACCGCATCGAGTCGCCGCATCTGCTCGAGGCGATTCAGTATCGGAGCCTCGATCGCAACGTGTTTTATTGAGCTTGGCCTGCAACCGGATTGCGGACCGGGATAACGCGGGCTGGCCCTCGTCTGCCAAACGCCGGCCCGTGGAGCGAGGAACGGACAGCCTTCGAGGCGAAGTTTTCCCTTTACACTCGAGAGGCGCTTCTCTGTTTTCGACCGCTCTCTCCATGCAAAAGACCAAGAAGTCCATCGCCAAGCGCTTCAAGCTGTCCGCCAAGGGCAAGCTCGTGCGCCGCACGCCCGGCTTCCGTCACTTGCTCGCCACGAAAAGCTCGAAGCAAAAGCGTCGGGCCTCGCGTGACAAGCTGGTGGCAGAAGGCCACGCCAAGCCGCTCAAGCGCGCTTTGCCGTTCGGCCTGTAAGCCAAGGCATTAACCCTCATTTCGCTCGGCGGGTGATTTTAAGCCGACCTGCCGGCGACTAACCTATCCAAAGGAAAAACTAACATGGCTCGTGCAACCAACTCCCCCGCGTCGCGCAAGCGTCGCAAGAAAGTGCTGAAATACGCCAAGGGCTATTTCGGCAACAAATCGAAGCTCTTTCGCTATGCGAAGGAAGCCGTTCAGCACGCGTGGCAATACGCCTACGCGGCCCGCAAGAAGAAGAAGGGCGACCGCCGCTCTCTCTGGATCGTGCGTCTCAACGCCGCCTGCCGCAACAACGGCATCACCTACAGCCGCTTCATCGAGGGCCTCAAGGCCGCGAACATCCAGATGGACCGCAAGGTTCTCAGCGATCTCGCGATCCGCGACGAGGTGGCCTTTACGAGCCTGGTCAAGCAAGCCCAGGACGCGTTGAAGACCAAGGCCGCGGCCGCAAAGCAGGCCTGAGTTCTGACAAACGCGAGCCCGGTAAAGGCTCGCCTCCCTGTCTCTCCCGGAGGACGGGCCTCACCCGAGGTGCCGTCCTTCTTT
>JAEYYL010000161.1 GCA_023430825.1 Verrucomicrobiota bacterium | reverse complement strand
GGGAAACGCGGCGGGGGCGCCGCGGCTCGATTTCGTCGTCGGCGTCCGTCGGTCTGCGCGCGCTCTGCACCGCCTTTTCCGCCAAAACTCCCGCCGCGGGCGTTGCCAAGCCCACGCGCGGCCGTTTTCGTGCTGCCAATCCGTGAATCTGCCCTCGCCCACCGACTACATCAGCGTGTTCAAAACCCACACGCGCGGTCGCTGGGACTTGCTCACGCCCGTCGCCCTGGCGCTGCTCAGTCTCTTCGGCGTCGCTTTTATCTACAGCGCGCAACTCCCCGTGGAGGGCAACTCCTGGCTCACCCAGCTCGTCTGGCTCACCGCCGGCGCCACCCTCTACCTCGTCGTTTCGCTGATCGATTACCGCTTCTGGCTCTCGGTGGCCCATTGGTTTTACGCCGCCTGCCTCGTTCCGCTGGTCATCGTGCTCGTGCCCGGGCTCGGCACCGAAGTCTATGGTTCGCAGCGCTGGATCAACCTCGGCTTCTTCTCCTACCAGCCCTCCGAAACCGCCAAGATCGGCGTGCTCCTCATCACCGCCGGCATCCTCGTGCGCAACCAGATCGGCACCGTCGCGCAGTCTTTGGGCGTGCTGGGGAAATTGGCCCTTGCGGTGGGTGCGCCCATGTTCCTTATCTTGCTTCAACCCGACTTGAAGTCGGCGATTGTCCTGCCCCCGATGGTCTTTTCCATGCTCTATGTCTCCAAGCTGTCCCCGCGCTTCTTCGCGGCGGCGCTGGGGGCATTCCTGCTGATCGTGGGACTGGTGACCTGGGACAGCGTCAACTACGTGCGATTCATGGACGCGCACGGCTACGACTACACGCGCGACCGCGGCAAATTCGAGAAGGACGGCCCGACGATCATGCCGTTCCACGACTACCAGCGGAACCGCATCCTCGCCTTCGCCGCGCCCGAAAAGGTCGACCCGCGCGGCACTGGCGTCGCCTACAATCTCTCGCAGTCGCTCATCTCCGTCGGCTCCGGCGGCCTCACCGGCAAGGGCTGGACCGAGGGCACGCAAGCGCTGCTCGGCTATCTGCCGCGCTCGGTCGCGCACAACGATTTCATCTTCTCGGTCATCGCCGAGGAAAAAGGTTTCCTGGGAAGCTTAACGGTTCTCGGCCTGTTTGGGGTGGTTTTGTTCAATGGCATACGCATCGCCGGTCTCGCGAGAGACCGCTTCGGGGCCCTTCTCGCCATCGGCGTGACGGTGCTGTTCACGGTGCACGTGTTCGTGAACATCGCCATGACCATCGGGCTGGTGCCCATCACGGGCATACCGCTTCCCTTCATCAGCTACGGTGGCTCCTTCGTGCTCAGTTGCTGCTTGCTGCAAGGACTGGTCCAGAGCGTCTATCGCTTCAGGAAGGATTTCGCATGAGATCCCTTCTTCGCGCTAACGACCGCTCTGCCGGAATTTCCTGCGCCGCAACTGCCGCTCACGGGGTCGCCGTCTTCAACACACCCGATACCCAAAATGAGCGATCAACCATCGCAGTCTTCCAGCCCCGGCCTCACGCCGGACGTTGCCCGCAAATACGACGAGGAACTCGTCAATCCCCCGACAGCCACTGAGTCGGAGCCCGTCACCGCCGCCGAGCTCAAAGCCGGCGCCGCCGACCGCGCCAAGCAACGTCCGCTCCTCCAGAAAATTCTCTCGGTCTTCCAGAAGGAAAAGGGTTCCTACCGCGAGCTCATCATCAATTCCGAGCCGCTCGAGAAACGCGTCGCGCTCCTCGTCGACGGCCGCCTCGAGAAATTCGAAATCGAGCGCGAGTCCGACCACCGCATGGTCGGCGCGATCTACAAGGGTCGTATCAAGAATCTCGATGCGGGCCTGAAGGCCGCGTTCGTCGACATCGGTTACACGAAGAACGCGTTCCTTCATTACTGGGACATGCTCCCCGCCGCCGCTGACTCCTCCGTCGAGGTCGTCCGCGTCAACAAGCGCAAGAACGCCCCGCCCCGCCCCGCCGAGCCCACCGTCAAAGACATCCCCCAGATGTATCCGCCGGGCACCGACATCGTGATCCAGGTCACGAAAGGCCCGATCGGCACCAAGGGCCCGCGCACCACGACGAATCTCTCCATCCCCGGCCGTTACCTGATCCTCACGCCGTTCTCCGACGGCTGCGGCATCTCACGCAAGATTGAGGACCCGAATGAGCGCAAACGCCTGAAGCAGCTCATCAACGAACTCACCATCCCCGAGGGCATGGGCGTCATCGTCCGCACCGCCGGCGAGGGCAAAAAATCCCGCTACTTCGTCCGCGACCTCCACATCCTCCTGAAAACCTGGGAGGACATCACGGCGAAGATGAAGAGCGAGCGCTCGCCCGCCTGCCTTTACCAGGAACCCGACCTCGTCGAGCGCACCGTCCGCGATTTCCTCACCGAGGAAGTCGATCGCGTGCTCATCGACAACGCGCAGGACCACGCCCGCACGCAGGGCCTCGTCGCGCAGATCTCGAAACGCTCCGCGAGCAAGATCGCGCTCTACAAGGACAGCATTCCGATCTTCGAGCGCTTCAACATCGAGCGCCAGATCGAGCAGACCGGCCAGCGCAAGGTTCCGCTGCCGTCCGGCGGCGAGATCATCATCGACGAAACCGAGGCGCTGATCGCGATCGACGTGAACACCGGTTCGCACAAATCGCGCGGCGGCGACGAGAAGAACGTCATCTACGCGGTGAACCTCGAGGCCGCGACCGAGATCGCCCGCCAGATCCGCCTGCGCAATCTCGGCGGCCTGATCATCTGCGACTTCATCGACATGAAGGAGCGCCGCCACCGGAACTCCGTTTACGAGAAGATGGTGCAGGAGATGTCGTCCGACAAAGCGAAGAACCACATCCTCCCGATCTCGACGCTCGGCATTCTCCAGATGACGCGCCAGCGCCAGCAGGAGTCGCTCTCGAGCAATCTCTACACGGACTGCCCGTATTGCCGCGGCCGCGGCATCGTGAAGTCGGCGACGACGATGTCGGTCGAG
>JAEYYL010000242.1 GCA_023430825.1 Verrucomicrobiota bacterium | reverse complement strand
GGCGCTCAGACGGACGCGTGGAATTTTTGGGTCGGCTGGACGAGCAGGTGAAGATCCGCGGTTACCGGATCGAGCTCGGGGAAATCGAGAGTGCGCTCAAGCGTCAGTCGCAGGTGAAGGAAGCGGTGGTGGTCGCGCGCGGCGAGAGCGGCGCGGACAAGCAACTGGTCGCGTATGTGGTGCCGGAGCGGCATCTGGAAATCGCGGCGGAAGTGAAGCAGACGGCGTTGTGGGAGGAGATGTTCGACAAGACTTACGAGCAATCGAAGGCGGAGTCTGCGGACAGCGACTGGACGGGGTGGAACAGCAGTTTTACGGACCAGCCTTACGCGATCGCCGACATGGCGGAGTGGACGGATGCGACGGTGGAACGGATCACGGCGCTGAAGGCGAAACGGATTTTGGAAATCGGGTGCGGCACGGGGCTGTTGCTCTTCCGGCTGGTGGATGGGTGCGAGGAGTATGTCGGCACGGATCTGTCGCAGGTGGCGCTCGATGCGGTGCAGGCGGAAGTGAATCGCCGCGCGGGTTGGAGCGAGAAGGTGAAACTCGTTCACGGCGGAGCGCATGAACTCGAGGTGACGGAGCAGGGCGTGTTCGACGCGGTCGTCATCAACTCGGTGACGCAGTATCTGCCGAGCCTGAAGTATCTGGACCAGGTGATGGAGAAAGCGTGGGAACTGCTCGCGCCGGGCGGGGCGATCTTTGTCGGAGATGTGTTGGACGCGCGGTTGCTGGAAAGTTTTCACGCTGCGGTGCAGGTGCATCGTTCGGCGCCGGAGACGCCGGGAGCGGTGTTGCGGCAGCAGGTGCAGGAGGCGATTCTGGCGGAGACGGAGTTGTTTATCTCGCCGGAGTATTTTTGGCACTTTGCCGGACAACATTCGGCGCGGGTGAGTGCGCAGCCGAAGCAGACGTTCGGGCCGACGGAGATGACGCGGTATCGCTACGATGTCGCGGTGCGCAAGCCGGTGGCGGGCGAGGGGCTCGCGGAGCCGGCGGTGGCGAAAGTTTCCTGGAGCGAGATCGGTTCGCTCGACGCGCTGGCGGAGATGGCGGCAGGCGAGCGGCGTGAGCTTTGGGTCGTGGGCGTGCCGAACGAGCAGGTGAGGGCGTCGACCGAGGCGTGGCACGATCTGGCGAACCTGCGCGCGGGGCGTCGCGTGGTGGATTTGAAGCGAAGCCTGGGCAACCTGGAGGCGCGGGCGGCTGGCACGACGCCGGCGTCGCTGCTGCGCTGGGCGCAAGCGTGCGGGTATGCGGCGGCCGTGGTGTTGAACGCCGAGATCGGGCGTTTCGATCTGGTGGTGTCGCGAGCGGCCGCGGGCGAGCGTGGTTTTATCGCGCCGGCGTATGCGCCGGTGTCGCCGGCGAAGTGGGGTCGTTGGAGCAACGACCCGGGGCGGGCGCATGGGCTTTCGCGTTATCTGCGCCAGTTGCGCACGGCGCTCGAGGAGACGCTGCCCGACTACATGGTGCCGGCGCATATCGTGCTGTTGGACAGCCTGCCGCTCACGCCCAACGGCAAGGTGAGCCGCCGCGGATTGCCGGAGCCGAAGTTGAACCGTCGCGGGCCGTATATCGCTCCGCGCGATGCGGTGGAGGCGGAGATCGCGGCGCGGTTCGCGGAAGTGCTCGGCCTGACGCAGGTGGGGCTCGACGAAAGCTTTTTCGCGCTCGGCGGACATTCGCTGAAGGCCGTGCGGCTGCTCTCGCTGGTGCGCGCGGCCTACGGCGTCGAGATCGGGGTCCGAACCTTTTTCGACGCACCGACGGTGCAGGACCTGGCGACGACGGTGCGGGTAGTCAATCGCGCGAACCGCTCGGAGCCGTCTGGCGCGGACCGGGAAGTCACCGACTGGAATATCATCCTGTGAATCGAATCAACCCATAGCCCCCAACTGTCATGAATACGTTTACCACCCGAATCTTCACCGCTGGCTTGTCCGATCGCGCGACACCGGCCGATACCCTGGAGGCGGCGCCCGCACGTGCGGGGCTGTCGACCGGCAGTCTGTCCGCCCATCGTCTGGTAGCGACGAACGGCACGCCGCCGTTGCTGGAGTTGGAGGCGGTGCGGAAACGTTATGAGGCGCTGGTGGCGGTCGACGGGATTTCGCTGACGATCCAGCGCGGAGAAATCTTCGGGCTGCTCGGGCCCAACGGTGCGGGCAAGACCACGCTGATGTCGCTGGTGGCGGGTTTGTGGCCGTGCGACGAAGGCGCGGTGCGGGTCAACGGTCTCGAAGTGGTTTCGGGGAATGCGGAGATCGGTTTCGTGCCGCAGCACATCGCGCTCTACGCCTCGCTGAGTGCGGAAAAGAACCTAAGCATTTTCGGCGCGCTCTACGGTTTGCGCGGCCTGGAGCTGAAGCTCCGCGTGAGTGAAATGCTGGAGGCGGTGCAGTTGTCGGACCGGCGCAAGGACCGGGTCGGCGATCTGTCCGGGGGCATGCAGCGCCGGCTGAATCTCGCGGCGTCGCTGCTGCACCGGCCGAAGCTGCTGCTCTGCGACGAGCCGACGGTGGGGGTGGATCCGCAGTCGCGAAATGCGATCTTCGAGTTCCTCGAGGAGAGGAACCGCGAGGGGCTGACGATCATCTATTCGACGCACTACATGGAGGAGGCGGCGCGGCTTTGCTCGCGCATCGGGATCATCGAGCATGGCAAGATTCTGGCGCTCGGGACGCTGGAGGAGCTGTTGCGGCTGCTGCCGTTCCAGGAGGAGATTCGCTTCGCGGTGGAGCCGTCGACGCGGGACTTCGCGGGGGTGTTGCGCGCCTACGGCAAGGTGGTCGCGACCGATACGATCTATCGCTTTTATCCGGAGCCGGGTTGCCGGCTGAGCGAGTTTTACCAGCTGGCCGAGGCGGAGAACCTGCATCCGCGAATGTTCACCTTTCAGCGTCCGACGCTGGAAGCGCTGTTCCTGCACCTGACCGGGCGCGCGCTGCGCGAATAAGGAGAACGTATTTATGAACTCGATACTCGTATTGGTGGGAAAAGATTTCGCGCTGCTCTGCCGCAGCAAACTGGGGGTGATGGTCACCTTCTTCATGCCGCTGGCGCTGGTTTACGGCATCAGCACGATCTACGGGCTGACCGGGGAGAAGACCGGGCCGCGGAACATTCCGGTGGCGTTGATCAACCACAGCGCTTCGCCGGCCTCCGCGAGTTTCGTCGAGATCCTGCACTCGGTGAAAATCTTCAAGCTCGTGACGGAGGTGCCGGATGGGAAGGGCGGCTCGCGTCCGATCGTGGAGTCCGATTTGCGCGGGTTGATGCAGGAAGGAAAGACGAAGTTCGCGGTGGTGTTGCCTCCGGGCTTCCAGGGTGACGCGCCCTTCCAGCTCAACGCGCGGCTGATTCTGAATTCGCGCGACGACGTCGAGAACCAGGTCGTGACGTCGGTGCTGGAGGGCACGCTGGCGGCGAGCGTGCCGGCGATCCTGATCAAGGATTTCCAAGGCGGGGCGGCGGGCGCGACGATCGCGCCGTCGCGGCGGCTGGCTTACAGCCTGGCGGACACGTATGGCGGCGATCCGGAGGAGATTCTGACGAAGCTCGAGTCGGGCGACCTGCTGTATCTCGCGCAGCTCGGCCAGCCGGCCGCGGGCGCGGCGGAAGCCGGGGTGGCGCGGGAGCGCCGCTCGGGGCCGTTCGTCCGGATCGAAGTGCAGCAGTTCATGGGCGCCGACGTGAAGAGTCCGCAGGCGACGAATCTCGTCGGAGGTTGGGCGATCCAGTTTCTGCTCTTCGCGGTGTCGGGTTCGGCGGCCGGATTGTTCGCCGAGAAGAATCTCGGCATCTTTCAACGACTGCTCGCGGGTCCGGTGCCGCGCTCGGCGCTGTTGTGGAGCAAATTCCTCTACGGCGTGTGCCTCGGCATGGTGCAGCTGATGGTGCTCTTCATTGCGGGCCACTTCATCGTGGGTTTCGAGATCGCGCCGTATTTCGGGCAGCTCGCGCTGGTGTGCCTGTTTTCGGCGGCGGCGTGTTCCGCCTTCGGCATGCTGATCGCGTCGCTGTCGCGCACGGTGGAGGCGGCCACGGGCCTCTCGACGGTGCTCATCATGCTGATGTGCGCGATCGGCGGGGTCTGGTTTCCCGCGAGCTTCATGCCGGAGTTCGTGCAAAGCCTCTCCCGGTTTTCGCTGGTTTACTGGACGAACCAGGGCTTCACGCAGGTGCTCTGGGCGCAGGCGCCGTTTGCGCAACTGGCGTCCACGCTGGCGGTGCTCGGGACCATCGTGATCGCGGTGATGGGCGTGGCGATCTGGCGGTTCAAGCGGAGCAACATCTTCACCTGACGGGCGCGGCGGCGAACCCAGTCCCATTTTCAACCAACCAAAAAACAAGCAGCCCACATGAAAAGTATCGGAGCACTCATCGCGGTCATCCTGACCATCGCGGCCATCGGCCATTCGCAGCACACCAACACCGGCGGACTGGAGAACAAGATCGTTTACGTCGAGTTCCAGTCGGCGGACCTCGCGCAGACGAAGGCGTTTTTCGAAAAGGCATTCGGCTGGAATTTCGCCGACCAGGCGCCGAACTACATCACGTTCTTCGACGGCCGGATGGCGGGCGGATTCATCAAGACGGAGCGGACGGGGCGGCGCAGCACGGGCGGCGCGCTGCTCTCGCTCTACAGCGAGAATCTCGAGGAGACGCTGCGCAAGGTGGAGGCCGCGGGCGGCAAGATCACCGACCCCATCGTATCCAGCGCGGGCGGACGACGCTTCGTGTTCGAGGAGCCGAGCGGCAACGAATTCGCGGTGGTTTCATCGAAGTAGCGAACAACCCGGGTGGTCCCGCGAGAGCGAGCAGGCCGACGCCGGACCACCGGAACCAAACCAAAGAAAATCGCGCGCCGACCGCCGTTTTCCGCGCAGGAAAACGGCGCCAGGCCCGTGGCGCGCCCAAATCGGACGGCCAGGAACACACCAGCCGCAAGGCAACAGCGAGACAGCGACGGACAGGGGAATTTTTATGAACAACATTTTGGAAATCTGGAAGCAGTTGGACCGACTCAATGTGCCGATCGCGGTGGACCGCGGTCGCTTGAAGATCGCCGATCCGCGCGGGGTGCTGACGCCGGATACGCTGCGTTCCATCCGCGAGAACAAGGATGCGATCATTCGTTATCTCGACCGCATGGCGCGGCCCTTCCGCCTGGAGCGGGGTGAGGACCGCGCGTGGTATCCGCTCTCCTCGCAGCAGCGCCGGCTTCTCGCGGTGCAGCAGATCGATCCGACCGGATTGGCCTACAACATGCCGTCGGCGTTTCGCCTGACGGGTCCGCTCGACGTTGCGCGACTCGAGGCGGCCTTTCGGACGATGGTCGAGCGGCACAGCATTCTCCGCACCGTTCATGGGGTGGAGGCGGGTGAGATGCGGCAGCGCATCGTATCCGACCTGCCATTACCGTTCTCCGTCGAGGACTGCGGAGGGATGAGCCGCGAGGCGGCGGTGATGGGCTTCATCCGACCCTTCGCGCTGGAGTGCGAGTGGCCTATCCGTGCGCGATTGCGTCGGATCGCGGCGGACGAGGCGGTGTTCCAGATCGACCTGCATCATATCGCGGTGGACGGCGGGTGCTATGCGCGGCTGATCGGCGAGCTGTTCGGCGCTTATCGCGGCGAAAGCGGGGCGACGGAGACGGTGCGTTATGCGGACTATGCGTTGTGGCAGGCCGAGGGCGACGGAGTGGCGGAGCTGCGGGCGAACCAGGACTACTGGGACGACGTTTACGCGACGGCGCTGCCGGCGCTCGAACTGCCGACGGATTTCGCGCGGCCGGCGCTGCGAGACTTCCGGGGCGAGAACGTTCACTTTCGCCTCGGACGCGGGCTGGCGGAGCGGTTGCGCGCGCTGGCGGAGCAGGAAGGCGTTTCGCTGCAGGTGCTGTTTCTGGCGATCTGGAAAACGCTGCTCGCCCGCATCGGTGCGACGGAGGACCTCAGCGTGGGCATCGCGGCGTCGGGCCGGGACCGTCGCGAGCTCGAAGGGATCGCGGGGATGTTCGTCAACACGCTGCCGGTGCGCAGCCAGCCGGAGCGCGGAAAAGCGTTTCGCACGTATGTGAAGGAACTGCACGCGCTGTGTCTGGCCGGCTTGGAGCACCAGAACTTTCTGTTGGAGGACCTGGCGGCGAAGGTCGGTGCGCGCGGGGGCGACAGCAGTCGTCCGCTGTTCGACACGCTGTTCGCGTATCAGGAGAGCGACGTGTTTTCGTTCGGCGGGCAGGCGCAGTTCTGGGATGCGCAGGACCTGGCCGGAGTGCGGGTCGAAGGAGTCGCCTCGCCGTGGAGTGCGGCGAAGTTCGATCTGGCGATGTATGTGCGGCCGGTGGGGGAGGAGATTTCGTGCATCCTGGAGTATGCGCAGGAGTTGTTTCGCGAGGAGACGGTGAGTGTGCTGGCGAAACGGTTCGCGCGGATCGCGGAGCAGGTGGTGCAGCGGCCGGAGGTGGCGGTTTGCGAAGTGGAGTTGCTGGACGCAGAGGAACGCGAGCGGGTCTTGGCGTGGAGCGAAGGCGCGGACCGGACGGAGCAGCGGGGGAGCGTGGGAGCGTATTTTCGGGCGCAGGTGGCGCAGCGTCCGCAGGCGGTGGCGGTGAGCTGCGGCGGGGAGAAACTGACCTACGCGGAACTGGACGAACGCAGCGAGGCGTTGGCGACGCAGCTGGTGGCGCGTGGATTGAGCGGGAAACTGGTGCCGGTGGTGGCGGAGCGGCGGATCGAGACGATCGTCGCGGAGCTGGCGATTTTGAAAGCGGGCGGGGCGTATGTGCCGCTCG
>JAEYYL010000240.1 GCA_023430825.1 Verrucomicrobiota bacterium | reverse complement strand
GAGACCCGTCCCTACCTGGGCTCGCGGTGGGTTCGGTCGCGTTCGGCGAGGAGTTGGGCGGCGATGCTTAACGCGATTTCGTGGGGGTGGTTCGTGCCGAAGGACAGGCCGATGGGGCAGTGGAATTGCGCGGCGCGCTCGGGCGTGAGGCCGTCGGCGACGAGTTCGCGGCGGAGCACCGTCGCTTTCGCATCGCTGCCGATGCAACCGACGTAAGGAAAATTTCGGGTGGCGAGCGCGCGGTGCAGGATCGGGCGGTCGGTGGCGTGGCCTTGCGTCATGCTCAGCACGAAGGCGTCGGCGGGCAGGGTGTCGATGACGGCGGCGAGGTTGTCGACGCACTGCGTGCGGAGGTTCGCGGCGGTCGGGAGTTTTGCGAGCCACTCGGGGCGCGGGTCGTAAACGGCGACCGTGCACGCGAGCGGAAGCAGGACGGGCAGCAGCGCTTGCGTGATGTGGCCGGCGCCGAAGATGACGATGGGCCAGGCGGCGCCGCCGGCGGCGTGGGGTTCGAAGTAGAGTTTGACGGAGCCGCCGCAGGTCATGCCGACGTCGGTCTTGAGCGTCCAGGTGACGAAGCGCGGTTTCGCGGCGTCGGGGCCGGTGACGGCGAGGAGTTCCTGGGCGAGGGCGATGGCTTTGGCTTCGACGCGGCCGCCGCCGACGGTGCCGGCGAGCAGGCCGGCGGGGCCGACGAGCATTTTCGCGCCCGCGTCCTGCGGCGTGCTGCCAAAGGCTTCGGCGAGGACGACGAGGACGAAGGGCGCGCCGACGGATTCGAGCGCGGCGAGTTGGGCGTAGAAGGAAGGCGTGGCGGCCATCGCGGAGTCAGTTAACCGCGGAGCCGGCGAATGCACAGGGAGAAAGCGTGAATCGAGGCGGGGCGATCAGCTGGGTTCGAAGAAGGCCGGTTACACCGAGCTCCCGGAGGCCGATCCGGGAGGAGGGAGGCTCGAAGGGGTTGGCGCGTTTCCCGGTGCGGGCGAGGGAAAGAAGGGGGTGTGGTTTGGGCTAAACTGGGCGGCGGGATGTGTCGATATACCGGACAGCGACCCCAACCCCCTTTAGCTTATGAATGCTTTCATCCGAATCCTGACGGGCTCTGTCGTGTTGTTGACGAGTGGCTTCATGCGGGCCGAGTCGAAGGTGAAGGTGCAGGGCAGCGCGGAGCTGCGGCTGGCGGTGGTCGACTCGAATCGCAGCAATGCGGCGAGCGATGCGTTGCACGCGGCGTTTGCGGAGAGCCTGTCGGAGGCGATCAACGGGGGCGGCGGCGCGCCGGTCGTGGTGAAGACGAAGCGCGTCAACCCGGATCATGCGGCCTTCAATCTCGGCACGGGCGTTTACGATGCGGTGCTGGTGATGGGCAACACGGTGCCGCGGCCGTTGATCCTCAGTGAGACCAAGCGGTTGATGGCGACGTTGAGTGCGGGCAAGGGGGAGAAGAAGGCGTTCCTGATTTTCGGAGTGAATGACGAGGGGCTGGCGAAAGTGCTGACGGCGGCGTTCACGCCGGCGATCACGAACACGAAGTTTCTCGATGCGCTCGACGGTGGATTCGAACAGATGGCGGCCTCGACGGAGGGTGGGACGAAGGTCGCGGCGCGGCCTTAACCCGGATACGTCACACTCGAATCAACCAAGTCATGGTTCACAGAGGACACTGAGCTCTGACGCAGAGGCAGCAGGAGGCCACAAGGTGTTGGATGCGTTTGTTGCGAAAACGAGGCGGATTGGAAGGGGAGGCCAGATAGGATCGGTGAATTCTCCTCGGTGAACTCAGTGTCGGAGTTCTGTGCGCTCTGTGACCAATCGTTTTCTTCATCATGGGTGTGATGGATGCGGGTTAAGCGGAACGAGGGGCGAACGAGGCGGAAAAGGGAGCGGGCGGGACGTCCGTTCTCCGGGTGGCGCGAGGGGCTCCGCGGGACGCGACGAAAGACACGCGGCGGGGGCGCCGCGGCTCCATGAGCGAGCGGGATCGCCTGCGAGCAGGTTTCTGCCTTGGGTTGGCGGGGCGGGAAAACGACGTTGAGCGGGGGGGGCGGCGCGGCGTAGCCTGCGCGCATGAAACTTTTCTCGTGGGTGCGGTGGGTGGGCGTGAGCGTGGCGCTGGGTTTTGCGGGAGGCGCGCACGCGCAGGCGGCGACGGCGGCGGATGCGGCGTTCGAGAAGCTGGCGGGCGAGTGCATCGAGAGTTTGCTCGCGGCGCGGCCGGAGCAGGCAACGCAGCTCGGCGACCATCGTTACGACGATCGGTTGACGGACTACAGTGCGGAGGCGCTGGCGGCGCGGGAGACGGCGTTGCGCGCGCAGCTCGCGGCGCTGGACAAAATCGAGGCCGCGAAGCTGACGGGGGCGAATCGCGTCGATGCGGACATCCTGCGGCTGGAGCTGGAGTCGATGTTGTTCGTTTTGACGGAGGAAAAGCCGCACGCGTGGAATCCGCTGCCGTATAACGACAGCCTGGCGAACAGCATTTATCTGCTGACGGCGCGGGAGTTCGCGCCGGCGGACGTGCGGCTGCGGAACGCGGCGAAGCGGTTGCGCGCGATCCCGCGCGTGGTGGAGCAGATCAAGGTGACGCTGAGGAATCCGCCGCGCATTCATACGGAGACGGCGATCCAGCAGACGGCGGGCGCGATCGCGCTGGTGCGTGACGAGCTGGAACCGCTGCTGGCGCAGGCGCCGGCGTTGCGGACGGAGCTGGCGCCGGCGCAGGCGGTGGCGATCGCGGCGTTGGAAGATTACAAGGGGTGGCTCGAACGCGAGGTGCTGCCGACGGCGAACGGCGAGTTCCGGCTGGGCGCGGAGAAATTCAAGAAGAAGCTGCGTTACGCGCTCGATTCGGAGCTGGCGCCGGAGGAGATCCTGGCGCGCGCGGAGCGCGAACTGGAGACGACGACGGACGCGCTTTACGCGACGGCGCTGCCGTTGTTCAAAACGTATTTTCCGGCGGCGGGAGGTGCGGAGCGGAGTGACCGGGCGCGCGTGATCAAGGTGGTGCTCGATCGGCTGGCGGAGAAGCGTCCGACGGACGAGACGGTGGTGGCGCGGGCGAAGGAGATCACGGATGCGGCGACGGCGTTCGTGCGCGAGAAGGCGCTGGTGACGGTGCCGGACACGCCGCTGAAGATCATCGTGCTGCCGGAGTTTCAGCGCGGGGTGGCGATCGCGTATTGCGATTCGCCGGGTGCGCTGGAGCCGGAGGGCGAGACGTATTACGCGGTGTCGCCGACGCCGGCGGACTGGACGGAGGCGCGGCGGGTGTCGTTCTTTCGTGAATACAACGATTACATGCTGCACGACCTGTCGGTGCACGAGGCGATGCCCGGGCATTATCTGCAGATCGCGCACTCGAACCGGTTTCGCGCGCCGATGCTGGTGCGGGCGGTGTTCGCGAGCGGGACGTTCATCGAAGGCTGGGCGGTGTATGCGGAGCGGGTGATGGCGGACGCGGGGTTCGGTGGGCCGGAGGTGCGGATGCAGCAGCTCAAGATGCGGCTGCGCGCGATCATCAACACGATTCTCGACAACAAGGTTCATACCGCGGGGATGACCGAGAAAGAGGCGATCGACTTGATGACGCGGCGCGGGTTTCAGGAGGAAGGCGAGGCGGTGGGCAAGTGGCGGCGGGCGTGTCAGAGCTCGACGCAGCTCTCGACGTATTTCGTCGGCGCGGTGGAGCACGACGACCTGCGGGCGGCGGTGGAGAAGAAAGAAGGGGCGGCGTTTGAGCTGAAGCGTTATCACGATCGCGTGCTGTCGCGGGGAAGCCCGGCGGTGAAGCATGTGCGGCGGGAGTTGGGGTGGTAGGCGGGAGGAGAGGTGGAGAGAGAAGAGTTTAGCCGCAAAGGGCGCAGAGGGCGCGGAGAGGGTGGTCGGCGCGCGTGAGAATAGGGAGTCGCGGCGCCCTCGCCGCGGATGGGGGACGATGC
>JAEYYL010000450.1 GCA_023430825.1 Verrucomicrobiota bacterium | reverse complement strand
CAGCGACACCCAGGGCAAGTGGCAGTATTCGACCGACAACCGCGACACCTGGTTCGACGTCGGCACGGTCTCGAACGCAGCGGCCCTGCTGCTGAACACAGACACATATCTCCGCTTCCTGCCGGTCGCAGGTTTCAGTGGCACGCCGGGCGCACTGGAGGTTTATGCCGTCGACAACTCCTCGGCCACGACCTTCACCAGCGGATCGACGCGTCAGACCTTCGACACCACGAGCGATAACGCCACCTCGAAGGTCTCGGTGGCCGGCGTGTCCCTCGGCACGTCGATCACGGCGGTGAACGACGCCCCGACCCTCACGGCCACCGCCGCGAGTCCGACGTTCGTTCCAGGCGCCGCAACCGCGAAGTTGTTCTCTGGCGCCAACGCTTCGACCGGCGATGCGGGCCAATTCTTCAAGTCGCTGATGCTCACCGTCACCCACGTGACCGACGGCGCAGATGAGAAACTGGCCATCGACGGATCGGAAGTGGTGTTGACCACCGGCAACATGCCGGGTGTCACCGGGGGGCACTCGCTGACGGTAGCGGTTGCGCTAGACGGGACGACCGCCACGGTCACGATCACCGATCCCAGCCCCTCGTTGGATGCGGCCCAACTCCAGGCGATCGTCAATGGGCTCGGCTATTACAACACCAGCGCCACGGCCACCGCGACGAACGCCCGGGTGGTGACGATCACCGAACTCGTCGACAACGGCGGCACCGCCAACAGCGGCGTCGACACCACGACGCTGTCCATCGCTTCCTCAGTGAGCCTGCCGTCCGTGACCAGCGCGACCTACGATGCCGCCAGCGGCGAACTGGTGGTCACCGGTGCCAATTTCGTGGCGAATGGCAGTGGCGTGGATGTCGACGCCTCCCGGTTCACGTTCACGGGCGAAGGCGGAGCGACCTACGCGCTGACGGACACCTCCGACGTCGAACTGGACGATGAGAATCTTAGCACGCGGTTCACCCTCACGCTGAGTGCGACCGACAAGGCCGCCGTGAACCAGATCCTGAACAAGAACGGCACGTCATCGACGGGTGGCTCGACCTACAATCTGGCCGCGGCGGACGACTACCTCACCGCGGTGACCGCTGGCAACACCGCCGATGGCTCGAATCCGATCACCGTGAGCGCCGTGCCGAAGCCGACCATCACCGGCGCCACCTACGATGTGAGCACGGGCGTGCTCACGGTCACGGGCACGGGTTTTGTGAAGCTCGCCGGCGCCGCCAACGACATCGACGTTTCGAAGCTGACGGTGACGGGCGAGGGCGGAGGGACGCGCACCCTGACCTCGGCGAGCGTCGAGATCACCAGCGGCACGACGTTCAGCGTGACGCTGAACGCCGAGGATCAGGCGGCCCTGATCCCATTGCTCAACAAAGACGGCACGAACTCGATCGGGTTGACCGACTTCAACCTCGCGGCTGCCGAAGATTGGGCCGCGGGCGCTGCTGCCGACGTGGACGTCGCGGACGCGACGGGCGTCGGCATCACCGTGAGCGAAGCCGATGAGGACGCTCCGATTGTTAACGGAGTGACGTCGTCGACCGCGAACGGCTCCTACAAGGCTGGCGCCGAGATTTCTATTCAGGTCAACTTCAGCGAGAACGTTTACGTGACAGGCACGCCTCGGCTCACGCTGGAAACCGGCACCACCGATCGCATGATCGACTACAGCGGCGGCAGCGGCACGAGCAGCCTGACGTTCACCTACACCGTGCAGGCGGGCGACACCTCGACCGACCTGGATTACGTGGCCGATTCGCTGGAGCTCAACGGCGGCACGATCAAGGATCTGACCGGCAACAATGCCGTGCTCACCCTGGCCGCGCCCGGCGCGGCCAATTCCCTCGGCGCCAACAAGAATCTGGTCGTCGACACCACCGCGCCGACGATCTCCTCCATCGTGCGACAGAGCCCGACCGCGGTGCACACGGACGCGACGTCGATCACGTATCGCGTGACGTTCGACGGCGGAGTGACGGGCGTCGACGCTGCCGACTTCACGCTCACCGCGCCGACCGGCAACACGCCGGCGAGCACGGCGACGGGCACGGTGGCGTCGGTGACCGAGCAACGCGCGGACGTTTACGACGTCGTGGTCAACGCGGTGAGCGGCCAGGGCAAGGCGCGGCTCGATCTGAAGAGCACGGGCACCGGGATCGCCGACGTCGCGGGCAACGAGATCGCCGATGGCGGCTACACGACGGGCGCGTTCTACTTCGTCGGCGCGACGAGTGTCTTCGATACGCTGCACCTCACTACGCTCGGCCACTACTCGGCCGAAACGCCCTCCGGCATGCCGGCGCAACGCTTTACCACCGCCGCGGGTCAGCCGCTGACGCTGACCTCGGTGGTGGCGCAGCTGCATTTGGTCGACGGCACGCCCTCGCCGACGGTGACGATCCACGAGAACGATGGCGGTGCGCCGGGCGACGAGGTGATTGGAACGCTGACGAATCCGTCGAGCCTGGCCGTCGGCTTGAACGTCTGGACCGGCAGCGTGACGCTCGATCTCAACAAGATCTACTGGATCGTGTTCGCGGAAGGGACCTCGGCCTATGCCGTCGATCGGGTGTCGGCGACCCCGGGCGGCACGGGCGACTGGCTGACCGGCGCCGACTATAAAACCCGTTATGGGGCGGATTCGGTCAACCTGGGTGACGAAGAGGCCCTGAAAATCGCCCTCGGCGCCACCAGCATCCCGTCGATCACCAACAACCCGCTCACCGCGAGCGGCACGTATGGGGCATCGTTCAGCTATCAGATCACGGCGACGAGCACGCCGACGAGCTACGCGGCGACGAACCTGCCGAGCGGCCTGAGCCTGAACACGTCGACCGGCCTGATCTCTGGAACGCCGACGCAGACGGGCACATTCAGCAACATCAGTCTGACGGCGACCAATGGCAGCGGCACGTCGAGTCCGGCGACGCTGGTGCTGACGATCAGCCCGGCCAGTGCGTCCGTCGCACTCGCCTCGCTGACGCGGACCTACACGGGGCAGCCGCTTGCGCCGACGATCACGACCAACCCGAGCGGGCTGCCGCTCATCGTGACCTACAACGGCAGCACGACGGTGCCGACCGCGGTGGGCAGCTACAACGTGTTGGCCTCGGTCAACGACCCCAATTACTCGGGCTCCACCTCAGGGGTGTTCAACATCACCAAGGCTGTGGCGACCGTGACGCTGGGCAACCTGACGCACACCTACGATGGGACGGCGAAGAGTGCCACGGCGACCACGGTGCCGGCGGGCCTGGAGGTGACCTTGAGCTACGACCCGGCGAATCCGACGCTGACGGGCAGTTACACGGTGACAGCGACGGTGAACGCGCCCAACCACACGGGCACGGCCACGGGCACGTTGAGCATCGCTCCGGCCGCGATCCCGCCGCCGGTGGTGCCCACGGTCGGAGCCAGTATCGAAATTTCCGGGAGCAGTGGTCTCGGTGACACGGGTCAATGGCAGCGCAACGGCAGCAACCTGTTGAGTGGCACAGGTTCGTCGCTGACCCTCACCGACGTTCAACCGCCGACGGCCGGCCTCTACACTTACACCACGACGCTGCCGGGCGGCGGCACGGGCACGAGCGAGCCGGTGATCGTGGGTCTGACGACCAACGATTTGGTGGTCGGCACGGGCGATATCGTCGGGTCCGACATCGTGCACCCCAACGGCAATGTTTACGACCAGGTGCTGCTCGGCGGTGTTGGCGCCTCGGTCACCTCGAAGCAGAACAAGGTCACGCGCGTGTCGTTCCTGGATCTGACCAACGACATCGTGCAGGTGGAGTTCAGCGGCGCGGGCACGTTGTCGGTGGTGATGGACGACGCGTCGCAACCGGCACCGCCGATCAACTACAATCAGGAGAATGTCGACTACGTCCGCGGCCA
>JAEYYL010000121.1 GCA_023430825.1 Verrucomicrobiota bacterium | reverse complement strand
CGCGCCGCCGCCGGCGAACGCGCCACGGCGCAGGCGCTCGACGACCTCGCCTCCGTGCTCGACGCCGCCGCGCCGCCGCCCGCCGCGTCCGTCGACGACGCGCTGTTTCGCGCCTGCGCCGCGATCGGCCGCGCGCAAGGCATCGCCTTTCAACCGCCTCCCGAACTCCTGCGCGGTGAACCTCTCGCCGATCCGCTGGCCGCCATCGTGCGCACTTCGCGGATCCGCTCGCGCGCGGTCACGTTGAGCGGCGCGTGGTGGCGCCAGGACGCCGGCCCGCTGCTCGCCTTCCGCCAGGATTCGCGCGCGCCCGTCGCCCTGCTGCCGACGAGCGCTGGCGGCTACGCACTCCACGATCCGACGAACAACGCCACCACACCGGTCACCGCCGCAATCGCCGCGCAATTCGAGGAACAGTCGCACGCGTTTTACCGCACGTTTTCCCACGCCGCGGTCACCGCGCGCGCGCTGCTGCGTTTCGGCGCGCGCGATCTGCGTCCCGAACTCGGCCGGCTCGCGGTGCTCGGCCTCGTCGGCGGCTTGTTGAGCACGCTCCCCGCTGCGGCCACCGCGCTCGTGTTCGATTCGCTGGTGCCCGCCGGCGCCCGCGGCGCGCTCGTGCAACTCGTGCTCGGCCTCGTCGCCGTCGCGCTCGCCGCCGCCGTCTTCGAGTTCACCCGCGGTCTCGCCCTCCTGCGCATCGAAGGCCGCCTCGACGCCACGCTGCAATCCGCCGTGCTCGACCGGCTGCTCAAGCTGCCCGCGACCTTCTTCCGCCACTACACCGCCGGCGACCTTGCGCAGCGCGCGCTCGGCGTCACCGAGATGCGCAAGCTCCTCGCGCAGGCACTGCTCGCGACCGGCCTCGGCAACCTCTTCGCGTGGGTCAACCTCATCGTGCTCCTGGCGATCGACGCCCGGCTCGCGCTCGTCGCCTGCGCGTTGATCGCGATCGCGCTCGCGTTCACCGCGCTCAACACCGTGCGGCAACTGCGCGTGCAGCGGCGCGTCACCGCGCAGCAGGGTTTCATCGCCGGGCTCGTGCTCCAATTCATCACCGGCATCGCCAAGCTGCGCGTCGCCGGCGCGGAGGATCTCGCGTTTTCCGCGTGGGCGCGGCCGTTTGCGCGCCAGAAACGCGACGCCGTCCACGCGCAACAGCTCGGCCACCGCGTGCTCGTCGCCAACGCCGTTTTTCCGCTGCTCGCGTCGATCGTGCTCTACTGGCTCGTCGCGCCCGATGCCGCCAACGCTCCGCTTTCGGTCGGCGCGTTTCTCGCGTTCATGACCGCGTTCACCGCGCTATTCATGGGCGTGCTCGCCCTCACCGCCGGACTCGCCAGCGCCCTCAACCTCGTGCCGCTGTTCGAGCGCCTGCAGCCGATCCTCGCCGCCGCGCCGGAAGACGATGCGCGCCTGCTCGACCCCGGCACGCTCGCCGGCCGGATCGAGTTGAGCCACGTGTCGTTTCGCTACGCGCCGGGCCTGCCGCGCGTGCTCGACGACGTGTCGCTCGATGTCGCGCCCGGCGAATTCGTCGCAGTCGTCGGCGAATCCGGTTCGGGCAAATCCACGCTGCTGCGGCTGCTCATCGGCTTCGAAACGCCGGAGAGCGGCGCGATTCTTTACGACGGCCAGGACCTCGCGCACCTCGACGCGCCCGCGGTGCGCCGGCAACTCGGCGTGGTGCTGCAGACCAGCCAGCCCACCGCCGGCACGATTTCCTCCAACGTCGCCGGCTCACGCCCGCTCGCCGACGCGGAGATCTGGGAAGCGCTGCGCCTCGCCGGCCTCGAAGCCGAGGTGCGCGAACTGCCGATGGGTTTGCACACGGTGCTGCCCGCGCACGGCGGTGTGTTCTCCGGCGGACAGCGCCAGCGGCTCATGATCGCGCGAGCCATCGTGAGCCGCCCGCGCATTCTGCTCTTCGACGAAGCCACGAGCGCGCTCGACAACCGCACGCAGGCGATCGTGACCGCGAGTCTCGAGCAACTCGCCGCCACGCGCATCGTGATCGCGCATCGCTTGAGCACGGTGCGCCGCGCCGACCGCATCGTCGTGATGGCCGGAGGCCGGATCGTGCAAACCGGCCGCTACGACGATCTCCTCGCGCAACCCGGCCCCTTCGCCACCCTCGCCGCCCGCCAGCGTCTCGCCGACGAAACGGTTTAGCGCGCCTCAGCATGGAGCCGCGGCGCCCTCGCCGCGCTTCGCCCCCTGTTTTTCACCGCATCGTCCGCCAGATCTCCGCCAATCCCAATCGATCGATCCAGGGCGCCAGCGCCTTTTCATCCAAGCCGGTCACCTCGCGAATCGCTCGGATATCGGCCGGATGTTTCGCCGAGCCGCCTTCGCGATAAAACTCCATCTTTCGCAGCACAACATACTCGGGCGGCGCCACCCATAATTCGACCTGCTCGCTCCAACGCACGCGTCCCCGTCGCTCCAGCGCCCATGCATGCAACGGGTCCGAACCCGCAAGATACACGTCTGCTTTATAACCGCTCTCGTGATGGATCAGGTTGAAGTGCCCTCGGTGCGCCCGCGCCTGTTCGGAGCGAATCACCGCTTCCGGTGGAACATAAAACTCCGCTTCCGGGAACGCCGCCAACAACGTCGTCCGCGACGCGTCGTCGAGGTCCAGCACGACGTCGAGGTCGTTCGTGACGCGCGGCTGGCCATAAACGATCGCCGCTGTCGCGCCGGTCACCATGTAAGGCGCCCCGACCGCTTCGAGCCGCGAGACAAACAGCTCCAGCTCAACCGGTGCGTGCATACAGGATTCGCTCCGCGACCGCACGTTTGACCTCGGCCTCCGTCCATTCCGGATGCCGCGCGCGAAAGCCCGCCGCCATCAACTCGCGCATGGATTGATTCATGCGCATCGCCTGCGCGAGTCGCTGTTGCGGAGACATCGCCCGATAGATCGCCACCTGGCGCTCATGCGCCAGGTGAAGATGATCGGGTTCGACGGAGGCGGACATGAGCGAACCGTAAACCACTCCACCGCGCAGGCAAGGCAAGCGAAGCGCGGCGAGGGCGCCGCGGCTCACCATCCGCGATCCGTGTCCGCGCTTCACTTTTCGCGATTGGCGTCACCGCGCCAGCGTGTGTGATCGCGCCATGTCGTCGTCGAACCCGCTGCATCCGTTGCGCCTCAAGCTCACCGCCACGCCGCACGGATCGGATCTCGTGATCGCGCTCGACGGCGCCTTGGCCACAGGTGAAGCCGTCGCCGCGCAAAGGCAGTTGCTCGAACTCACGGCGACCTGCACCGGCCGCATCGTGCTCGATTGCACGCAGCTCACCTACATCGCGAGCGTGGGCCTCCGGACGTTGCTGGCGTTGCACCGCAACGCCGCCGACCGCAGCCGCGGCGTCATCCTCGCCGGCGTGACCGAACCCGTCCGCCACATCCTCGATCTCGCCGGCCTCCTCGCTCGCTTTCAGCTCACGCCCACCGTCGCCGCCGCGCTCCGCTGACTCCGTCGAGCAAAGCCAGGGGTGGTTAGGAGTCTGTCGGACTTTTTCGAGTTCCGCTGTGAGCGCGGCACGCGAGGTGCAGCGGGTGGCGGCATGGCGTATCGTTTCAAGAACATCGACCGCGACACCCCCATGCTGCTGCCGCCGGAC
>JAEYYL010000119.1 GCA_023430825.1 Verrucomicrobiota bacterium | reverse complement strand
ACCCACCCCAGCACCATTCTCGTCGTCGACGACGATCCGAAAGGTCTGCAGCTCCTCGACAATCTGCTGACCGCCGAGAACTACCACGTCGTCCTCGCCGAACACGGCGCACACGCCCTCGTCCTTGCCCACCAGCTCAAGCCCGATGTCGTCCTGCTCGACGTGATGATGCCCGACCTCGACGGCTTCGAGGTCTGCCGCCGCCTGCGCGCCGACGAGGAACTCCGCCACGTGCCGATCATCCTGCTCACGGCACTCGACGACCGGGAATCGAAACTCCAGGGCCTCGAAGCCGGTGCCGACGATTTCATCAGCAAACCCTGTGACTCGGTCGAACTGCGCACCCGCCTGCGCACCATTACCCGGCTCAACCGCTTCCGTCAGCTCTTCGACGAACGCTCCCGTTTCGAAACCGCCGTCGCCTACGCGCCCGACGGCATCGTGCTCGCCGATCTCAACGGCACCATCCACCTGAGCAATGCCGCCTTTGCCGCCCTCGTCGTCGCCGATCCTTCCACCGCCCCCGAACCCCGCGCCATCTTCGACTACTTCGCGCCCGACGAGCGCCAGGCTCTTCGTGCAGAACTCGACCAGCTCACCCACTGCGGCCGCCGACTCGGTCCGATCGAAACCGAGCTGCAACACGCCCGATCTCCCGCCACCCGCGTGGAAGTGACCGTCGGCCGCCTTCCCGGCGACCGCGGCGCCGTCCTCGCCTTCAACATCCGCGACATCACCGAGAAAAAACTGCTCGAGACCCAGTTGCTCCGCTCCCAGCGCATCGAACTGCTCGGCCAGCTCGCCGGCGGCATCGTCCACGACGTGAACAACATTCTCACCGCCATCAGCGGCAACGCCATGCTGATCGAGGATGCCGACGACGGCCGCGTGCCGCTGTATGTCGACAACATCCAGCGCAGCGTGCGCCGCGGAGCGACACTGCTCCGCCAAATCCTCATGTTTGCCCGCGGAGGCGACCAGGCGCTGTGCCCCACCAACACCGCCCTGCTCGTGCAGGAAACCGCGGCCATCCTGAAGGAAGTCCTCGGCAAGGCCATCAAGGTCACGGTCGACGCCCCCCCCGACCTGCCCGACATTCTCGGCGACGCCAACCAGCTTCACCAGGTGCTGATGAACTTCTGCGTCAACGCCCGCGATGCCATGCCCCGTGGCGGCAGTTTGCAGATCGGCACCGCTCGCGTCCACCTCTCCGCCGCCGACGCCCAACGCATCGGCCCTCTCGCGCGCGCCGGCGAATTCATCACGTTGAGCGTCCGCGATTCCGGCTGTGGCATGCCGCCGGAAGTGCGCGGCCGCCTCTTCGATCCTTTTTTCACGACCAAACCCGCCGAACAGGGAACCGGACTCGGCCTCGCCACCGCCCTGCGCCTCGTCAAACGTCACGAGGGTTTCATCTCCGTCGAGACCGCCGTCGGCGTCGGCTCCTGCTTCACCTGCTACCTTCCCGTGCCCACGCCTCCTCTTCCCTCCACCGCTCCGCTGGCGAAGGATTCCGGTCGCGCCTGAACTCTCCCGCATCGGCCCTCCGATGCCGGCCCCACCCGGAATCCGCCATGGCTTCGGCCTTGCGTTCGCTCCAGCGGCCCCGCACGTTCTTCCCCTTTTTCCAAAGAATGAACGCGTCCGCTCCATGAATCAGAACATCCGTAACATCGCCATCATCGCTCACGTCGACCACGGCAAAACCACGCTCGTCGACAAACTCCTTAAAGAAGGCGGCGTATTCCGCGCCAATCAGCAAGTCGAGGAGCGAGCGATGGACTCGATGGACCTCGAACGTGAGAAAGGCATCACGATCAAGGCCAAGAACACCTCCGTTCACTGGCAGGATAAAATCATCAACATCGTCGACACCCCCGGCCACGCCGACTTCGGCGGCGAAGTCGAACGCGCCCTCCGCATGGTCGATGGCGTGCTCCTCGTGATCGATGCCTACGACGGCCCCCAGGCCCAAACGCGTTTCGTCCTCCGCAAAGCCCTCGCCCACGGCCTCAAGGTCGTGATCGTCATCAACAAGATCGACCGCGACAACGCCGAGCCCGCGAAAATGTATGACAAGGTGCTCGAGCTCCTCATGGAACTCAACGCCACCGAGGAGCAGTTCGACGCCCCCGTCGTTTACGGCTCCGGCCGCGACGGCTACATGATGTTCCACCTCGGCGACGAGAAGAAGAACATGGCGCCGCTCTTCCAGACGATTCTCGACCACATCCCGCCGCCGTTCGCCAAGCCCGACGAGCCGTTCCACATGCTCGTCTCCAATCTCGACTGGAGCGACTACGTCGGCCGTATCGCCGTCGGCAAGATCCTCGGCGGCACCGCCAGCGTCGGCCAGCCCGTGTTCATCATCCGTCACTCCGACGGCAAACGCGTTCGCGCCAAGATCACCAAGGTCTTCGAATTCACCGGCCTCGGCACACGCGAAACCGAGTCCGCCGTCGCCGGCAACATCGTCGGCCTTTCCGGATTCGAAGACGTCGACATCGGCGACACGCTCACCGCCGACGAAGCCGGCCACGCGCTCCCCTTCACCCAGATCGACCCGCCGACCCTCGAGATGCAGTTCTGCGTCAACGACGGCCCGCTTGTCGGCCAGGAGGGCAAGCTCGTCACCTCGCGCCAGCTTCGCGAGCGCCTCATGCGCGAGTTGAAGACCAACGTCTCCATCCACATCGAGGACTCCGACAAGGCCGGCGTGTTCAACGTCAAGGCCCGCGGCGCCATGCAGGTCGCCGTGCTCGTCGAAACGATGCGCCGCGAGGGTTTCGAACTCCTCGTCTCGCGCCCGACCGTCATCGAAAAGGTCATCGATGGCCAGCGCATGGAGCCCTACGAAACCGTCTGGGTTGAAGTTCCCGACGAATGCGTCGGCGCGATCATGCAGAATCTCGCCAACCGCAAAGGCCAGCTCACGAACATGGAGAAGCTGCCGCACTCCACGATGATCGAAGCGACCATCACCACGCGCGGCCTGATCGGCATGGAAATCGACGTGATCAACGCCACCAGCGGCCGCGGCGTCACCTCGCACCTGTTCAAGGAATACGGCCCCTACGCCGGCGAAGTGCTGACCCGCGTGACCGGCACGCTCATCGCCACCGAGGCGGGCGAAACGACCACTTACGCGCTCCTCATGGTGCAGGAACGCGGCAAGCTCTTCGTCGGTCCCGGCGAGAAGGTTTACGAAGGTATGATCGTCGGCGAAAATCCCCGCAACGAGGACATCGCCTGCAACGCCGTCCGCGAAAAGAAGCTCACCAACTTCCGTTCGCAGGGTGAAGGCGTTGCCGCCGGCCTCACGCCTGCGACGAAGCTCTCGCTCGAACGCTCGATCGAATACATCGCCGCGGACGAACTGCTCGAGGTCACGCCGAAGAGCCTGCGCCTCCGCAAGCGCATCCTCGACAACGGCGCCCGCCAGAAAGCCGCCAAGGCCGCCAAGTAACCCGGCCCGTCGACGAAAATCTTCTCAGCCCGCGGCGCATTCGCGTCCGCGGGCTTTTTTTGCGCGTCACGGCCAGGAGGCAGGAGCCTGCTCGCAGACGATTCCGAATCGTGAAAACTGAAAATCGGGCATCGAAAATCTGAAATCCCAACAGCGCCTCCGATGCCCGAGGCGTAGCGCAGGCCTCCGCGCCTGCCGGCATTGCTCCTGTAGGTGGCGCGCTCGCCGCGCCACGTTGCGCGCAACCTACACGAAAGCAGGCAACCAGCCGCCTAAACCCTGACCATCGCGCTCCCCGCCTGCGCCAATTTCAAGATTCCCGATTTCAAGCTGCCCGATTTCAAGATCTCCGAATCGGCCCCGCGCCTTCTCACGCGCCACACCGCCACACCACGCGCCTACTTCGCCAGCACCGGCTCCGGCGCCCGTTCCGCCGTCTCCCGCTCGATCTCCTTCGCCTTCTTCAAACCGTGCGCGCTCGAATGCCCCGTCAGCTTCACACACGCGCGATCCACCAGGATATAAAAGATCGGCACCACGAACAGCGTCAGGAGCGTCGCGATGCTCAATCCGCCCACGATCACGATGCCCATCGGATTCCGCGTTTCCGCGCCCGCGCCGGTCGCAAACGCGATCGGCACCGCGCCGAGAATCGTCGCCACCGCTGTCATCAAAATCGGCCGGAAACGCAGGATCGCCGCCTCGTAGGCCGCATCGAAGGCGTTGCGCCCCTCGAGCTGAAGCTCGTTCGCGAACTCCACGATCAGGATGCCGTTCTTCGCCACGAGCCCGATCAGCATGATCAATCCGAAGCGCGAGTAGAGATTGTCCGTCATCGCCGGCCCCCAGAAACGCGTGCAGTAGAGCACCACCACGCCGCCCGCGAGTGCCAGCACGATGCCGGTGAAAATCGTGATCGGATGAATCCACGACTCGAACTGCGCCGCGAGAATCAGAAAAGTGAATACAAGCGCCAGGGAGAACAGCATCAGCGTGTCGCTCGCGCTCTCGACATACTCGCGCGTCTCGCCGTCCCACGCATACGTGTAGCCCGCCGGCAGGATGCGCGTCGCCTCGGCCCGCAGAAAATCCACGCCGTCGCCGATCGTCACGTTCGCCCCGAGTTGCGCCGACACCGTCACCGAGCGCAGCCGCGCGAAGTGCGGATAATTCTCCGGCACGACACTTTCGTCTGCCTGCACCAGGTTCGTGAGCTGGATCAGTTGTCCGCCCGTCGACTTCACATAAACGCGACTCAGATCCGACGGCGTCGTGCGATCGGCGTCCGCCACCTGCACGATCACATCGTATTCCTGGCTGCCGCGCTGGATCGTCGTCACCCGCTTGCCGCCGAACAGCGTCTCGAGACTCGCGGCGATATCCGACACCGGCACGCTCAGATCCGCGGCCTTCGCCCGATCGATGCGCACCTCCAGTTGCGGCTTGGTGGGCGAGGGATCGAGCCGCGGCTGGAAGAACAGCGGGCTGTTGCGCATGCTCGTGAGCATCTCACCGCCGAGTTTCTGCAGCTGGTCGAAATCCGAGCCTTGCAGCACCATCTGGATGCCCGCCGCACCGCCGCGCTGCCCGAACGGCCGCGCCGCAATGGGAAAAGCCTGCCCGCCGGTGATCTCGCGCCGGAATTTCTCACGCAGCTCCGCCAGGATATCCTGCGTTTTCCGCTCGCGCTCCTCCCACGGCTTCAGCGTGGCAAACATGAACGCCCGATTGCTGTCCCCACTGCGCCGAAACGTCCGGTCCATCTCCGGAATCGCCAGGATCATCTGCTCCATCTTGCCGGCATAATAGTGCGCATACTGGGGCGTAGATCCCACCGGTGCGATGAACTGCGCGTTGAAGGTCCCGCGGTCCTCCAGCGGCGTCAGCTCGCGCTGCAGTTTCCCATAAAAAATCGGCCCCAGCGCCGCCACCGCGCCCGCCCCGGCCAGCACCCACCAGCGGTGCCGCAGCGCCGCACGCAGCCAGCTCGCATACATCCGATTCATTCCGGCGAAAAACGGCTCGGTCTTCTCGTAAAACCATCCATGCCGCACCTTCCCGCCCACCAACCTAATCTTCAGCATCCGCGAACTCAGCATCGGTGTAAGCGTCAACGCCACGAAGGCCGACACGAGCACCGAGATCGACAGCGTCACGCCGAACTCGAAAAACAGCCGCCCCGTCTGCCCCGATTGAAATGCCACCGGCAGGAACACCGCCGCCAGCGTCAGCGTCGTCGCGATCACCGCGAACGCCACCTGCCGCGCGCCATGCACCGCCGCGTGGATCGGCGTCTCGCCTTGCTCGATCCGCCGATAAATATTCTCCAGCATCACGATCGCGTCGTCCACGACCAGGCCGACCGCCAGGACCAACGCGAGCAGCGTGAGCACGTTGAGCGAGAAACCCAGCCAGCTCATCACCGCGAACGAACCGACGATCGACACCGGGATCGCCAATAGCGGGATGAACGTCGCGCGCCAGTCGCGCAGGAAAAGGAAGATCATCAGGATCACGAGCGCGGCCGCTTCCCACAGCGTCTTGTAAACCTCGCGCACCGACCGGTCGACGAACACCGAGCTGTCGAAACCGATGTCGATGCTCACGCCCTCCGGCAGATCGGCCGCGATCTCCGGAATCTTCGCCTTCACGCCGTTCGCCAGATCGAGCAAATTGGCCTGCGACTGCCGGAAAATCTGCACGCCGATCGTCGGTCGCCCTTTGTAGAAACTCTCGCCGCGATAATCGTTCGAGCCCAGTTCCGCGCGGCCCACGTCGGAAAATTTCACCTGATAACCGCCGCGCACCGCGAGGATCAGATCGTCGAAATCCACAACCTCTCGGAGATTGCCCTGCGTGCGAACGGTAAACTCGCGCGACACCGATTCGATGCGCCCCCCCGGAATCTCGACGTTCTGCTGGCGCAGCGCCCGCTCCACATCCGCCACCGTCAACGCATACGCCGCCAGCCGGTCCGTGTTGATCCACAACCGCATCGCATAACGCGGCCCGCGAATCTGCACCGCGCCCACGCCCGGCACCGTCTGAATCCGCTGCACCGCGAAGCGCTCCGCCATGTCGTAGAGCTCCTGCCGCGAATGCCGCTCCGAGTTCAACGAAAACGTCAGAATCGGGTTCGCATCGGCCTCCGTCTTCGTCACCTGCGGCTCCAGCACCTCGTCCGGCAGACGGCTGCGCGCGCGGCTTACCCGATCGCGCACGTCGTTCGCCGCTTCGTTGACGTCGACCTTGAGATTGAACTCCACCGTGATCTCCGACTGCTGCTCGCGCGACACCGAGCGAATCACGCGAATGCCGTCGATCGACGAAATCTCCTTTTCCAGCGGCTCCGTGATCTTCGTTTCCACCACCTCCGCCGACGCGCCCGGATACGAGGTCTGCACCGAAATGATCGGCGAATCGATGTTCGGATACTCGCGCACCGGGAGTCGGTCGAAAGCCAGCCAGCCGATCAGCAAAATCAGGATCGACGCCACGAGGCAGACCACGGGGCGGCGAATGGAAACGTCCGAGAGAATCATGGCTGCGAAGACGCCGTCTGGAATCCCGCAATCGCCGGGCGCACCTCGAGCTTGGCGCCGGGGAAAAGAATCAGCGCACCAACCCCCGAGGCGACGACCTGGGTCGTCTCCGTCAACTGCCCCGTGATCGGGCTCACTTCGACCCGACCGCGCGCGCGTAGTCCGGTCCTCACCCGGACGAAGTCCGCCGTCGCGACGCCGCCCTCCTCTTTCACCACCACGATTTGCGCGCCCGCCGTCGTGGTGAAAATCGCACCCTCCGGCACCGTCAACACGCCTTCACGCACGTCGAGCACCACATCGATGTTCGTGAACATCCCCGGCTTCAACCCCTCAGCCGTGCCCGTGATGAATCCCTTCACCTCGCTCGAACGCGTCGCCCGATCCACCACCGATGCGGTGAAATAAACCTCGCCCGTCAGCGTGCGCCCCTGCCCCAGCGCCTGCGAGCGAACGACAAACGGCGTGCCCGCGCGAACCTTCGCGACGAACCGCTCCGGCACCTGAAAATCGATCTTCAGGCGGCTCAGATCGTCGATCGTCGTGATGATCGACTGTGAGTTCACATAGTCGCCCGGCGACAGCGTCCGCGCGCCGACCACGCCGTCGAACGGCGCTCGCACATCCGTCCGATCCAGCCGAACCTTGATCAGGTCGAGATTCGATTTAGCCGACGAATACTCCGAGCGGTTCCGATCGAGCTCCGCGACGCTGTTGCTCTGGGATTCGGTGAGTTTTTCCGCGCGCTGCAGATTGAGTTCCGCCAGCCGATAAAGCGCCTCGCTCTGGGCCAGTTGCGCGCGCAGTTCCGCGTCGTCGATTTTCACCAACAGGTCGCCCTTCTTCACCTGCTGGCCTTCTTCGAAGTGAATGCTGCGGACCAGACCGGAAATCTCCGGCCGGATCGTGGCCGACTCGTTGGCCGCGACCGATCCGACGAGATTCAGCGTTTCGGTGAGATCCTGCCGCGTCACCCGCGTGACTTCCACCGGCTGCGCCTGCGGCCCGGCTCGACCGGCGGCGGCCGGCTCCTTGGAGGCGCAACCAGTCGCGGCCAGTGCGACCAGAACGCTCATGATCAAAAATCGCGGTGCGGACATGTAAGAAATTAGCGTGAGTGAGTCGCACCAGGGGTGCAACGACGCGCCTGACGAATTCGTCAGTTTGAAGATGCGCCGCAAAACGCTGTGCAAGATTCGCGCCGTCCGACGCGTCAACCGCACAAACGCAGAGATTACCGGCGCACGCTCGACCTACGCGGCCGCCCAATGGTCAATGGAAGGACGACCTTCGAGTCGTCCGCTACGCCCACCCCACCTCACCCGAGCGATTTGCCGTAGGCCTCGGCGTCGAGCAGCCGCGCCGTTTCACCCGCATCGCCCACCTTGAGCTTCAACAGCCAGCCATCGCCATAAGGATCGCGATTCAACGTCTCCGGCGCCGCGTTGAGCGCCGCATTGACCGCGATCACCGTGCCGCCGACCGGCGCATAAAGATCGCTCGCCGCCTTCACCGACTCCACCACGCCGAAACTCTGCCCGGCCGTCAGCACCGCGCCCGCCGCCGGCAGCTGCACATAGGTGATGTCGCCGAGCGAATTCTGCGCGTAATCGCTGATGCCGACCGTCGCCGTGCCGTCAGCCTCGATTTTAACCCATTCGTGGGAAGTCGCGTAACGCAGATCGGCGGGGACGTTGCTCATGGCGCTTTCTTCAATTCGACGAACGGCGGTTTGACCAGATTCAAATTCAGCTTCGTGCCGCGGATGTCCACCGTCAGGCCACCCGCGACCGCCGCACTTGCGACGAGGGCCGACCCGATCGCCTCGTTCAACAGCGGCGACAACGTGCCCGACAGCACGCGACCGACCGTTGCGCCGTCCGCCGCCAACACCGGCGTCTCCGCCCGCACGATGCGGCGGTCGCCGGTCTTGAAGAAAACCACCCGCTGCGCGCCGCCGGCCAGTTTCTCCGCCGCGAGCGCATCGCGCCCGATGAAGCCGCCTTCCTTGTCCAGTTTCACCGTCCAGCCGAGCCCCGCCGTGAGCGGCGAAATATCCTGCGTGATCTCGTGGCCATACAACGGATAACCCGCCTCGAGCCGCAGGCTGTCGCGCGCCCCGAGCCCCGCGAGTTCCAGGCCGAACGGCGCGCCCGCCGCCAGCACCGACTCCGCCAGCGCCACCGCGTCTCCAGACGGGTGATACAGCTCGAATCCGTCCTCGCCGGTGTAGCCAGTGCGGCTGAAGAGGCACTGCACGCCGGCGACGGTGCCTTCGCCGAAGTGATAATATTTCAGCGCGCCCAGTTTGGCGCCCGTCAGTGACTGCACGATCTCCACCGCGCGCGGCCCCTGCACGGCGAGCAGCGCGTAATCGTCTGAACGATCGGTGATCGTCACCTGGAATCCCGTCGCCTGCTCGCGAAGCCACGCGAGGTCTTTGGCGACGTTGCCCGCGTTGACGCAGAGAAAATAGTTCTCCGGATCGCGCATGTAAACGAGCAGATCGTCCACCACCCCGCCATTCGCGTAACACATCGGCGAATACAGCACGCGGCCGGGAAACATCCGGGCGACGTCGTTCGTGAGCAGCCGATTCAGAAACCGCCGCGCATCCGGCCCGCGCACATCTACCTCACCCATGTGACTCACGTCGAACAGTCCCGCCGCCCGCCGGACGGCTTTGTGCTCCTCCAGAATGCTGCGATACTGCACCGGCATTTCCCATCCGGCAAAATCGACCAGCCGGCCGCCGTGGGTCGCATGAAAATCGCGCAACGGAGTGCGTTTGAGCTCGTTCATCCATCGACTACGCGCCCGCACGCGAGCGGTCGCAAGGACGTTTTCCCGCCGCGCGATGCGCATCTGCCCCCCGGAGGACGGATGTCGTCGCGCGTTCCACCCCGCCGGCAATGGACGGGGATGCCTGTTCTCCTTTCGCGCTCTCCCCCTTGTCCGATTCGACGAAGCGCTCCCTCGTGATCAATAGCATTGAGCGCCGCGCGTGGGCGTGTCATCCGACAGCCGCGCATGCATGTCCTCTCCTCCTTCGCGCCTCCGCTCGCCTACTGGGTGCACGACCTCAGCCCGTTTCTCATCCGCTTCACCGAAGACTTCGGCATCCGCTACTACGGCCTGAGCTACCTGCTGGGTTTCGGCGCCGCCGCCTGGCTGCTGCTTCTTTATCATCGCGCCGGGCGCTCGCAGCTCCCTGCGGCGAAAATTTCCGATCTGATCATCGCGCTGGTGGTCGGCGTGATGGTCGGCGGACGCGTCGGATCGTTCCTGTTGTATCACCCCGATCAATTGCTGAGCGACCCGCTGAGCTTTTTCCGCGTGTGGGAGGGCGGGATGGCGAGCCACGGCGGCATGGCCGGTGCGGCGGTCGCGTTGTGGTGGTTCGGTCGTGCGCAACGGCTGCCGTTTCTCCACCTCGGAGATCTCGTTGTGTCGACAGCGCCCGCCGGCCTGCTCTTCGGCCGCATCGCGAACTTCATCAACGGCGAACTCTGGGGCAAACCCGCCGACGTGCCGTGGGCGGTCATCTTCGTGAACACCGGCGGTGGTGCGCTGCCGCGGCATCCCTCGCAGCTTTATGAGGCCGCGCTCGAAGGCGCGCTGCTGCTCGCCCTCATGCAGTGGCGCTTCTGGCGAAGTGCCGTGGTGCAGCAGTCGCCCGGCCGCCTGATAGGGGAGTTCTTCATTCTTTACGCCGTGCTGCGCGCGATCGGCGAAACCTTCCGCGAGCCGGATGCCTCACTGATTCTCGGGCTCAGCCGCGGCACCTTCTATTCGCTCTTCCTCATCGCGCTCGGCGCCGTCATGATCGCGCTCACCGCGAAAAAGCGCACCGCTTGACGCCTGGATTGAAGGTAGGAGACAGGCTTGCAGGCGATTGCAGTTCAATGTGGCTCGCTGCGTGAGCAGCGGGATCGCCATCGCCTGCAAGCAGGCTCCTACCTCGAAGGTTACTCCCCCCCAACTTACACCACCGTGCCCGGCGCGAGCACCGCGCCCTTCGTGACCACCAACACGCCGTCGCGAATGATCACCGCACCGTTCGCATACGAGCCGTCCGCCTTGCCCTCGGCCGAGAGCACGCAGTCGTCGCCGATGCGTGCGTTCTTGTCGATGATCGCACGTTTCACACGGCAGCGCTGGCCAAGGCCGAGATGGGGCCGGCCCAGTTCGACATTGGCGGCGAGATCCGCGGCGGTTTCATAAAAATCGGCACCCATCATCACCACGTCTTCGAGCGAACAGCCTTCGCCGACATAAGAACGAATGCCGAACACGCAGTGCTTCAGCGTCGAGTCCGTGAGGATCGAGCCGTCGCCGATCACCACGTGATCGATCTCGCACTTGTTCAACTTCGACGCCGGCAGGTAGCGGTCCTGCGTGTAGATCGGCGCGTTGGGCAGGAAAAAGTTGAACGGCGGCAGCGGTTGCGCGAGCGCGAGGTTCGCTTCGAAAAACGCCCGCACCGTGCCGATGTCCTCCCAGTAGCCTTCGAAGATGTGCGCGCAGAGCTTCTTTTTGCCGAGCAGGCCGGGAATGATCTCCTTGCCGAAATCCGCCATCGTGTTGTCCAGCGACTCCGTCAGCACCGAACGGTTAAACACGTAGATGCCCATCGAAGCCAGGCAGCGCTTCTCGTCGGACGGCGTCTTCAACTTCGCCTCGAGCGTGTCGCTCAACGCCAGCCCCGCGATGATCTTGGGGTCCTTCGGCTTCTCGACGAACTCCTTGATCGTGAGATCGTCGTCGACGCGGCAGAGTCCGAGCCCCTCGACTTTCGAAATCGGAAACGCCACCGCCGCGAGCGTCACATCCGCACCAGTTGCGATGTGCTGCTCGATGATCTCGCGGAAATCCATCCGGTAAAGCTGGTCGCCCGACAGGATCAGCACGATGTCGTGCGGGAATGCCCGGAAATGCAGCAGGTTTCGCCGCACCGCGTCCGCCGTGCCCTGATACCAATCGACGCTCTTCTCGGTCTGCTCCGCCGAGAGGATGTCGACAAAACCGCCGCCAAACGGATCGAAGTGATACGTCGACTGGATGTGGCGATGCAGCGACGCGGTGTTGAACTGCGTCAGGATGAAGATCCGGTTGATCTCCGAGTTGATGCAATTGCTGATCGGAATATCGACGAGGCGATACTTGCCGGCGAGGGGCACCGCGGGCTTGGAGCGCTCCTGCGTGAGGGGATGAAGACGGGTTCCTCGGCCGCCGCCCATGATGACGGCGAGCACGCGTTTTGGTTTGGTCATGATGAAAGCAAAAGGGGGTTAAACCTTGCCCCACGTTTGGGCGGGTCGCTTAATTTCGCCAAACAAAAATCGGAAAATATGTGCGGCATCGTCGGCTATGTAGGTAAGCAAAAAGCATCTGCGATCATCCTCGAGGGGCTTAAACGCCTCGAATATCGCGGCTACGATTCCGCGGGCATCTGTGTCCAACATGGCACTACACTCGACGTCGCCAAGAAAGCCGGCCGCGTCGAGAACCTCGCGAAGCTCTCCGCCCATCACAAGTTCACCGGCACCACCGGCATCGGCCACACGCGCTGGGCCACCCACGGCGGCGTCACCGACGCCAATGCTCATCCGCATCTGAGCAGCGACGGCAAGTTCGCCCTCATCCACAACGGCGTGATCGAGAACTACGTTCAGATGAAGGCGTTTCTGCTCGATAAGGGCTACACCTTCCAGTCCGAGACCGACACCGAGGTGCTCTGCAACCTGATCGCGTATCACTACGCAAAGGAATCGCCGGACCGCACCGGCCTCAACCTCTTCGTCGAGAGCGTGCGCAAGGCGCTGCTTCACGTCGAGGGCACCTACGGCATCGCGGTGATGTGCGTCGATTATCCCAACGAAATCGTCGCCGCCCGCGAGGCCTCGCCGTTGATCCTCGGCGTCGGCAACGGCGAATACATTCTCGCCTCCGACGCCTCCGCGCTCATCAGCCGGACCCAGAACGTCGTTTACCTGCGGGATGGAGAACTCGTCCATCTCACGACCACGGATTTCACCATCACGAATCGCGACCAGGCCGATGTCTCGCCGGTCGTGGACAAGATCACGTGGTCGATCGCCGACGCGGAAAAAGGCCGGTTCGCCCACTTCATGGAGAAGGAAATTTTCGAGCAGCCGATCGCGCTCGAAAACGCGATGCGCGGGCGCTTCTCCGCCGACGGCAGCACCGCCCAGTTCGGCGGACTCAACGTCACGCCGGGTGAATTCCGGCAGATTGAGCGCTTCATGTTCTGCGCCTGCGGCACGGCGTGGCACGCCTGCCTCGTCACCGAACACTTGATCGAGCGTTTCGCGCGCGTCCCTGTCGAGGTCGATTACGCGTCGGAGTTTCGCTACCGGAATTCGCCGCTCGATTCGAACACGCTCTTCTTCGTGATGAGCCAGTCCGGCGAGACGATCGACACGCTCGCCGCCTTGCGCGAAGCGAAGCGCAAGGGTCACCGCGTGCTCGCGATCAGCAATGTCGTCGGTTCCAGCATCGCGCGCGAGGCCGACGGCGGCATTTACCAGCACGTCGGCCCCGAGATCGGCGTCGCGTCGACGAAGGCGTTCACCTCGCAGCTGCTGATCGGCGCAATGATGGCGCTCTACCTCGGCCGCATGCGCGACATGAGCTTCACCGACGGCGTGCAATTCGTGAACGCCTTGAAGGGCGCGCCGGACCTCGTGCGCCGCGTGCTCGAACAGGCGCCGCACATTCGCGAGATCGCGAAACGCTACGCGAAATCCACCGACATGCTTTTTCTCGGCCGCCTGTCGCTCTTCCCGCTCGCGCTCGAAGGCGCGCTGAAGCTCAAGGAAATTTCCTACATCCACGCCGAGGGCTATCCCGCCGCCGAGATGAAGCACGGTCCGATCGCGTTGATCAGCGAAGCCTGCCCAAGCGTGTTCTTCGTGCCCGCCGGCGAGATCTTCAACAAGATCGTCTCGTCGATGCAGGAGATCAAAGCCCGCCGCGGTCCGGTGATCGCCATCATCACCGAAGGCATGACGCTGCCCGACGGCCTCGCCGACGAACTCATCACGATTCCCGCATGCCACGAGGCCGTGCTTCCGATCGTCGCGGCGATTCCCGTGCAGCTTCTTAGTTACTACATCGCCGTGGAGCGCGGCTGTGATGTCGACAAGCCGCGCAACCTCGCGAAGTCGGTCACGGTCGAGTGACCTGCGCGACTTTCGCCGGTCGCCGCCCAGCCGCGACCGCACGCGCGGCGAGCCACAGAATCGCGGATAGTTCGCCGCCACAGTTGCCGGAGGCTCATTCGCCTTGCCCGGCCCGGACGCCGTCAACATAAGCCCCCTTTCGACGATGAACATCCATCCGAGCAAAGACGCGTTCGTGGCCCTCGCCGCTCAGGGCAACGTCATCCCGGTCTGCACCGACTTGATGGCGGATTTCGAGACGCCCGTGTCCGCCTACGCGAAGATGAAGGACTCCGGCCCGTCCTACCTGCTCGAATCGGTCGAAGGCGGCGAACGGCTCTCGCGCTACAGTTTCATTGGCTGCCGGCCGCGCAAAATTTTCATCTGCGGACCAAAGACCACCGAAATTCGCATTCCCGGCCAGCCCACGCAAACGGTCGAAACGCCCGCCGATCCGCTCCAGTTGATTGAAGCCGAGATGCGCGGCTATCGCCCGGTCACGCTGCCGGGCCTCCCGCGTTTCACGGGCGGCGCGGTGGGTTTCGTCGGCTACGAATACGTCACGCGGATCGAACCTTCCGTGCCGGCGGCGGCGAAGGACGAACTCGGCGTTCCTCTGCTCTACTTCATGCTATCGGACTCCCTGCTGATTTTCGACCGCGCCAAGCAAACCCTCCGGCTCTGCGTGAATGCGCACGTCGACTCCGATCCCGCCGCCGCTTACGACCGCGCCGTCGCCGAGTTGAAGCACCTTTACGATATCCTCAAACAGCCGCGCGAACTGGCACCCGCGCCCCTCGTCGATCCTGCGCAAATCACCGTGCCGGCCGGAAATTTTACGCGGGACCGGTTCGAGCAGGTCGTCGAGGACGGCAAGGAATACATCCGCGCCGGCGACATCATCCAGTTCGTGCCGTCGCAGCGGTTTTCCCGCGACTTCGCCAAGTCGCCGCTCGATTTCTATCGGGCGCTCCGAACGGTGAACCCGTCGCCCTACATGTTCATCCTCGAAGCCAGCGACTTCTCCATCGTGGGAGCCTCCCCGGAGGTCCACGTGCGGCTCACCGATGGAAAAGTGGAAATTCGCCCCATCGCCGGCACGCGGAAACGCGGCGCGACTGCCGCCGAAGATATTGCCCTCGAACAGGAACTGCTGGCCGATGAGAAAGAACGCGCCGAGCATTTGATGCTCGTCGATCTCGCCCGCAACGACATCGGGCGGGTCTGCCGCTACGGCTCCATCCACGTGCCGGAGCTGATGGTGGTTGAGCGCTATTCGCACGTGATGCACATCGTTTCGCAGGTCGAGGGCGACATCGCGCCGGATCGAAATGCCTACGATCTGATGCGCGCGACCTTCCCCGCCGGCACGGTTTCCGGCGCACCCAAGATTCGTGCGATGCAGATCATTGCTCAATACGAACCCAGCCAGCGCGGGACCTATGCCGGCGCCCTCGGCTATTTCGGCTACGACGGTAACATGGATACCTGCATCATGTTACGCACGGCCCTGCTCAAGGACGGCAAGATCCACATCCAGGCCGGCGCCGGCGTCGTCGCCGACTCCGTGCCCGCGTCCGAATACCAGGAAACGATCAGCAAAGCATCGGCACTTTTCAAAGCCGTGAAGATGGCCGAGGAGTTCTAGAGCGTGCGCCAAGCTGGCGCGCGAGACTCAAGGGCTTGCGTCACATTCGCGCCCGCCGAAGTCCGATTTTTTGAATCCACCGAGGGGGATGGTGCGTAGATTCATGTGGAACAAGTTCGGCTACAGATCGGGAACAAAGCCGAGACAAGACCTTCTAAACTTACACACTTATCATGCCCCTCAAATCCAAATCCCTCTCCACGCCCTCCGACTCCGAAACCTTTGTGCCTTCCGTTGTCGATCTGGCCGATGCGCCGCCGTCCTTCCTCGAAAAGCCGGACCGCGCCCCCGCCGAGCAGATCGCGCATGGCGATCGCAGCAACCTGCAGCTCTACCTGCAGGAAATCGGTAAGACTCCCCTCCTCACCATCGATGAGGAGGTCTCTTTGGCGAAGCGCATTCGCCGCGGCGACAAAGCTGCCCGCGATCATATGATCAAGGCGAACCTTCGCTTGGTCGTTAAGATCGCGATGGACTACAAGGATTTCGGCCTGCCGCTCCTCGATCTCATCAGCGAGGGCAACATCGGCCTGATCAAGGCCGTCGAGCGCTTCGATCCGCGCAAGGGCGGGAAGCTCTCCACCTACGCCGCCTGGTGGATCAAGCAGTCCATCAAGCGCGCCCTCGCCAACCAGTCGAAGACCATCCGGCTGCCGGTGCACTTGGTCGACAAAATCTCCAAGATGCGCCGCACCGCGATGGCGCTCACCGAAGAACTCGGTCGCGAGCCCACCGACGAAGAGTTGGCGATCGAACTGCAGATCCCGACCAGCAAGGTCGCGCACCTGAAATCGGTCAGCGTTCGCCCGGCCTCACTCGACGCTCCCGTCGGCGAGGAAGGCGACTCCGCCACCTTCGGCGAAATCGTGGGCGACGACAACGCCGTGAGCCCCTACGACGGCCTCCGCGACAAGAACCTCAACTCCGACCTGCATGCGATGGTCGCTTCCCTCGACGAGCGCGAGGCCGAGATCATCCGCCTCCGCTTCGGTTTGGACGGTAAGGACGAGCTCACGCTCGAAGAGGTCGGCAAGCGGTTCCACGTCACGCGCGAGCGCATCCGCCAGCTCGAATACCTCGCGCTGTCGAAAATGCGCAAGGCCATGGCCAAACACGAAGCGATTCGCTCCAGCGAGGAAATCGAAGAGGAAGACCGTGTGCGTCAGCGCATGGACGTCATCCGAGAATTCATCGAAGCGAAGTCGAAGCGCGGCGTGAAACCCGGCCGCAACTGACCCAGCGCTCGACGCAATCGAACTCTCGAGGGCGATGCTTTCCGCATCGCCCTTTTTTTTGGCCCACGCGCGACGGGGGCAAGTTGAGGAACAACCGCTCTCGCCGGACTACCATGACCGTCGCTCCCCTCGGCTTTTCACCCTCAACTCCCCTCCCCTCATGGCCCAGATATTCCTTGCCGTCTTCCTGCTGGTCTTCGGTTTCAACCTCCTGATCGGAGTCGCACTTCCCTCCTGGCTCATCGGCCTGCTGGCCCTGATCGCCGGAATCCTGATTCTCGTCGCTCACTTTGGCTTCGCCGCCCGCCGCGGCCCTTGAACCCGCCAAACTCCTCTCCGAAAAACAAAAAACCCGGCCACTCACGGCCGGGTTTTTTGCTAAATGGCGCACCCGTAGGGAGTCGAACCCCAAACCTTCTGATCCGTAGTCAGATGCTCTATCCAATTGAGCTACGGGTGCGTGAAAGAGCGCGAGAAGAAGCAAGTTTCCGCTCGGAAGTGCAAGCGATAATTTCGCCTCGAACGCATTCCTTCTCCCGCGCCTTCAGCCCTCCGCGCGCCGCCAGTCGATCAGGCACAGCTGCAGGAATTTTCGATCGTTGAAGTGATTCCATTTCAACTCCACGGCGAGGTCGATCGGCTCACCCACCGGCGGCAGCCGATGCGCCAATTTCCACGCCACGCCATGCAATCGCCGGCTGCGCCCCTCCTCGATCTGAAAACGAAAATGCTGGAGCTTGAACACCTCCGGCGGCGAACGCAGCACCACCCGCCGAATGCCGAACACCGGCTCCGGATTTCCCTGCCCAAACGGATGCAGCGCCTCTAGTTCCTCCATCAGCCGCGGCGTGATCTGATCCGTCGTCAACCAGGCGGCCAGATCCAGCCGGGCTTCGCCAATCGCATCTCCCGCATGCGCGCGCACCGCCGTCGCGAACTGTTCGCGGAACTCCGCGAGATGTTCCTTCCGCAACGCGATGCCCACCGCCATCGGATGCCCGCCCCAGCTCGTCAGATTCCCGCTGCACGTGCCCAGCACTTCGACCAGGTTTACCCCATCGATGCTGCGCCCCGAACCCTTCGCCATCTCGCCTTCGTTGCCCAGGACGACGCAGGGGCGGTGATACTTTCGCGTCACCCGGCCAGCGACGATGCCCACCACTCCCGGATGCCAGTCCTCGCTGAACAGCACGATGCCCGGCAGCTCCATGAACTGCTCCTCGATCATCCGCTCCGCTTCCTCGGTGATCTTCCGCTCGATGTCCTGCCGCTCGCGGTTGAACTGATCGAGCTGTCGCGCCGTCTCCTGACAGAACGCTTCATCCTCGCTCAACAGCAACTCCACCGACAGCGCCGCATCCGCCAGCCGGCCCGACGCGTTGATCCGCGGCCCCAGCCGAAACGAGATATCCACCGGATTGATCCCGTTCTCCGGCTTCACCCCCGCAATCTCCATCAGCGCCCGCAACCCCGGCCGTCGCGACTCCTGCAAAATGCTCAACCCGTGCCGCGCCAGGATGCGGTTCTCGCCCAGCAGCGGGACAAGATCCGCCACCGTGCCGAGCGCCACCAGATCGAGGTGGTCGCGCAGCTTGATGCGAAACGCCACCGGGTGATTCTCCGCCCGCAACTGCTTCAACAGGCCGTGCGCGAGCTTGAACACGAGCCCGACCGTGCACAGGTGCCGCCACGCGGAATCGCCGCCGTTCTCGTCGCCGTGGACGTGCGGGTTGATCAACATGCCGTCGAGCGGGCGCTCCTTCGAACGGTGATGATCCAGCACGATCACGTCGATCCCCTGCCCGCGCAGATACGCCACCTCGTCGTGGGAATTCGTCCCGCAATCCAGCACGATGAACAGGTGCGGCTTCCCGTCCTCCAGCGCGCGGTCGATCGCGCTGCGCGATAGCCCGTAGCCATCCTCCGCGCGTCGCGGCACGATGAACCGCGGCAACAGCCCGAATCGCCGCAGCACGCTCACCAGCAGCGCCGTGCTGCTCACGCCGTCGACATCGTAGTCGCCCAGCACGACGATGCTTTCCTGCTGTGCGATCGCCTGCCGCAGCCGCGTCGCGGCGCAATCGACGTTGCGCAGCAGAAACGGATCGTTCAAGGCCGCGAGCGCCGGCGCGAGGAAACTCGCCATCGCCGCGCCTTCGCCGAAGCCGGCCCGCATCAACAGCTCCGCGAGCACACGGGAGACGCCGGTGCTCTTGCTGAGCACCTCGATCTCCGCGGGAGGAAATGGCGTATGCGTCCAGCGCATGGGCGACGGTGATAGCGGATCGTTGGCGATCCGTCGCCGGGCGGTCGGCCGACAGCCGGGCGTTGACGGCGCGTCGCGAGCGACGCGCCTCCTATCCCTTTAGTGCGAGGCCTTGCTGGACCCCGTCCACTCGTATTTCGGAGCGATGTCCGCGTGCGCCTCGACATGCTTCCGGTCGCCCTTGTGCCACCAGTAGAACACCGGGGCCGCAATGAACAGCGAGGAGAACGTGCCGGTGATCACACCGATCAAAAGGGTGAACGCGATGTCGTTCACGTCGCCCGTCGTCACCACGATCAGCGTGATCGCGGTCAACAGCGTCGTGCCGCCCGTGATCACGGTGCGCGACAGCGTCAGATTGAGCGAGCGGTTGATGATGTCGCGCAGCGACGCCGTCGGATTCAATTTCAGCTCTTCGCGTATCCGGTCGAACACGACGATCGTGTCGTTGATCGAGTAACCCGCAATCAGCAGGATCGCTGCAACCATCGACGCATTGAACTGTCGCCCGAACAGCACGAACAATCCGACCGTGATCAGCAAGTCGTGGAGCGTGGACACCACCGCGCCCATGCCGTAGCCGAACTCGAAACGGAAGGCCACGTAGAAGGTGATGAGCACCAGCGACCAGAAGATCGCCTGCACCGCGTTCCATTGGATCTCCTGCCCCACCGAGGGGCCGATCCGCTGCTGGCCGGCGAGTTCGAAGTTCGCCTGCGGAAACGCGCTCTGCAGCGCCGTCACCAGCCGCTCGCCCTCGTCGAACGGCACCGTCGCCTTCAACGTTTCGGTGTCGGTGCCGAGCGCCTTCTGATACGCAAAGGTCGCTTCGTTCAGCCCCGCTCGCTCGGCCGCCCCGCGCAGCGCGCCGACTTCGAGCCGCTGACCGTAATTGAGCGTCACCATGTCGCCGCCCAGGAAATCGATTCCGTAAACCGCCCGGCCCTTGAACACCACCGTGCCCACGCCGATCAGCACGATCACCCACGAAACGATGAACGCCGGCTTCGCGTATTTCAGGAAATCGAAATTCGTCGATTGAAACACCGAGAACATCGGCAGCTTCTTCACCGCGCCCGTGTGAATCACCCCTTCGAGCAGGATTTTGCTCACGAACACGGCCGAGAACATCGTCGAAAAGATACCGATGCCGAGCGTCAGGCCGAAGCCTTTCACCGGACCCGTGCCGAGCAGATACATGATCATCGCCACGAAGAACGTGGTGACGTTCGAATCGAAGATCGCCGACCACGCCTTCTCGAAGCCCGCTTCCAACGAGGCGCCCAGCGATTTGCCGAGCCGCAACTCTTCGCGCATGCGCTCGAACGTCAGGATGTTCGCATCGACCGACATCGCGAGCGTCAACACGATGCCCGCGATGCCCGGCATCGACAGCGTCGCCCCGAACGCCGCCATGATGCTGAGCGTCAGGATGACGTTCAACCCCATGCCGATCGCCGCCACCAGGCCGCCGATCGTGTAGAACGCGACGATGAAACCGATCGTCAGCGCGGTGCTGATGATAAACGCATTCCGCCCGCTCACGACCGCGTCGCTCGCGAGCGACGGCCCGACTTCATACTGCTCCTTGACGACGAGCGGCAGGTCGAGCGGGTTGTTGAGCACGTTGGCGAGATTCATCGCTTCGCGATCCGTGAACGTGCCCGTGATCTGCGCCGACTCGCTGTCGATCTCCTCGCGCACCGAAGGCGCCGAATACAGCCGGCCGTCGAGCACGATCGCCAGCCGTCCGATCGTGCCGGCGGCCTGCGCCTCCTGCACGATCTGCCGCGTGACCTGCGCGAACCGCTGCCGGCCTTGCGCGGTGAACATGAGAATGATCTCCGGCTTGCCGTAGATGTCCGGCCGCGCAAACGCCGTGTCGATCGCCTCACCCGACATCTCCGGACGACGCTTCACGAAAAGTTCCTCCGTGCTGACCTCGCCGCCGCGACCTTCGTTCTCGAGCGTCAGCGCTTCGTAGCCGGCGGGCGCCTCGCCCGGCGGCGTGTTCAACGGCGACTGCGTCGGATGCACGATGCGGAAATCCAGGCGCGCCGGCTTCTTCACCGTGTCGACCACCTCGGGATTGTCCTTCGTGTTCACGTTGGGCAGCTGCACCTCGATGCGGTTGTCGCCCACCGGCCGGATGATCGGCTCGGCGACGCCGAAGGAATTGATGCGATCGCCGATGATCTCGATCGCCTTCTGCAATTTTTCGCGCCGCTCGTGCGCGGGCTGATCGCCCGCAGCCTGCTCGTCGACTTCGAGCGTGAACGCGACGCCGCCCCTCAGGTCGAGGCCGAGCTGCATGTTGCTCTTGGAGCGGCGCAGCAGTTCGTTCAACAGGATGTCGTTTCGCTTTTCGATGTTGCGCAGCGATTCCTCGAGCCGGATGCCGGGGAAGTATTGCGTGAGATCGAGCCGGCGCTCGCGCGCGATCTGCTTGAGCGCGACAAATTCGCTCAACGCCTGACCGTTGTTCTTCATCGCGGTCGCCTCGGTGAGGAGGGCGTTGAACTCGGCCGGTTTGGCCGTCGCTTGCGCCTTCGCGTAGTCGGCGAAAGGCTGGTCTTGGAGGGGCAGAAGCGTCACCACCGCCCACACCACAAGGGCGAGGCAGATGGCGATCTTCCAGAGGTTGCGTCTGAACATGGCTATTTTGGGTTTAAATCGTTGCAGCCGCCGCAGCCCCGCCGCTCACGGCGCCGGCCCGACAACCGAAAGCTTGGCCTGAAATCGGGCTCACTTCTTCGTCTCGCCGTCAGCCTTGCTGACGAGACCGCTGATGAACGCCTTGCCCACTTCGATCTTCGTGGTGTCCGAGATGCGCACCACGAAACGGTCGTCCTTCACATTCGTGATCGTGCCGTAAATCCCGCCCGAGGTCACCACTTCGTCGCCCGACTTCAGCTCCGACAACATCTTCTCGTGCGCCTTCTGCTTCTTCCGCTGCGGCGCGATCATCAGGAAATACATCGCGGCGAAAATCAGAATCATCGGCATGAACTGCCAGATTCCACCGCCGGCCGGGGCCGGAGTCGTTGGCTGGGCGAGGAAAAGCGGCGCGTCGATGATCAGGGACATTTTCGTCATTGCGTGTTGGGTGATTTGAAAAAAGAAAACACGCATCTAACTGATCCCGCTTCCGCGAACGCAAGCCATAACTCCCCGCCTTCCCCTCGTTGAAAAACAAATCCGCATCCGCCGCCTGGTCGGCCGCCAAGTCTGAAGAGCATTATGGTTTCAAGCGCTGGGGCTCGGGCCACCTCTCGGTCGACGAAGCGGGTTTCGTCAAGATGCAGCCACGCGCCGACGAACGCGGCATCCGCGTCCTCGATGTCATCCACGAGGCGCTCGGCATGGGCCTCAAGGCGCCCATGGTCATCCGCTTCCAGGATCTCCTCCGCCACCGCGTCATCCAGATCAACGAGATGTTTGCCAAGGCCATCAAGGAGGAGGGCTACAAGGGCGAATACCGCGG
>JAEYYL010000427.1 GCA_023430825.1 Verrucomicrobiota bacterium | reverse complement strand
TGCCGGGGGCGGAGGGGTTTGTTTATCGCGCGGTGGACGACGCGGCGCCGCTGCGGCTGTTTGTCGTGAAACCGGCGGGCTGGCAGTCGGGCGACCGCCGCGCGGCGCTGATGTTTTTCTTCGGCGGCGGCTGGACCACGGGCACGCCGGCGAGTTCGATTTTCTGGGCGCGGTTTGCGGCGGAACTCGGGATGATCGGGATCGCGCCCGACTACCGCACGAGGGGGCGTCACGACGTGTCGCCGCTGGGCTCGGTGGCCGACGGACGCGCGGCGTTGCGCTGGGTGCAGGACCACGCGGGCGAACTCGGGTTGGACCCGGCGCGCATCGCGGTGGGAGGCAATTCCGCCGGCGGGCATGTGGCGCTCTGGACGGCGATGGCGGAGGCGCCGCCGGGGTCGGAGGAAAGCGAATCGCCGCGGCGGAAGCCCGCGGCGCTCGTGTTGTTCAGCACGGTGTCGGACACGTCGCCGGAAACCGGATACACACCGCAGCGCTTCGGCGCGCACGCGATGGCGCTGTCACCGGTGCATCAGCTCGACGCAGCGATGCCGCCGGTGCTGGCGTTTCACGGTGATGCGGACCAGACGGTGCCGCTGCGGCAGGCGGTCGCGCTGCGCGATCAGCTTCGCGCGACCGGCAATGCGTGTGAGCTGCATATCGTGCCGGGGGGCGGGCACAATTTCGGTCAGGATGTGCCGGCGTGGCGCGAGAAATCGCGCGAGTTGATAATTCGTTTCCTGCAGGAGCAGGGGCTGCTGGCGCCAGAGAGGCACTTGCGGGATGAAGTGAAGTCGCTTGAAGAAGTAGGGCGTGGTCTCTGACCCGCCTGCGTGAGCGTCGAGAGCGGGTCAGAGACCCGCCCTACTTAATTCGTCATGCGCCACTGGTTCGCCAAGGGAAGGTCTGGTGCGTCGCTACCTCGGAATCCGGCAGCGTGAAAGCGGGAATCGGGAAATTTCGGGACGAGCCCGACTCTCACCACCACTGGTTTTTGGCGGCGGCGGTGAGGGCGTCGTCGAGCGGGGCGAGCTCGGGGTGCCAGAGTCGTTCCCACTCGAGGCTGACGCAGCCGGTGAATTCCGCCTGCAGGGCCGCGCGCAGCGGCGCCATGGAGAACTCGCCTTCGCCGGGGAGCACATAGGAGAACGGGTGTTTGGCGCTGGGCCGGCTGATGCTGTCCTTCACGTGAATGTGCCCGACGTGCGCTTTGATCGCGTGCCAGGTGGCGAGCGGGTCTTCGCCGCCGTTGCGCCAGGTGTGCTGGGCGTCCCAGAGGATGGCGGTGCCGGGGGCGAGGGTGAGAAACGTCTGGATCGAGGCGGCGGTGAACAACGCGTCGTGCGTCTCGATCATGATGTCGGTTTTCCAACCGTGTTGTTTCCGTTGGCCCCGCCACCACGCGACCGTGTCGGCCATGGCGTCGTGTGTGCGGGGGTCGGCCTGCTGGCCGCCGTCGAAGACGCGCAGCCACGGCACGCCGCACGCTTCGGCCCACGGAACGAATTCCAGGAAGCGGGCGCGGTCGGCGTCGGCGTTGTCGGCGAGCCGCAGCGAAGTATCGAGGGAGACGATCGGCACGGGAGCGGACTTCATCCGTTCCGCGAGGCGGGCGGGCGTGCCGTAGGCGGCGGTGAGCACGGCGGGCACGTCGATCGAGCTGGCGAGCGCGCGAACCTCGATGGCGTCGAGTTGGTGGCGGTGGGCGAGATCGAGCGCCTGATCGAGCGAATACTCGGGGCAGCCGAGGGTGGAGAACGAGCGGCGGTAGGACATCGTTCGAGCAGAGCGGCGGACGGCCGTCGGTTCAAGCCGGTGACCGCGCCGCCCATTGACCCGGGCGAGCGGACGGGCAGAGTCGCGGGGTGCAGATCATCGGTATCGACATCGGAGGGACCAAGTGCGCGGTCAGCGTGTTGCGCGGTGGGCGGGTGGAGGAAGTGGATCGTTTTCCGACGGCGGATTATGCGGCGACCTTCGCGCGGTTTCGAAAAACGGTGGAGGGGCTTTCGCCCGGGGTGGACGTGGCGTTCGGCATCTCTTGCGGCGGGCCGCTCGATGCCTCGCGTGGCGTGATTCTTTGTCCGCCGAATCTGCCCGGTTGGACGAATGTGACGATCGTGCGGGACTTCGCGGACGTTTTTGGCGGGCGGGCCTTTCTGATGAACGACGCCAATGCATCGGCGCTGGCGGAGTGGCATTTTGGGGCGGGGAAGGGTTGCCGGCACATGGTTTTTCTCACCGCGGGCACGGGCATGGGCGCGGGCCTGATTCTCGATGGGCGACTTTACGAAGGGGCGACGGGCGACGCGGGAGAGGTCGGGCACCTGCGGCTGCGGCTGGATGGGCCGCTGGGTTTCGGCAAGCGCGGCTCGTTCGAAGGCTTCTGCAGCGGTGGCGGCATGGCGCGGCTCGCGCTGGAGATGGGGTGGCCGCGGCCGGAGGTGACGTTGAAGGACGTGGCGGAGGCGGCGGCGAAAGGCGATGCGCTGGCGTTGGAGGTGATGCGCGTGGCGGGGGAGCGACTGGGGGAGGCGCTGGCGCTGCTCGTCGACACGCTGAATCCGGAGCGGATCGTGCTGGGCGGTTACTTTCCGCGCTGCTCGAAACTGCTGATCCCGGCGATGGAGCGAGCGCTGGCGGCGGAGGCGCTGCCCGGCGCGCTCGCGGCGTGCCGCATCCTGCCGGCGGAACTGGGTGAGACGATCGGCAGCCATGCGGCGGTCGCGGTGGCGTTGCGGGCCCTCGACATGCTGAACGAAAAAGGCGAGTGAACCAGCATGCCGACGCGTCACCTCGAACACCTCCTGCAACGACGGCCCGAACTGGAGGGCGCGCGCGCGTCGATCGTGCGCGCCTACGAGATGCTGGCGGAAGGTTTCCGGGCGGGCGGCAAGGTTTTGCTGTGCGGCAACGGCGGCAGCGCGGCCGATGCGGATCACTGGGCGGGCGAACTGCTGAAAGGATTTTGTCGGGAGCGTCCGCTTTCGAAACTGGAGTGCGACGGTCTCCGACCGGAGATCGCGGCGAAGCTGCAAGGGGCGCTGCCGGCGATCCCGTTGACGTCGTTTCCGGCGGCGCTTACGGCGTTCGGCAACGACATCGATCCGGAGCTGGCTTACGCGCAGTTGACGTCGGCGCTGGGCCGGCGCGGCGATGTGCTGATCGGAATCAGCACTTCGGGGAATGCGAAGAGTGTTTGTGCCGCGGCGGAGGTGGCGCGGGCCAAAGGCATGCCGGTGGTCGCGCTCACCGCGGCGGAGGGAGGGAAGCTAAGGGAATTGAGCGATGTGTGTATTTGCGCGCCGGTGCAGGAGACCTACCTGGCGCAGGAATATCACCTGCCGATTTACCACTGTCTCTCGCTGATGCTGGAGGAGCATTTCTTCGGTGATCGCTCAGCGTGATGATGCCAGCGGCCGGCGACGATTTCGTCTCTGAAAATTCACGTCGCCGCTCGCTTTATTCCGACCGCATTCTTGCCTCTCTGGTCCCGGGGCCAAGACTCGCGCGATGCTTTCGGCCCGACGTTTTCTGCTGCCGTTCATTTCGGCGCTGACGGTGGCCGGCGCGCTTCACGCCGATCCTCTCGTCATTTCCGCGCCGCTTCCCGAGGCGCGCGCCGCGATCGCGAATCTCAAGGCTCGCGGTCCGCTGCCCGCGGAGGGCGTGATCGTGGAAATTCCCGCGGGCGTTTATCGCCTGACGTCGACCTTGGCCTTGACCGTCGCGGACAGCGGCACGCCAGCCGCGCCCATCGTGTGGCGGCCCGCGCCGGGCGCACGCGTCACGCTTTCGGGCGGGCGTGTCATCGGCGACTGGCAGGCGGTCACGGATTCCACCCTCGCTGCGCGCCTGCCGGACGCGAGCCGGGCGCATGTCCTGACGGCGGATCTCCGCGCCGCCGGGCTCGTCGATTTTGGCCAGATCGAGCAGCGCGGCAGTCCCGGCCTCGAATTGTTTTTCAACGGCCGCCGCATGGACCTGGCGCGTTATCCCAACGAGGGCTGGCTGCTCACGGCGGGGGTGCCGCAAACGGGGGCGAGACGATTCATCGAGGGACTCGAACGGGAAAAGCGTTTCGACGGCGTTCCGGTCGGCCGTCACTACGGACGCATCAGCTACGAAGGCGACCGGCCCGCGACGTGGGCGCCGGATGCCAATATTTACGCGCATGGCTACTGGGTCTGGGACTGGAGCGACTCCTTCCAGCGCATCCAAAGCATCGATACGGGAGGCCGGGAGATCACGTTCGCGGAACCGCACCATCATTATGGATACGCGCCCCGGCAGCGGTTTCGCTACCTCAACGTGCTCGAGGAACTCGATCAGCCGGGCGAGTGGTATCTCGATCGCGCGGCTGGCCGCATCTACTTTTATCCACCGGCTCCGCTGGCGCCGGGGTCCGTCGTCGTTTCGGAACTGGCCGCGCCCCTCGTCACGCTCGACGACGTCGCTCATGTTTCCATCGAGGGTTTCGTCTTCGAGCACAGTCGCGGCAGCGCGGTGGTGATCACTGGGGGTGAGGCTTGTCAGATCGCCGGCGCGACGTTCCGTGAACTCGGTGGCGAAGCGCTCGTCATTTCCGGCGGCGCGCGACACCGGGTCGTCAGCTGCGATTTTCATGACCTCGCGCTCGGAGCCATCCGCGTCTCCGGTGGCGACCGGACGACGCTCACCCCCTCGAGCCATGAGATCCTCAACAATCACATCCACCATTTCGGCCAGTGGCTGCGCACGGGACAGTATGGGATTTTCTTCGAGGGCGTGGGCCAGCGGCTCGCGCACAATTTCATTCACGACGCGCCGTTCGAGGGGATGTATCTGCGGGGGAACGACCATGTGCTCGAGTATAACGAGGTCAGCCGCGTCTGCACGGAGACGGGTGATGCCGGTGCGATTCACACCGGGCGGGATTTCACCTGGCAGGGCAATGTGATCCGCTACAATTACTGGCACGACCTCCAGGGGCCCGGGCTGCATGGCGTGACCGCCGTTTATCTCGACGACTTTTCCGCCGGCTACACCGTTCACGGCAACGTGTTTTATCGCGCCGGCCGGGCGGTCCAAATCGGGGGCGGTCGCGACAACGCCGTTACGAACAATCTCTTCATCGAGTGCGCACCGGCGGTTCACCTCGATGCGCGCGGGCTTGGGTGGGCGGCGAACTATTTCAACGGCGAATACCCGACGCTGTTCGACACCTTCGCGGCGCTGCACGCCGACCAGCCGCCGTATGCCACGCGTTATCCGCGGTTGAAGACGATCCTGCAGGACGAGCCGGCGGTGCCGAAGGGCAACGTGATCGCGCGTAATATCTCCTGGGGCGGCGACCGTTGGTGCGATGTTTACGATTTCTACGCCTTCGATTTTCACCGGACGATCACGATGCGCGACAACCTCGTCGCGAACACCGGCTTCATGCGGCGCCGGGCGCAGCCGGAGAAGACGATGGATCCGTATTACCTCAACATCGACGGCCAGGAAGGCTACGCGTTGTTGCCGACGGACAGCGATGAGACGCGTCGCGAGTTCGCCGGGAATGAACTCACGACGGAGGCGCCGGGGGCGTTCGATCCCGCGGCGTTGCGTTTCACCGTCCGCGATGTGGCGGTGCTCGAGAAGATTGGTTTCGTCGAGCTGCCGCTGGAAAAGATGGGGCTGCAGCGGGACCGCTGGCGGACGACGCTGCCTGGACGCGAGCGGTGAGGCGGGTTTTCGAAAGTCGTAACCCAAACAAAATCCCTGCGCTCACGCGCAGAGCCACGAAAACTTCGGAGCAGTCAATCTGTCAGCAGCGGCTCGCCCGTGGTTGCGTCGTAGAGGGTGGTGCTGCGCGCGGGCAACGTGACGGAGAACGTGCGGCCATTGGGCAGGCGCAGCGTGCGTTCGCCGCCGGTGAGCGTGTGCACCATGAGCAGGCCGTCGCCGAGGGTGGTGGCGTCGTCGTGGTCGTTGAGCACGTGACAACCGGCGCGGCGGCCGAGCGCGCGGAGCACGGCGGGCGCATTCGGACACACGCCGAACGACCACCAAGTGGCGGCGTCGCTGCGACGCCACGCAGCGCTGATGCTGCCGTCGGCCCAGTGACCGACGACCTGTTCGGCGGGCACATCGTAGGCGGGGACGTGCTTCGGGGGTTCGAGGGTTTGCACTTCGGTGGCGCCGTCGAGTTCGAGGGTGGAGGTCGGAGTCGCTGCGTCGCGGCCGGTGGTCGGGAGGCCGCTGAGCGACGAGGCGAGTGTGCTGCCGATGGCGCGACCGTTGCTCCAGCCGACGTAGCCGGTGAGCACGACATGGCGGCCGCCGGTGGCGACCTTGGTGGCGATGAGCTGTCGTTGCGCGTCGTCGAGCACCACGGTGGAACCGAAGATGACGAGCTTGAACGGCGAGAGATCGATCGTGGCGAGTTCGCCGATGAGCGCCTCGTCGGGCACGAGGCCGGAGCGGTAGAGTCCCTCGAGCAAGCCATCCATGCCGCGGCCGGAAAACGGATTCGGGCCGGGCGGCGGTTGATCGCCGAACTTGAAACCCTCGAGCGACCAGCGTTGGGCGACGGTGTGGCAGAAGGACCACGGATCGTGAATCACGAGGACGTCGGCCGGGCGGTGAAACGGATGCGCCTGTCGGTCTTGGGCGAGTTTGCGGATGGCGGCGATCTCCTGCGCGAGCCGCGGATGATCCCACCAGCCGACGTTGCCGTGCGTGGCGAAAGCGGGCGTGCCGGCGACCATGCCGAAATCATACCACCACTGGCCGCCGCCGCGGAGGACGGGTTGCAGGGTGTTGCGGCGCAGGCAGGCGATGTCGTCTTCGAGCGTGGTGTGGAAATTGCGATCCCATGGGCAGCCGACGAGGAACGTGCCGTGGTCGTTTTCGTCGAGCCAGAGTTTGCCGGCGCGGCGGACGGCGCCGGTGATGCCGCGGCCGTGACCGGAGCCGCCGAGCGCGCGGACGCCGTCGGTGTAGGACGCGGGCGAGCAGAGGCAGTCGAGATGCGGCGAGGCGAGGATCTTGTCGTGCGCGAGATGGCTGCCGGCGGCGTTGCGCGCGAACTGACCGTAGAAGTAACCCTGAAACGCGGCGGTGACGATGGGGCGCGGCCAGGAACGTTTCACGTTGGCGGCGAGACCGAGCAGCGCGTCGGCCATCGTGTGGTGGAGCCAGGTGAAATAATCGATGATGTCCTGCTGCTTCCCCGGATCGCGCAGCGGGCCGAGGTCGGCGCGTTCGCGCGCGGGCGAATCGGGCGGCTGAACATCGTCGAGGCGTGCGCCGGTCCGGTGCCACGCGCGCGAGAGACCGGCGTCGTCGTGGTAACGCGCGCGCAGCCAGGTGCGGAACGAGCGGGCGGCGGCGACGCCGGTGTCGGGATCGTGATGGAGAAAACCGAACTGGTGCCATTCGCCGTAGAGGCCGTTGGCGAGCTGGACCGCGAAGACGGCGCCGCCTTCGGGCGTGGCGGCGAGGCGCGTGCAAAAATCGGCGAGATGGGCGTTGGCCCAGCCCTGCCACGCGAGCGAGGCGAAGCTCGCGCGGAGCGGGCGGTTGCCGTCCTCGTGCAGCGGGCGCACGAGGCCCCAGCGGGGCTTTTCCTCGACGGGAGCGTCCGCGTAGCCGACGCATTCGTCGCGATGGCGTTCGCACCACCACGCGGGCGCGTTGACGTGGAGGCGGAGCATCACGGCGGCGTCGGGGCATTGCGCGGTGACGCCGGCGATCTGTTTTCGGGCGAGCGTGAGATCGAGCGGCGCGTCGGGCGACGCGAGCATTTGCTCGAACCAAAGATCGAGTTGGAAGAGACGGACGCCGTGCGCGGCGAAGAGTGCGATGTTGCGCGCGGGGACTTCCTCCCACGACCAGCGTGCGCCGGGGCAATCGGAGAGCGCGTAGATGAGCGGGGCGTGCGGGGTGTTGTTGAGCAGCAGCGTCGGTCGCCCGGCGCGCAACTCCACGGAGGAGGCGAGGGGTGGGCGGGGCATGGGGTAAGCGAGCGGAATATTATTTCGAGGGCGGGGGCGGCGGGGCGAAGTAGGCTTGCCAGAGGCCGACGATGAAGTCTGCGCCCATCGGGAGCAGATGGTCCTCCCAGTTGTAGTCGCGCGGTTTGGCCTGCGAGAAACTGCGGTAGCCTTCGCGTGCCTTGAAGAGCAGATCGCCCATGCCGACACCCATGCGGCGCTCGAGCATGTCGCCGCCCTCGGACGCGCGCCACTCGCCGACGAGCTTGAGCGTGACGGCGGTGGGAAGGTCGATCATCGCGCCCTCGAAGGCGTAGGCGAGGCTCGTGCGTAGGCCGTCCCAGTCGGTGGATTCGAATTCATGGAGCATGCCCATCTGGCCTTCCCATGGCGACTCGGTGGCATCGGACGCGCGGTTCATCAGGCTGGAAGTGAACTCCGGGGTGGCGTGGACGCGCGTGCGCACGGCCTTCGAGAAAAGCCGCACGGCCTGGGCGCGGTGGAGCAGCCACGGCTGGTGCAGAGTGTCGCCGTTGAGCGTGAAATCGTTGCGCACGCCGGCGCCGCGGGTGACGACGCCCTGCGCGAGCACCTGTTTTTCGGGGACGGCGACGGGGCCGCCGTTCATCATCAGGTCGCGGATCGCGGGATTCCACGTCCAGCAGCGTTTGATGTTTTGGAAGTTCGCGGCGTCGAGGCGGGCGATGAACGCGTCGAAATCGAAGCGCTGGAAAAACGCATTGAGCTCGTCGGGCCCGAAGTAGAGCGACGCGGAGATGATGGCGCCGACGTAGCCTTCGACGTGATTTGGATTCCAGCTCTTGTGAAACAGCGAGTAGCCGTCGAGGAGGAGGTAGTAGTCGTTGTCGTCGTCGAGGCAGAAGTGCGCGGCGAGGGCGAGCGCTTGCATGAGGAGGTCGGCGCGCGCGTGCTCGTCGGCGGAGAGTTGGTTCCACACCGCGGGCGTGCGCTTCGCGAGGAGGATCGCGTGCGCGGGCACGTGATGCGTCCAGCCGCCGATGCCGCCCTGGGCCTCGGGTTCGCGGCTGCTGCCGTCGGAGTAGAGTTCGGGTGTGACGAGGAAGAAGCGGAGTTTCTCGGCGAGGTGCGTCGCGAGGGTTTTACCGTCGACGCGCGCGTCGGGCGATTGGAACGCGGCGGCGGCGGTGACCTGGAGGGCG
>JAEYYL010000345.1 GCA_023430825.1 Verrucomicrobiota bacterium | reverse complement strand
CTGTATAGACCGGGGACATGGGTTACACCTGTTCGGAGACATGGGTAACACATGGGGATGCCGTGGATCACCGCGTCACCCATGTGTCAAAGACACGAGTTTGTGTTACTCGCCAGCGCAGCTGGCGCCAACGTGCGGCAGTTGTGCCGGCGGTATCGCATCAGTGCGAAGACCGGCTACAAGTGGCTGCAGCGTTTTCGCAGCGAAGGATTGGAGGGCCTGAAGGATCGGTCACGCCGGCCGATGCGTTCGCCCGGGCAATGTGCCTCGAAGATAGCGGAGGCTGTGGTGGCGCTGCGCCGCGAGCATCCAACCTGGGGCGGGCGCAAGCTGCGCCGTCGCTTGCAAGATCTCGGTCAAGCGGTGCCGGCGGCAAGCACCTGCACGGCGATCGTGCGCCGCGCGCAATTGATTGCACCCGAGGCGAGCACGGCGGCGGCCCCGTGGCAGCGCTTCGAACGCGCCCAGCCCAATGAGCTTTGGCAAATGGACTTCAAGGGCCATTTCCCGACGCAGTCGGGCGTGCGCTGTCATCCGCTGGCGGTGCTCGATGACCACAGCCGCTTCAATCTGGTGTTGTCCGCCGAAGCGAACGAGCGCGCCAGCGGGGTGCGAGCACAGTTGTGGGGTGCGTTTGAGCGCTACGGGTTGCCCGAGGCGCTGCTGTGCGACAACGGCCCGCCTTGGGGCTGCGCCGAACCGACTTGCCCTCACACCTCACTCACTGTGTGGCTGCTGCGCCTGGGCGTGCGGGTGCTGCACGGCCGGCCTTATCACCCGCAGACTCAGGGCAAACAGGAACGGTTCAACCGCACCCTCAAAAACGATCTGCTCAGCCGTCACACGTGGCGCGATCTCGAGCATTGCCGGGAGCACTTCGCCCGGTTCCGTCACTGCTACAACTGCGAACGGCCCAACGACTCGCTCGACGGCGCCACGCCGCTGTCGCGTTACCGCTCCAGTGTGCGCAGCGCCTCAGCAGTCTTGCCGTCGATCGAGTATCCCCTCGGCACCGACGTGCGCACGTTGCGCGACACCGGCCTGCTCACCTTCGGTGGTCAGACCTGGTATGTCGGCCGGCCCTTCGGCGGACTACCCATCGGCCTGCGCCCAAGCGCGCAGGCCGATGGGCAGTGGGAGGTGTTCTTCTCCTTCCACCGCCTGGGGTGCTTGGACCTGCGCAGTCCTCGTCAACCTAAGCACACCCCAAGGTCCATCTACTCTTCCCCTTCTTCACCCAAAACCTAACCCAAACGGCATTCCCAAAGGTGTTACCCATGTCCCCGAACACCTGTTACCCTTGTCTCCGGTCTAAAGAGAGGACGTCGGGTTCCACCTTGGACTGCTGGCCGACCGAAGGGTCAGGGCCTTGTCTGCAGCTTTTCGCCCTGACGCCTGATCGTGTTCACCCGACGCGTTCGCGCCACAAGCCAGGCTGCCGATGCAGATGCATGACCGCGACGATCCATCCTTGGTCGGGTTGAACGCGTGGATCGCAGCCGTCGCGGAGCGTAGCGGGGGAGCAACCTGCGACGCGCTCTTCCGCGCATCGGCCAGTCGCGGAACGGACGGTCGGAGACCCATTCCTACCGGCGCTACCGCGCCACAGGTTTATTCCAGATTCATTTCGTGCATCTCCTGCGCTGCGCATGGCTTGAATCCGCGGCGCGTTCGGGGTTGCGCTCGCCAAGCGGACGGTTCCGTGCTCTCTCCCGATAACCCCGCCCCGTGTCTTCCGCTTCACCCCGCAGGTGGCAGTTCGGCGATTTCTGTCGCCCCTTCCTCACGTTCATCGTGCTCGGCCTGCTGCTGCATCACGCCATGCGCGTCGTGCTGCTCGCCGGGTTCCGCGAGCAAATCGGCCCGGCGTCGGAGCTGCCCGCGTTGTTCGCGACGGCGTTACGCTTCGATCTGCTGTTGCTGAGCTACATCCTGCTGCCGGGTTGGCTGCTGGCCTGTCTGGCCCCGCCGCGCGCCGAGCGGGCGGCGAAGCGGCTGCTGGTCGTTTATCTCTCGGCGGCGTTCGGCGTGATGACGTTTCTCGAATGCGCCACGTGGCCGGCGTTGCGCGAATATGGCAGCCGGCCGGAAGCGCTTTTCCTGGAGTTTTTGCCCCACGGCCGCGAGGTGGCGGCGATGGTGTTGACGGGCTTCCTGCCCGAGTTGCTGATCGCTCTGGCGGCGATTGCGCTGGCGATGTGGCTGGCCGTGGCGCGCGTGCGCGCGGCGGTCCGCCCGGCCTGGCCGACGTGGGGGCGACGCTTGATCGTGTTTCCGCTCGGCGCCGGGCTGCTCGTGGCGGGGGCGCGCTCGAGCGTCGGGCATCGACCGGCGAATTTGAGCTCGGCCGCGTTTTCGGAAAACCATTTCCACAACGAACTCGCCCTGAGCTCCAGCTACACGCTCCTTTACGCGGCTTATCGCTTGAAGCACGAGGTGGGATCCGAGCGGGACTACGGCGACATGCCGCCGACGGAAAGCCTGGAGATCGTGAAGCGCGCCAGCGGGATTCCCGCGGAGGATTTTTCGCCTTCGCCCGATTTGCCCGCCGACACGCTGCACCGGGCGAAGCCGCTCCACGAGCGGGCGGGCCGGCCGCCGAATGTCGTCGTGATCCTGCTGGAGAGTTTCGGGGCGGAGTTCACCGGGCGGCTCGGGGGCACCGGTTTGACGCCGAACTTCGACCGATTGGCGAGCCGCGGGCTGGCCTTCGACCGGCTCTTTTCGACCGGCACCCGCACGGCTCGTGGGATTGAGGCGGTGGTGTCCGGTTTCTTCCCCTCGTCGGCGAGCAGCGTGTTGAAACTGGGGCTGGCTCGACGCGAATTCTTCACCGTCGCAGATATGTTCCGGCGGTCGGGCTACCACACGCATTTCGTTTATGGCGGCGAAGCCAACTTCGACGAGATGAAGTCGTTTTTCGTGGGCAACGGGGTGGAGCACGTCTGGGACCAGCCCGTGTTGGAAAAGGAGCGTCACGCGGTCGGGGTGTGGGGGATTCACGACGAGGATCTGTTCATGGAGGCGGAGGCGATTTTCCGCGCGGAGGGGGAGCAGCCGTTTTTCGGTCTGGTGCTTTCGACTTCGAATCACAGTCCGTTCGATTACCCGCGCGGCTCCATCGAGCCCGATCCGGGCTTTGCGGAGGCGTCGCACGAAAACGCGATCAAATACACCGACTACGCGCTGGGCCGGTTCTTCGCCCGCGCCGAGGCGTCGCCGTATTTTCAGAATACGTTGTTTCTCGTGGTGGCGGATCATGGCACGCGCGTCAGCGGCGACCAATTGATCCCCGTGTTCAAGTTTCACATCCCGGGCTTCATCCTGGGGCCTCCGTCTCTGGTGCCGATGCAGGAGATCGACTGTCTCGCGTCGCAGGTCGACCTCCTGCCGACCTTGCTGGCGCTGACTGGTCGGGAGTGGACGCATCCGATGCTGGGTCGAAACCTGCTCGCCCTTCCGGAGGCGGAGCGCGCGGATGTGCACCGGGGCCGGGCGTTGCTCCAGTATGAAACGCATTTCGGATACTGGAAGGAGGACGAGATGGTGATCCTCCGGCCGGGGCTGCCAGCGGCGCAGTTTTCCGTCGAGACGGCGACGTCCGCGGGGCGACCCGATTTTCGCCTGCGGGGGCATCCGCCCGATCCGGCCCTGGTCCGCGAAGCGCTCGCGCACAGTGTGCTTCCGCGCCAGCTCTATCGCGAACGACGCTACCGCGGTTACTGACGTGTCCGGGATGGCGGGCGCGGCGTCAGAGCGGTTCGAGTAGATTCTTGGCCAGCGGCGGGAGCCGGCGCGCAGGCGATGGTTATCCTGATCCTGCTGCTCAGGCAGCGAGCCACGACGAATCATCGCAATCGCCTGCAAGCAGGTCTCCTACTTCCGATCCGGAAGCGGCGATGGTTTTCGTGGAAAAGCTCCCGCGGTTCGCTGGAACTGCGGGCCCCACGTCCGTCTTTTGCCTTTTGTTCTCCGCCGCCAGGGTTCTCCGTCACCCGATCCTGCTCACTCCCAGGCGATCTCGTAGTAGATCGTGCGGTCCCGCCCGCTATCGATGTCCGCGCGCGCGCCGGCGAGCGAAAGCGTTCGACCCGTGCGCCGCCCGTCATGATCGAGCACGTGCAGCGTGGCGTCGGCGAGTCGCGGCCATTCGAGGGCCAGCTTCACGCCCTCCAAGAGCAGGGGCGGTCCGCCGACTTTTTCGAGGATGGTTTCGTCCGCATTGAAGCGCTGCCCGGTGTTCTCGGCCCGGGCCAACACCACGAGCAGGGCGGACCGGCAGTTCGCCAGATCGCGGTCGCGATCGCGGCTTGTCAGCAGCGCCACGGCAAAGGGCGAGGCGATTTCCCACGCCGTGTCGCCGAGCGCGTGCCGTTGCCCCGACGCGAATCCGACCACGCCCTTCGTCGCCGCGGCGTTCACCAGGAAATTACCGCCGCCGGCGAGGTTGCGCGTGAGTTGACCGGTGTTGGCGCGCACCCGGGTGCCGTCGCGCCAGGGCGAAAGATCCGGCGGCGCCATTTTCTCGGCGACGAATTCCGCGGCGAATTCCAGCTCGACGCGCCCGATCGAAAGCGCGTCTGCCGGCAGCGTCCCGTCGAGGCGATTGGCGTCACCCTGCGTGAAGGTCCGTTCGTCGAAACCGATCTCGCCGCGTTCGAGATTTTCGAGGCTCACCCGCCGGCGCGGCAGGACCGGATCGCCGGCACGCACGTCGCCGCGGTAGAGCGCGCGGGCCAGAATGGGAAACGATCCCACCTGCGTCGGAGCGTTCGTGTTGTAAACATTGGGAGCCTCGAGCGCATCGCTGAAGCCGGCGATGTTGGCGGCGAAATGGAACGACATATCCCAGCCCTGCAGCCCCATCCCGTAGAATGCGATCACCGGCGGGCCCTCGGCGATCCACGGGTTAGGCGACATGCTCGTCCATTCGGAAAACGCAAAGGGCCGCTGGTGCACCTGCGTGAGCCCCACGCCCAGCAACCCGAGATCCGATCGTGCGAGCATGCTGCGCATCTCGCCGACCCGCAGGCCGTCGCTCAACTCGTGGCCGGCGCCGCCGAAATAGTTGTGCCGGTCGATCACTCCCACGCGCGCATCGGCGAGGAGGTTGTAGTAATGCGGCAGGCCGTCGCCCGCCTTCCAGCAACTGCCCGCGATCAATCCGCGATATCCCGTCGCGCGGATCGCCGCGACGAACCGCTGGTAGAACGCGTCCTGGCACTCGTGGAGGAAACGCGCGGCGTCGAGCAGGCGCTGCGGCGCCGGCGATTTCGCCAGCGCGGCGGGCTGGTAGTAGCGTCGGTCCGGCACGGGGAACACATTGCCCCGGTCGAGGTGCTCGCCGGTCTGCCATTCGGGCCAGAGATCGACGCCGTGCGGGCCCCACGCGGCGACCAGCGCCTCGTGCGATCCGTATTTGGTTTTCAACCACGCGCTGAACCGGGCCGCGAGCTTCGCGCGGTAGGTGGGCATGGCCTTGAGCTGTTCGCCGGCCGTCCACCATGCGTTGTCCTCGTTCTGCAGCTCGATCATCGCCAGCGCGGGGTCGTCGGCGTAACGCCGGCCCGTGTGAGGATTGGTGTGCTCGAGCAGGTTGACGGTGACCTCGATGTTCAACGCCTGGAGATCCTCGAAGAGATTCACGATCCCGTAGGTCGAACCGGCGAGAAAAGGCGGGCCGCCTCCAGCGAGGACCTCGTCGTAGGCGTCGAGCCGCTCGCGGTCGCCGGGCTGCGGACGATGTCCGAAGATGTGCGACCAGGTCTGATAAATTCCCGCCCGTTGCAGCGTCGCGACGTAGTAGTCCATCCGCTCGAGCAGTTCGGGCACGAACTCCGTCGATCGCTCGCGGGAACCGATGCCTTCGCCCGGCCACAGGAACTTGTGAAACCGCACGGCGTTCATGCCGAACTTCGCCAGCCACGCCGCGCGGCGCTCCGCTTCGTCGCGGTCGGGCGCGACGTGCTCGTTGTTGTTGTTCGTCCCCCAGAAGACCACCGGCGTGCCGTCCTCGAACACGATGCGGTCGCCCTGCGTCGTCGTGAATCCATGCCGGCCGGCGGGGGCATCGAGCCAGTCCGCCATCCCGATCGCGCCGGGTTCCGCGGTGTTGGTCGGCGAAAACACGAACCATCCATCGCGCGTTGCCTGCGGGGCGGTCGTCGCCGCCGATGCTCCGGCGATCCACGCCGCTCCGAAGATCGTCGCCGCCCGGCAGAGGAAGGGAACCTTCATGGTTCAACGAGGCGAGGCGCGCGCGGCGGAGTCAACCGGCCGCGTCGCTGCCGTCAGTTGCTCCGTTGACTGGGGCGAGTGCGCGCCGGTCCGCCAACGCCGATGAGTGAGGTAGGGGGCCTCTCCGAGGCGTCCCGCAGCGCGCGCCGCTCCGCGGTGATCGCGCACGGCGCGGAGCGCCGTCCCGACCGGTCCGCGCTTGCTCGCGGGGCTATTTCGTCCACTGCACTTTTCGCATGTCGCCCTGTTCGAGGAACGCGAGGTGCATGCGAAACGCGTTCTGCAGCGTCTGCGGCACGTGGCCTTTGTCCGAGATTTCCAGATACGCGCTCAACAGCGGACGATAGTCCGGGTGCACGCATTTCTCGATCATCAGTTTCGCCCGATCGCCGGGCGACTTGCCGCGCAAGTCCGCCACGCCGTGTTCGGTGACGACGATCTGCACCGAGTGTTCGCTGTGGTCGAGATGCGTCACCAGCGGCACGATCGTGCTGATCGCGCCGCGCTTCGCGACGGATGGACAGGTGTAGATCGAAACATGCGCGTTGCGCGTGAAATCGCCCGAGCCGCCGATGCCGTTCATCAAGTCGCGACCCATCACGTGCGTGCTGTTCACATTGCCGAACAGGTCGACCTCGATCGCCGTATTCACGGTGATGAGACCGAGGCGTCGCACGATCTCCGGGCTGTTCGAAATTTCCTGCGGGCGCAGCACCATCCGCTTCCGGAAGAAATCCAGATCGCCGTAAACCTCCTGTAGCTTCTCCGGGCTCACCGTCAGCGAGCAGCCGCTGGCGAAGGTGCATTTGCCGCTCTTGATCAGGTCGATCACCGAGTCTTGGATCACCTCCGTATACATCATGAACGGCGGCACGCCCGGATTGGTGCCGAGCGCGCCGATCACCGCGTTGGCGATGTTGCCCACGCCGGATTGCAGCGGGAGGAACGACGGCGGCAGCCGACCCGCGCGCAGTTCGTCCGCGAGAAATTGCGCGACGTTCAAGCCGATGCGATTCGTCACCTCGTCCGGTTCGTCGAAGGCGCCCGTCTCGTCCGGCGCATCGGTCATCACGACGCCGGCGATCTTGCGCGGGTCGATCTTGATGGTCGCCGAGCCGATCAGATCGGTCGGTTTGTAGAGCGGGATTTCGCGCCGCGCGGGCGGATCGGCCGGTTCATACAAATCGTGAAAGCCCTTCAGCGCCGCCGGATGGTGCGCGTTCAGCTCGATCAACACCCGGTCCGCGAGCCGCAGGAAGGTGTTCGCTGCGCCGACCGACGTCGACAGGGTGATGGTGCCGTCCGGCGCCACATCGCTCGCTTCGACAATCGCCCAGTGCAGTTTTCCCAGCACGCCGCTGCGCACGGTGGGTTGCACGGCGGACAGGTGCAGATCGAAAAATTTCGTGCGTCCCTCGTTGATCGCCTTCCGCAGCGTCGGGTCCGACTGATACGGGGTGCGCCACGCGATGGCATCGGCGGCGGCGAGAGCTCCGTCGAGCGATTTGCCGGTCGACGCGCCGGTGACGACGCCCAGCTGGAAAGGGCGACCGGCGGCGTGCTCCGCCTTGGCGCGAGCGGCGATCGACAGGGGGATCACCTTGCAGGCTCCCGCGGCGGTGAATCCACCGAAACCGATGGTATCGCCGTGGTTGACGAGCGCTGCGGCTTCATCCGGAGCGAGCACAGGAAAGGGCAAAGTCATGGCGTGCGTTGTGAGCATCGATCCCATTTTCGCACAATCGGGGCGCGGCCGCTCCGCGGAGGTTGGCGCAAAACGCGCGAAAATTGCCGGACGGCGGGCTGCGTGCTGGCATCCATCGAGGAGCGCAAGCAATGAACAAAAAACCCACAGCGCACTCGAGCCGGACGTCGATCCTCCGATCCGGCCACGATCACACGGATGTCACGGCTCGAGCAAAGGGCGGAAGTCACTCGCCGCTAGAGGCTGCGAGAAATTTCGACGAAGGCCTGCCAGGTAGCACGGTCAATCTGACCGTGTTCAAGGCTGCATCAACGCGGTCAGATTGACCCGCGCTACGGCCGACGGTCGCCACGCGGAAGTTCATGACACGCTCTGAGGCGAGGGGTCGGAATCTCGCCATGGATTGTTGATCGGGGCTGATCCGTCTCATCCGTGGCTCGACTACTTTGGAGCGATCGAGTTTTTCGAATAGCGTTTCGCCAACGGGCGGCTGAGGTGGAGACAATGAAAGCAGTCGTTTTCGAACAGCCCGGCGCGGCGGAGGTGTTGCAGGTGGCGGAGCGTCCCGACCCGGCGGTCGGCGCGGGCGAGATCCTGATCGCGGTGAAAGCCGCGGGGGTGAATCGCGCGGATGTGATTCAGCGAAAAGGCAAATATCCCGCGCCGAAAGGCGTCGCGGCGGACGTGCCCGGCTTGGAAGTCGCCGGCGTGGTGGAGGCGTGTGGCGCGGGCGTGACGCGGTGGAAAGCGGGCGATGCGGTGTGCGCGTTGCTCGCGGGCGGCGGCTACGCGGAGAGAGTCGTGGTCGACGCGGGGCATTGTCTGCCGGTGCCGCGCGGGATGGCGTGGACGGATGCGGCGGCGTTGCCGGAGGCGATGTTCACCGTGTGGTCGAACGTGTTTCAACGCGGACGGCTGCGCTCGGGCGAAACGCTGCTCGTGCATGGCGGGACGAGCGGGATCGGGATGGCGGCGATCCAGCTCGCGCGGGCGATGGGGGCGCGGGTGTTCGCGACCGCGGGCAGCGACGAGAAATGTCGCGCCGCCGAAGCCGCCGGCGCGGAGCGCTGCGTGAATTATCGGACGGCGGATTTCGAGACGGAGTTGAAAGCGGCCGGCGTGGATGTGGTGCTCGACATGATCGGCGGCGATTATGTGGCCAAGAATCTGAATCTGCTGCGGCCGGAAGGCCGGCTGGTGTTGATCAACACCGCAAAGGGCGCGAAGGTGGAGGTGAATTTGATGCAGGTGATGGCGCAGCGGTTGACGATCACGGGCAGCACGCTGCGCGCGCGGGAATCGGCGTTCAAAACGGCGCTGGCGGCGGAGATCGAGGCGCAGGTGTGGCCGCTGGTCGGGGCCGGGCAGGTGAAGGCGAACGTATTTCGCGTCTATCCGATGAG
>JAEYYL010000339.1 GCA_023430825.1 Verrucomicrobiota bacterium | reverse complement strand
GCGGTGGATTTGCGTCGCGCGCTGCGGCGCGGACGCAGTGGCACGGTGCGCTCGGGCACCTGGTTTCAAGCACGGCTCGCGCCGCTCTTCGCGCGAATCGTCCCGGCTTCGTGGCGGCGCGCCATCGCGGGCCGCTACTTCGGGCTCTGACGTGTCCAAGCTGCGCATACTGGTGCTGACCTCGAGCACCGGCGGCGGGCATGACGCCCGCGCCGAGGCGTTTGCCGAGTGGTGTTTTCAACTTTACCGGCACGACGTTGAAGTGCGCATCGAGCAGATGCTGGAGCGATCGTCGGTCGTGAATCGCACGGGCGTGCGGCTCTACAATCGCATCCAGCGAAGCGCGCCGTGGGTGCACAAGGCGTTCTACGCGCTCGTGGAGCTGCTCGCGGTGCTCAACCGCCGCAAGGTGACTTTCGGTGAGCGATACTACCTCGAGGTGCTGCGCGAGTATCAGCCGCATCTGGTGTTCAGCGTGCACGATTGCCTGAACCGCGGTTACTTTCCGCTCGCGCGAAAAGTCCTCGGGGCGGATCGCGTGCGTTGCGCGACGTATTGCGGCGAGTTCTCCGGCGGATGGGGATATTCGCGCAACTGGATCGAGCCGTCGGTCGATCTCTACATTTCGCGCACGCCGACGGCGCACGACTTCGCGGTGAAGCGCGGAATTCCGCCGGAACGCGCGCGGGTGCGCGGGCTGCTGATGCAGCCGCGCGCACACACGGAGGCCTTCGGCGAGGCGGAGCGGCGGGCCTTTCTCACGAAGAAGCTGGGGCTCCGCGAAGATCGCTTCACCGTGTTTCTCGCGACGGGCGGCAACGGCGCGAACAATCATTTCGAGCTGCTGCCCGCGCTGCTCCGACATGCGAATCGCGTGCAGGCGATCGTCATCTGCGGGCGCAACACGGAAACCTACAACCAAGTGTTGCACTGGCGCGCGCTGCATCCGGAGTTCCACTGTTACGTCGAGGGGTTTTCGGAGATCGTGCACCGCCTGCTGCAGGTGAGCGATGTGATCGTGACGCGCGGCGGCACGACGACGTGTGCGAAGGCGCTCTATTTCCGGTGTCCGATCGTGTTCAACGCGTTTGGCGGAATCATGCCGCAGGAGCAGCTCACGTGGAAATTTTTCCGCAACGGCGCGGGCTGTCACAAGATCGAAAACGGAGGGGATTTCGCGGCGTTGATCGATCGCTGGATCTCCGAGCCGGCGGAATACGCGCGCGAGCGGGAGCGGTTTCTCCAGCTGCGCCAGGACGAGGATCCGACCGTGGTGATCGACGAACTGGTGGCGCTCGGCAACGAAGTGGCGCGGGCGAACCTGCGACGGCAGACGTTTCCGCCGGCGAATGGAAACGGCGGCGGGCGGCACGCGGGGGAGACGCGATAGCATTGTCGGAGGTGTGGGGTTTCCGCCCCTGCGCTCACGCGCAGAGCCACCGGACCGTGGCTCGCTCCGTGCGGAGCGGGTTCAGCCATGCGCCCGATCCGGGGGCTGCTTTCACACGGCGGCGCCGAAACGGCCGACGAAGAAATCGTCGTGCAGCTGGTGCGTGTCGGGCGGAGCAGCGCGAGGAGCGTGTCTTGCATCGCGGGGTGTTGATGCCGTCGCAGACGTGCGCAAGGCGGGAGCGTGTCGCGATGCGGCTGTTTACCGCTTGGCCGCGCGCGTGGGGCCGCGCTAGCGTGGCGTTACCTTGCCTGCTTCCGCGCCCGTCATAGCTTATCTGTTCACGACCTTCCCGAAATCCACGGAGACTTTCCTCCAGCGCGAGATCGTGGCGATGCGCGCGCATGGCGTGGTGCTGCGGATTTATTCGCTGTGGGGCGGAGGCGGGACGTTTCGCGGGCTGCCCGTGCGCCGTTTCAATAAATGGCGGCTGCTGACCCTGTTCTGGATGATTCCCTACGAGTCGTGGCGGCGGCCGGAGGTGTTGAAGCAGGTGTTGCGCGGACTGTTCACGCGACGGGCGCCATCGTGGCTGAATTTCTGGGAGAACATGCTGGGGGCAGGATTCGCGTGTTTGTTCGCGCGGGAGTTTCGCCGCGATCCGCCGGCGCTGGTGCATGCGGCGTGGGCGGGCGGGCCGGCGACGGCGGCGTGGCTGCTGTGGCGGCTGGACGGGCATCGCTTCAGCGCGGCGGCGCACGCGTATGATATTTACGAATACGGCGGCGACTGGTGGTTGCGCGACAAGCTCGAGCACGCGGCCTTTGTGCACACGTCGACGGAGATGGGGCGGGAGGCGCTGCAGGCGCGCGGGATCGCGGCGGGGAAGATCGTGTGCATCCGCCGCGGGCTCGACTGGCTGCCGGCCTTGAAGCCGCTGCGTTCGCATCGCGAGCCGCTGCACCTCGTCTGCGTGGCACGGCTCGTCGAGAAGAAAGGCCTCGATCACCAACTGCGGATCTACGCGGCGCTGCAGGCGGCCGGAGTTGAGTTCCAGGCGCGGGTCGTCGGCGAGGGACCGTTGCGACCGGAACTCGAGCAGCTGGCGGGGAAACTCGGCATCGCGTCGCGCGTGGCGTTCACCGGCCATCTCGCGCAGCACGACGTGTGGGATCAGCTCGCGTGGGCCGATGCGATGCTGCACACGGGCGTGATTGCGCCGAGTGGCGATCGCGACGGGTTGCCGAATGTGATTCCGGAGGCGATGTCGATCGGCGTGCTGGTGGTGACGTCGCCGGTCGCGGCGACGACCGAGGCGATTGCCGACGGCGTGACCGGTTTCGTGGCGGCGACGGAAGTGCCTGGCGAGTGGGTGGCGGCGTTGCGGCGCATCGCGCGCGACGATGCGCTGGCGTCGCGGGTGCGGTTTGCCGCACGCAAGTGGGTCGAGGAAAACTTCGACGCGCACAAGAACGCCGGCCGGCTGCTGGCAGAGTTCAATCGGACGATCGGCGCATGATCTTTTTCGATGTCACGAAAACGGCCGGCGTGCGGCACCGGTCCGGGCTGGCCCGGATGAGCGAGCGGTTGCGCACGGAGCTCGGGGCCGCGGCGAGTGCGGCGGGGTGGGAAGAGATTCGGGCGCGGGCGGGTGCGGCGGACTGGTTCGTGACGGGCGAGTTGTTTGCCGAATACGAGCGTCCGGGCATCGGCGCGTTCGTTCGCTCGCGACGATGCCGGACGGCGGCGATTTTTGCGGACGCGATACCGTTGAAGCATCCGACGATCACGTGGCCGCACAGTGTCGCGCGGCATCCGCATTACCTGAAGGCGCTGGCGGAATTCGAACGGGTGTGGGCGATCTCGGAGGCGAGCCGGCGGGAGTTGCAGGCGTATTGGGCGTGGATCGGAATTTTGGATACGCCGCCGGTCGAGGTGCTGCCGCTCGGCGCGGATTTCGACGGCGCGGCGCGGGTGACGCAGCGCGCAGGCGCGGCGGGCGCGACGCCGGCGCTGTTGTGCGTGGGGATTTTGGAGCCGCG
>JAEYYL010000099.1 GCA_023430825.1 Verrucomicrobiota bacterium | reverse complement strand
CTCATCAACCTGCTCGATACCCTGAACGCCTGCGCCAACTCCTCCTCTTGAGGAACCGCCGGATGCGTGAACCGCATGTCCGGTGGTGTGAGAGCCAGGGGAGGGCAACCTCCCTGGCTACTCGATCCCGGCGATCGGCGTCGCCAATCCGCCAATCCGGCCTTTCCGACGTCACGCCCCGGCGGCATTTGCGGCGCGTGTGACGGATGCGGGAGAGGAGGCGGAGCCGGGTCAGCGGGGTCAGCGTCGCAGGGAGCTTTTGACGGCGCCGGAATGCCGTGAGCGCGGTGAAATGAATCTCGCGAGCAAGCGCCGGGCGGCGCGATGGCGCGGCTACGCGCGGCGGCTTTCGCCGAGGGCGAAGGGCGGTCGTGACTGATCGAAAGGAAACTCGGCCAGGAGCTGTTCGAGCGTTTTCTGCAGAAAGGCGCGTTCCCCGAGCTTGGCGACCTCCTGGTTGTAGCGGAGAAGAATCGGATCGAGCTGGTCGAGCGAACTGCCGACGGGATCGTCGCCGAGATTGTCGTCGAGCGTCTTGAAATCTGCCAGGGTGATCCGGTTTAGCGGGCGCGCCGGCTGGTAGAGCAGGTCGGATGAATCCTCGCTCGTGGACGGGAGCGGGGTGATGAGTTTCAAATCGACGAGGCGGTTGAGGCACTCGTTCAGAATCTGGGTCGGGACCTTGATCATGCTGCCGAGGTGCGAGGCGGCGATGGGCGGAAGGCAGTCTTGAAAACGCCGGCTGATGGTGAGCAGCACGACGAGCAGCAGGCGCTCGCGCATCGACTGGGAGAGATGGCCCCACGCGGCCTGGCTGTTGCGGAAATGGACGTTCTGCACCGCATAGCTGATCTGGCCTCCGATCAGCACATAGAGCCAGAAGATGTAGAGGCCGAACATCACCACGAGTGGGAAGCCGAGCGAACCATAGAGGCTTTCCGTCAGGATCACGCGGCGCACGTAGAGGAACGCGAGGTAGTTGTTCAACATCAGCAGCGACGCGACCACGACCGCGCCGATGAATGCGGCCCGCCAAAAAACGCGGGTGTTGGGAATGATCCGGTAAAAAATCGTGAGCAGCACCACGAGCAGGGTGAATGAAAATGCCGGCAGCGACCATTGCAGCACCAGCGCCACCTGGTCCGAGAAGGGCAGTTGCTCGACGGCATCCTCGAAGACGCTGACGAACGCGCCGGCGCCGAGCAGCGTGACGGAGGCGAAGAACAAAATCGCGCCGAGCGTGAGGATCGTCCAGTAATAGACGATGCGCATGACGACGGAGCGCCCGCTGCGCACGCCCCAGATTTCGTTGAACGTGTCCTCCACCGTCTTGAACAGCAGGAGGACGATCAGCATGAAGGAGAAGAAGCCGACGACGCCGGCCGAGCCGGAGCGGCCCTGGCTGATGAAACTGTTCATCATCTGCACGAGCCGGGGGTTGAGCTGCACGTCGGTCGAGGCGGCGGACAATTCCACGCGCGCGGTCGGTGCGGCGCTCGATGGAACGGCCGCCGGCGTGCGTCCGTCGGGCGTCGCGGCGGGCACGGGTTCGCGGTTGTGGGGAAGCTTGCCGTATTGGCCGACCTGGGGGGCGACGAAATTGATCAGCCGGCTCAGGGTGTTGGCGGCGAGATTGGGGTCTTTGTTATCCAGGGCGAATCCGGCGACGAGCACGGTCAGCGCGACGAGCGGACCGAGACCAAGGAGCGAACTGAAGCTGAGGGCGGCGGCGCGGCTGGCGGCCTTCGTCTCGGCGAAGACCGTCCAGGTGATCGAGACCACGCGGAGGATCGCATAAAACACTCCTTGCAGCGAGAAACCCTGGAGCTGGCCCGGCTGCCAGATCTCCTTTTGGTAGAGCTGGACGAGTTTTCTCCAGCGTTCGGCCAGCGGACGGCTCATGCGCGGAAGATGAGGCGGACGCTCAAGACAGCAAGTGCCAGGACACGAGCGCGAAACCCGTCACAGCGAGGGCGGCGGCGATGACGACGGGCAAGAGCGAGACGAACACGGTGCTGAGATAGAGGCCGGCGCTTCCAGCAGCCAACGCGAGCAACGGCAGGCTCTGGCCGTGGGTCCAGAAAACAAAGCCGAGAAAACCGAGTCCGAGCGCGGCGCGGAATCGAACAAATGGATACACCGACACGACGCCGAGCCCGAGCACGACGGCGAGGAAAAGGTCGAGCACGCCCAGGAAGACGAGCGGGTTTTCGATGAGCTTCGCCGTGTCCAGGGCCATGATCGCGTCGACGGACGGCAGCATCTCGCCCGTGGAGGCGATTACCAGGGCGGCGATGGCGGCGAAACGGCCGATGCCCGCGGCGCGCGCCATGGCCTCGGCGGGGTCCTGTTTATCCTTCGTGTCGGCGGTGCGGCCCTCCGCTGCGGCGAGCATGTCCGTAACCGTGATCGGCGCGGCGCCCTCGGCGGCCTTGTTGAGGGTCTCGAGTTTTTCCTTCGGACGCACCGTGAGTTTTTTCTTCTCGGGAAACAGCGCGGCTTTCAGCTCGGCGTTGGACTCGATCGGCGTCCACTGCTCGGTGTTGATCTCGTAGTAAAGCGTCGCGGTCGTGAGCTGGCCGGAATCGATGAGCGAACCGAGTTGCTCGAGGGTGAAGGGCCCGCGGGCCTCCGTGTCCGACTCGTTGCGGATGTAGAATTCCTGCGTCGCCATGCGCGGTGAAGCTGTCCGCCGCGCCGTGGAGCGGCAAGAGTTTAGTGGCCGCCGCCGCCGCCGCGGAGGGGCGGAAGCTCCAAGCACCAAGATCCAAGCTCCCGTGAAACACCAAAGCTCAAACCATGAATGCGGACGCCGAACGGTCGTCTGAGGTTTGGAGCTTCCTTGGAGCTTCGAGGTTGGAGCTCGGAGATTTCCTCCTCACATCCGCGTCAGCGTGCGGAGGCCGAGCAGGTGCAGTCCGGTCTCCAGGATCAGCAGTGTGCGGGCGCAGAGCAGCAGGCGGCGGGCGCGGAGGGCGGGTTCGTCGACGAGGACCTTGTCGGCGTTGTTGAACGAGCTGTAGTCGCCGGCGAGTTCGAAGAGATACAGGCCAAGGAAGTGCGGGCGCAGCGAGTCGGCGGCGAGCCGGAGTGCATCGGGGAACTTCGCGAGTTTGCGCGCGAGTGAGATCTCCGTGGATGTCTCCGGCGGGGTCGCGGAGGCGGCGATGGCGGAAATGTCATACATTATATGACAAACGGGATCGGCGGCCGAGGGGAGGGTGAAGCCGGCTTTGCCGAAGATGGAGTGGAGGCGGGCGACGGCGTAGAGCAGGTAGGGCGCGGTGTTGCCGTCGAGCGCGAGCATCTTTTCCCAGGAGAACACATAGTTGCTGCTGCGGTTCTGGGAGAGGTCGGCGTATTGGACCGCGCCGATGCCGACGATGCGCGCGATCTCGCGGCGTTCGTTTTCCGCGAGATCAGGGTTCTTCTCGGAGACGATCGCGAAGGCGCGCTCCTCGGCCTCGTCGAGCAGCGCCTTCAGTTTGATCGTGCCGCCGTCGCGGGTCTTTAGGGCTTTGCCGTCCTCGCCGGTGACGGCGCCGAAAGTGACGTGATGAAACTCGGGCAGTCGGTAGTGTTTCGCGGCGAACCATTTCTTCACCGTGAGGATGAGCTGTTCGAAGTGATCGGCCTGGCGGAAGTCGGTGACCACGACGATGCCGTCGGCGTTGAAGTGCTCGACGCGGTAAAGCGCGGTGGCGAGGTCGGTCGACGCGTAGCCGCTGGCACCGTCGGCCTTGCGAACCATGAACGGATTCGGGCGCTCGGCGTGGCGGCTGAAGCGCGGGTGTTCGTCGTGGAAGACGACGAGCGCGCCGGCGCTGTCCTCGGCGAGGCCGGTGTCGCGAAGTTCCTGATACACGCGCTCGACCTTGTCGTTGTAGAACGACTCGCCGAGGTTGTGATCGAAACGGATGCCGAGCCGGTCGTAAATCTGCTGGAAGGCGGCGAGGCTGACGTCGGAGAATTTTTTCCAGAGCGCGACGTTGTCGGAGTCGCCGTTTTGGAGCGCGACAAGTTCGCGGCGGGCTTCGTCGAGTGCGGGCGAGCCCTCGGGGGTGGCGTCGTTGCCGAGTTTGTAGAGTCGTTCGAGTTCCTCGATCGGCTCGGCGGCGAGCGCGTCGGGGTTGGCCCAGCGTTTGAAACCGTAGATGAGTTTGCCGAACTGCGTGCCCCAGTCGCCGAGGTGGTTGTCGCGGATGACGCGGGCGCCGGTGAACGCGAGGAGGCGGCAGATCGCTTCGCCGATGACGGCGGAGCGGAGGTGGCCGACGTGCATCTGCTTCGCGGTGTTGGGCGAGGAATAATCGACGACCCAGGTCTGGCCGGCGTGCGCGGCGGCGGCGCCGGCGGCGAGGGCGTCGCGAGTGGAGAAGGCGTGGAGCCAGGCGAGGAGCGTCGCGGGTTTGAGCGTGAAATTGATGAAGCCCGGGCCGGCGATGGCGACGTCGGCGAGAGCGCGGACGTCGGCGGGCAGGGCGGCGAGGAGTTTCTCGGCGACGGCGCGGGGATTTTCTTTGCGCGATTTCGCGTAGCCGAGGACGCCGTTGGCCTGGTAGTCGCCGTGCTTCGGGTCGGCGACGCGAACGTCGGGAGCGAAGGCGGCCGCATCCAGCCCGGCGGCAGCGGCGGCGGTCTTGAGGACCGTGTCGAGTTCGGCGGCGAGGTTGAAGGCGACGTGCATCCGGCGAGGAAACGCGACGGCGGGCGAGGCGGGCAAGCTTTTGTCTGGGGGGCGCCGGCGGGGTCGGGAGGCCCCGCCCTAGAGGGGCTTGCAGCGCAGGCGCGATCGGGTTGGCATCGCGGCAGCTAGCTCGCGGTTCCATGGACCCTTATCTCGTCGAGTTTCTCGGGATGCTGTTGCGCTGGCTGCACGTCATCGCGGGGATCGCGTGGATCGGGTCGTCGTTTTATTTCATCTGGCTCGATAACAGTCTGGAGCCGCCGCCGAGCGGATCGGAAGCGGCGAAAAAGGGTGTCGCGGGCGAACTCTGGGCGGTGCACGGCGGCGGGTTCTACAACCCGCAAAAATATGCGGTGGCGCCGGCGGCACTGCCGGAGAAGCTGCACTGGTTCAAGTGGGAGGCCTACACGACGTGGTTGTCGGGAACGGCGTTGCTGGTGGTTGTTTACTGGCTGAAGGCGCAGACGATGATGGTCGATCCGACGGTGGCAGAGCTGTCGGCGTGGCAGGCGGTGGCCATCGGTGGGGCGAGCATGGTGGGCGCATGGTTGGTTTACGACGCGTTGTGTCGGTCGCCGCTGGGAAAAAATGATGCGCTGCTCGGCGGCGTGATTTTCGCTTTGTCGATCCTGCTGGCGTGGGGACTGGCGCGCACGCTGGGCGGACGGGCGGCGTTCATCCACGTCGGGACGGCAATCGGCACGATCATGGTGGCGAACGTGTTTTTCGTGATCATTCCGGGACAGCGGCGGATCGTGACGGCGCTGCGCGAAGGGCGGACGCCTGATCCGCTGGACGGGAAACGCGGCAAGCAGCGCAGCGTGCACAACAACTACTTCACGCTGCCCGTCGTGTTCACGATGATCAGCAATCATTACGCGGCGACTTATGGGCACGCTTACAATTGGGCGGTGCTGGCGTTGATCGCGGCGGCGGGTGTCGCGATCCGGCATTTTTTCAACCGGCGGCACAAGGGCGTGCTGGCGTGGCGGTATCCGGCGATCGGCGCCGGGTTACTGGGCGTCGTTGCGTGGTGGACGGCGCCCCGCGCGCCCGAACTGCCACGCGTCGACGGCGCCGTGACGCTCGAGGCGGTGCGGGCGATCGTGGGTGAGCGATGTGTGACCTGTCACGCGCCGCAACCGACCTTTCCGGGGCAGGTGCAAACACCTGGCGGCGTATTGCTGCACACGGCGGACGACGTGGTGCGAAACGCGGATCGGATTTACCAGCAGGTGGTCGCGACGCGGATCATGCCGTTGGGCAATGCGACAGGGATGACCGATTACGAACGCGCCGTGATCGCGGCCTGGGTTCGGCAAGAACGGGCCGGCCGATAGCGGGAAATACCCGAGAGCGCTGACAGGTTGAAGGATAGGCAGGCTCAAGGTATCTTGCGCGGGCGAAAACTGCGGCGCGGGCCTCGCGTCGAGAGCGGCGGCCGCCGGGGGTTTAAGCTCGACAAATTGTCATAAGCGTCTTTTATCGCACACTTTTCCGCACCGCGGCAACGCGGGCGGGGATGTTCACTCTATACCATGACGAAACGCACCATTCCGGCCCGCCGGTTCATCAAGCCCTCGTTCGAATTCTTGATCGAGAAGAAGCGCGATGGCGGGGAGTTCACGCAAGAGGAAATTCGTTACATCATCGACAGCACGCTCGACGGCGAGATGCCGCAGCACCAGCTCGCGGCACTGATGATGGCGATCTACTTTTCCAACATGTCCGCGCAGGAGACGGCGGATCTGACCGAGGAGATGATGCTTTCGGGCGAGGTGATCGATCTATCGAGCATCGCGAAGCCGAAGATCGACAAGTATTCGACGGGTGGGGTGGGTGACAAGACGTCCCTCGTGCTCGTGCCGCTCGCGATGGCGAGCGGGGTGGTGGTTCCGATGATGTGCGGCGTGGAGCACGATTACGTGATCAACACGCTGGAGAAACTCGCGAGTTTCCCGGGATTCAAAGGCAATCTTCCGATCGAGCAGTTCATCTCCCAGCTGGGGCGCATCGGGGGTGCGATCGTGCAGCAAAGCGATGCGCTCGCTCCGGCGGACGCGAAGTTCTACGACTTGCGCAAGGAAACGGGCACGATCCCGAGCCTGCCGCTCATCACGGGGAGCGTCTTGTCGAAGAAGCTGGCCGAGGGCTCCGAAGGCCTCGTGATCGACGTGAAGTGGGGCAACGGTTCCTTCATCAAGGATCTCGAACAGGCGAAACAGCTGGCCCGCTCGATGACCCGCGTGGGCCGTTCGATGAAGCGCCGCTGCGTCGCGCTCGTCACCGACATGAACCAGCCGCTCGGCGACACCGTGGGCACGTCGCTGGAGGTCAAGGAAGCCATCCAACTCCTGAAGGGCGAAGGTCCCGAGGACATGAAGGAACTCGTGCTGAAGCTCGGGATGGAGATCGTCCGCCTCGCGGGCGTGGCGGGTTCGACGCTCTCGGCAAAGCAGACGGTGCAGCGTCATCTGACGGACGGCTCCGCGCTGCAGAAGTTCAAGGACCTGGTGAAAGCGCAGGGCGGCGACATTTCGTTCATCGATCATCCGGAGAAATTCCCGGCGGCCCGGCACATCCGGAAGCTGCCCGCCCCGAAGCGCGGCTATGTGCATACGATCAACGCGGCGATGATCGCGCGCGGCGTGCACCTGCTTGGCGCCGGCATCGAGCCGGGCGCGAATCACGGTCACCACGGTCACGGGAATCATGGCCACGGCAATCATCACCCGAAGGTCGACCACGCGGTCGGCGTGTCGGAGATCAAGAAGGTCGGCACGCAGGTGAAGCAGGGCGAGCCGCTGATGATGATTCACTACAACGACGAGGCGAAGCTCGAGCAGGCGCTGGAATATTTCAAGAACGCTTACCGGCTGGCGCCGAAGCGGCCGACGCCGCCGCCGCTGATCGTCGAGCGCGTGGCGTAAGCCGCGCGGCGAAATGTATTCATAATTCGGTTACGAAGGCCGACCCATCGCGGGCCGGCCTTTTTCGCGCATGGCAGCGTCATCCTGGCAGCAAACGACCGTTCCGGTGAGCCACGGCTCGGCGGGGACGCCTCGCCTTGCCAGGTTTCAGAGGGGGAAGCGGAGGGGCCGGCGAAAGCGGTCGCGGAAAACGTAAAAGAGCGAGAGAGCGGTGGCGGCGAAGGCGACGGCGAGTGCGGCGCCGGATTGTCCGCCGGAGTTTGCGATCACGCCGGCGAAGATCATCCCGGAGACGGGTATGAGGATCGCGATTGTCCATGGCTCCAGATTGAAGACGGCGAAGATTTCAGCGAAGGAGTCGAGTTGCATGATGGAAGAT
>JAEYYL010000305.1 GCA_023430825.1 Verrucomicrobiota bacterium | reverse complement strand
GAAAGGGGGAGGGGATGCGAGGGCAGCCCGGGGTAAAAGGCCGGGCGCCCGTTCTCCGGCCGGCGAGCGGTTCAGGCGTGCGGCGAGGGGACGGTGCGGCCGTTGGCGGGCGCGTCGCTCACGGGCGCGAGGCGGGGGGCGATGTGCTGCCAGAGGTTCTCGGCGCGCTCGCTGAGGAGGGCGCGGCATTTCGCGAGCTCGGCGGCGCGGGCGGCGCGGTTCTCCTCGGCGATCTTCGCGAGGTCGTCGAGGTTGTAGAGAAACACGTTCTGGAGCTCGGCGACGCTCGCATCGACGTCGCGGGGGAGGGCGAGGTCGATGAAGAAGAGGGGGCGGGCGGGGCGCTTGTGGATGGCGGCCTTGGTGGCGGCGGCGGTGACGACAGAGCCGGGAGCGGAGGTGGCGCAGACGACGACATCGAATTCGCCGAGGCGTGAATCGCGCTGCTCGAAGGGGAGGGCGCTGGCGTTGAGCGCGGTGGCGAGTTCCATGGCGCGCTCAAGGCGGCGGCTGGCGACGGTGAGGCTGCCGGCGCCGCGGCTCTGGAAAGCTTTGGCGGTTTTTTCGCCGATGTCGCCGGCGCCGAGGAGGAGGATGCGGGTGGAGGCGAGGTCGCCAAAGATCGTGTGCGCGAGGTCGACGGCGACGTTGGCGATGCTGACCTGGCCTTCGGTGATCGCGGTGTGGGTGCGCACGTGTTTCGCGGCCTGGAAGGCTTTTTGGAAAACGCGATTCAGCACGGGGCCGGTGTGGCCGTGCGCCTGGGCGGCGGCGTAGGCGTCCTTCACCTGGCCGAAAATTTCGGTCTCGCCGAGCATCTGCGAGTCGATGCCGGCGGCGACCTCGAGGAGGTGGCGAACGGCGTCGGGGCCACGGAGGCTGAGGCGGAATTGCTCGAACTCGGCCGGGTCGACCTGCTGGAGCGCGCAGAAGGCGGACTGGACCCGGGTGGCCGCCGCGGTGTCGGCGGCGACGCCGTAAAATTCCACGCGGTTGCAGGTGTTGAGCAACGTGAACTCGCGGAGGCCTTCCGTCGCGGCGAGTTGGGCGGTGAGGGAGCGGGCGGAATCGGCGCTGAGCGAGAGGCGCTCGCGCAGGGCGAGGGGCGCGGTGTGGTGGGTCGCGCCGAGGACGAAAAACGCTTCCGGATTCATCGCGGCACGACGTGGTCCGGCGCGGGCAGCGCGGGGGGATGGCGGCTGGAGTCGACCGGGCCGAGGGAAATCAGGGCGACGGCGAACAAGGCGAGGCACGTCCAGGCGAAGCGTTTGGCGAGCAGTTGTCCGCGCAGCCGGAGGATCAGCGCGATGCTGTAGGCGAGCCAGACGCCGATGGTGAAGAGGAGTTTGCCGAGGTTGACGGAGTCCGGATCGCGGAGCCAGTAAACGCCGCCGCCGACGAGGGAGGCCGTCATGAGGATGACGCCGGTGGCGAGCAGGCGCACGCTGATGTGGTCGAGGTCGAGGATGGGCGGAAGGAAGGAAAACCAGCCGCCGAGCTGTTTGGCCTTCAGCGAGTAGGTGCGGAGCAGCAGCATGAGGGCGGTGAGGGCGAGCAGGGCGAAGACGCCGTAGCTGAAGAGGGCGAGCGAGGCATGGAGCTCGATCCAGGGATTGCCGCCGAAAATTTGGGAACGGCGGGTGGCGTCCCACGCGGGAATGGCGAGGGAAGTGAGGGTGAGGACGGCGGCGAGGCAGGAGGTGAAGTAGCCGAGGAGGCTGAGGCGGAAAGTGACGCCGACCACGAGGTAAAGGGTGATGGCGGACCAGGCGGTGAACTGGAAAATCTCGAAGGTGTTGCCGAGCGGGCAACCCCCGACGACGCGGCCGCGCGCGTAGAGGCCGATCAACTGGCAGACGTAGCCGAGGACGATGGTCAGGTTGATGCGGGCGTCGGAGTGCCGCGTGCCGCGCAGCAGCGAGATCGTGCCGAGCAGGAGCCCGACGAGATAGAATCCCGCCGCGAACCAGAGCCAGGTGCGGTCAGTGAGGCCGGCGAACATGAGGGGCTGACGGTAGGAGAATGAAAGGGCGGGGCAAGTCCGGCGAAGCCGGTCGCAGATTGTGAGGCGATTTCCGCAAGTGCCGCACAAAGTTGGCGGCAACTCGCCCACGGAAGGCGGCGGCCGGCCCCTTTTGGATATGCGGGCGAAGGCGAAGCCGCTAACGCAAGCGGCTTCCCACCCATCGGTTCTGCCCGATGGACTAACACACACCCTGTCAGAGTTCCCTCCCCCAGCATGCATTCTGTGCACGTTCCCCTAACTGTGTCGCGTCGCGTCCCCGGCGCTCTCGCGTGTTTGTTTGCGCTCCTGCTCCTGCCCGCCGCGGCCTTTGGCCAGGGCTGCGTCATCGCCCGCGGCGGTGGCGGCGCGATGATCCTGGATGGCTCCGGCTTTCTGGAGCCGAAGCAGTGGCAGTTGAACATCGCGCATCGCTGGTTCGAGTCGGACCGGCATTTCATCGGCGACGATGAACAGAAACACCGCCAGGCGCAGGGCACGGAGGTGATCAACAACTCCCATTTTCTCGACGTGACGGCGACGTATGCGTGGACGAAGCGGCTCAACCTGAATCTCACGCTGCCGTTCTCGAAGCACGACCGCTCGTCGAAGTATGAGCACCGCGGCAACGCGAATCCGCGTTATCACACGCAGTCGCGCGGATTGGGCGATATCCGGTTCGGTGCGAACTATTGGGTGTTCGATCCGGACACGACGCATCGCGGCAATCTTTCGGTCGGTTTCAGCATCAAGGCGGCGACGGGAGACTACACGGCGAAGGACACGTTCATGCGTCCCATCGGGCCGCAGGTGCGCTACGTCGATTCGTCAATCCAGCCCGGCGATGGTGGTTGGGGCTGGTCGTTCGACTTCCAGGGTTTCGTCCATGTGAAAGGGCCGGTGAGCGCGTATGGAAACGCGTCGTATTTGTTTAACCCGAAGGAGCGCGTGGCGGTGACCAACTTCTCGGTGCCCGACTCCTATTTCGCGCGCGGCGGCTTCGACCTTGCGATCACGTCGGCGCCGGGTTTGTCGCTGAGCCTCGGCGGACGCATCGAAGGCGTGCCGGGTAACGATGCGTTCGGCGGCAGTCGCGGCAGCCGCCGGCCGGGTTTCTCGGTGGCGGTGGAACCGGGCGTGACGTATGCGAAGGGGCGTTTCGTCGGCACGCTCACGGTGCCGGTCGCGGTGCATCACCGGCGCTCGCACACATATGGGGCGCTGCGGCCGGGTGATGCGGCGTTCGCGGACTTCACGATCAACAGCAGCATCGGTGTGCGGTTCTAGGAAGCGTATGCCGCGTGAGGCGGGCTGAAGCCCGCCCTCCTTTGGCGGCGGCGATCTTCGCCGCCGCTTTTTTGCGGACAACGCTCCCGCGGGCCGTCACGCTGACGGCGATCGCAATGAAGTCTTCCCCATCGAAACGTGCGCCGGTTGCGGTCGGTCAAGGCGTCGTCGCGTCGATGCTGTTCGTGTCCGGCGCGATCGCGCTGGTGTATGAAGTCGTGTGGCAGCGGCAGTTCGCGCTCGTGCTGGGCTCGGGGGCGCCGGCGACGGCGGCGGTGCTCGCGGCGTATTTCGCGGGGCTCGGGCTCGGGAGTTTGATCGTGGGGCGCTGCGCGAAACGGTGGTCGCGGCCGTTGCGCGCGTATGCGCTGCTCGAACTCGGCGTGGGGGGAGGTGCGCTGCTGGTGGCGCCGGCGATTTCATGGTTCGAGGCGGGTTATCCGGCGCTGTTCGCGACGCTGGCCGAGTGGCCGGCGGGATTCGCGGCGGTGCGCGGCGCGGTCGTGTTTGCCGCGGTGTTGATCCCGACGTTCTGCATGGGCGGCACGCTCCCGCTGCTCGGCGCGCTCGTCGATCAGCGGCGCCAGCGGCTCGGGCTGACCGCCGGCTGGTTATATGTGGCGAACACCGCGGGCGCGGGGCTCGGCGCGTTGGCGATGCCCTTCTGGCTGCTGCCGCGTCTTGGTTTGGCGGATACGACGCTGCTGTGTGCGGCGGCGAACGTGGGGCTGGCGGGGGCGGCGTGGTGGCTCGACGCAAGGACCGGCCCGATGGCGTCACCGGAGAAGGCGCGCGAGGAGTCGGCCGCAGGCGCCGGACAAAAAGACGACGCGACGCTGGTGCTGGCGGCGATTTCCGGGGCGGTGACGTTTGCGCTGCAGGTGTGGTGGAACCGGGCATTCGCGCAGGTGCACGAGAACTCGATGTATTCGTTCGCCTTGATCGTGGCGGCGGTGATTTTAGCGCTCGCGCTGGGCGCGCAACTGGCGCGCATCGGGCTGAAGTGGGGCGTGGCGCCGCGGCGACTGCTCGGGGGCGCGTGGATCGCGGCGGGTCTTGTCGTGGTGGGCGCGCCGGGGCTGTTTCTCAAGCTGACGGGCGGCATGGGCTATCTGCCGGGGAGCGCAGGTTGGGCGGGGCACGCCGGATCGCTGGCGGGACTTGCCGCGGTGCTGGTGCTGCCGGCGATGGCGTTGCTCGGCGTGGGATTGCCGGCGATCATGGAGGACGCGGGACGCGGACCGGCGCGCGATGTGGGACGGGTGTTGGGCCGGTTGCTGGCGGCGAACATCGCCGGTTCGGTGGCGGGGGCGTTGGTCGCGGGCTTCGTGCTGCCGCGCTGGGTGGGGCTGTGGAGTGCGATGATCGGGGGCGGTGCGCTGCTCGTTGCGGCGGGGATCTGGCAGGCGCGGGGAGTGTCGGTGAAAACTGGATACGCGTTGCTCGCCGCATGGGCGGTGACCTGGTGGCCGATCGCGCAGCTCGAACTGCCGCGCGTGCGCCTGGCGGCGGACGGGACGGAGCGCCTGGTATCGCTGGCGGAGGGCACGCATGGGATCACGGCGGTGGTGGAGCGCGCGGGATCGCGGCGGCTGAAGTTGAATAATCATTACGCGCTCGGCGGCACGGCATCGACGGGCGACGAGCGGATGCAGGCGCATGTGCCGCTGTTGCTGCATCCGCAGCCGCGGCGCGTGGCGTTTCTCGGGGTCGGCACGGGGATCACGGCGGGCGGCGCGCTGTTTCACCCGGTCGAGGAGTTGACGGCGATCGAACTGGTGTCGGAGGCGATCGCGGCGGCGCGGGCGCATTTTCGCGAGGCGAACGGCGGCGTGCTGGATGATCCGCGCACGCGGGTGGTGGTCGACGATGCGCGTCATGTGTTGCGCGGTTCGCCGGAAAAATTCGACGTGATCGTGGGCGATCTGGTGGTGCCGTGGCGGCTGGGTGAAGGGGCGCTGTTCACCCTGGAGCAGTTCGAGGCGGCGCGCGGGGCGCTGGCGCCGGGCGGATTGTTCTGCCAGTGGGTGCCGCTGTTTCAGCTGTCGGAGACGGAGGCGACGATTTTGATGCGGACGTTCCTGACGGTGTTTCCGCGCGCGCTGGTGTGGCGCGGGGATTTTTCGCCGACGGAACCGGCGATCGCGTTGATCGGCGGGGCGGAGGGATTCGCGCTGGAGGCGGCGGTCGTGCGACGGCGCGTCGCCGAGCTGCGTAGTGATGCGACGAATACAACGCTGAAGGCGCCGACGGCGGTCTGGATGAACTGGGTCGGGTGGTTGGAGGCGCGCGATCTGGCAGCGGAGGAAACCCGGATCAATCGCGAGGACCGGCCGTGGATCGAGCTGCTCGGTCCGCTGGCGCACGGCGGGGCGCGGCGCGACGCGTTGTTCACGGGGCGGCGGCTGCAGGCGTGGCTCGACGGCGTGCACGCGCGGTCGCGGGCCGAGATCGAGGCCTTGCTGCCGGCGGAGGACGCGCGCGCGACGGAGGCGGGGAGTGCGTTTGGCGAGCTGGTGCTCGGCCTGGCGGAGCGCGATGAGCGCGGCGTGCGTGCGGCGCAGGAGCGGATGGAGCGGTTGTTGCCGGTGGAGACGCTGCGGCAGTTGTTTCGTTGAGGCGGACTCAGGCAGGGGCCCGCGAATCACCCGAATGGCACGAATAGAACCAACCGGTGGAGAAACGGGACGGACGGGTTAGGGAGTGTTTGGGAATAGACTGTCATCGCGAGGTGCGCGAAGCGCGCCGTGGCGATCTAGCTGGATTGCGTAGTCGTCCCGCAGAGCGGGACTCGCAATGACCGAATTCCCAAACAGTCCCTAAGGGTTGGAAGGGAAACCCTCACTCTCTTCATCGCCGGAAATTCGCGTTGATTCGCGTCATTCGCGGGAGGTCGTCTCAGCGGTTGTTGTCCTCGCCGGCGCGGCCGGTGCCGCCGTTGGCGGGGAGGTGATGCGGGAGGACGAGGTAATAGTTCATCAGGAACCAACTGCGCGAGGAACGGTAGAGGAGCGCGGGAACGAGGACGGCGCCGACGCCGGCGATGATCGCAGCGGTGGTGTTTTCGATGACGTCGAAATAGGCGAGCAGCATCACGGGAACCAGAAAGCAGATGAGCGTGACGCCGTAGTTGAGGGAG
>JAEYYL010000094.1 GCA_023430825.1 Verrucomicrobiota bacterium | reverse complement strand
CACTTTCAGACTCCTCATCGTCAACCCGCTAGGGAGTGTTTGGGAATAGACTGTCATCGCGAGGTGCGCGAAGCGCGCCGTGGCGATCCAGCTGGATTGCGTCGTCGTCCCGCAGAGCGGGCCTCCTCGCAATGACAGAATTCCCAAACAGTCCCTAGTCCGCATGAAAGGCATTCAAACACCTTGTGGCCTCCTGCTTCCTCTGTGTCGGCGCTCTGTGCCCTCTGTGTTCCATGGCTCGGCTGGTTTGAGCGCGAAGAACTCGGCCAAAACCGAATTCCTCCTCGCCTCGCACCTCACCCGATCAAAATCTCCTTCTCCCCGAACAACCGCTCCGCCGGCAATCCGCGCGCATGACAATCCGCCACGAGCCGGTTCGACGCCTTGATCGGGTTCGATTCCTCCGTGTATTTGATGCTCATCACATAATTCAACCACGGCTCCTGCCCCATCGCGTAAACATACGCCTCCTTGCACCCGAAGCGTTTCACGATGTCGATGCCGCGCTCGTAGTTCGACCCCGCCAGTCGCCGCGAATGGTCCATCTTGCGATCGAGCGGCTTCGTCAGCAGCGGCCCATACATCCACGACATCGGCGCGCCATCGCACTCCATGCCCAGGAACAGCACGTCGATGTTGCCCGTGATCTTCTGCACGTGCTCATAAAGCCGCGGCTCCGTGTTGCACGAATCCGCCGCAAACATCAGCCGGTGACCGTGCAGGTCGAGCAGGTAGGCGCTCTTCGTCCGGATCGCCAGATCGCCATGCTCACCGAAAAACGGAATGCCGGTGATCTTCCCGTCCGGCGTCACGATCTCCTCGAACTCCTCGATCGACAGCACGCTCTTGAACCCGACTTTCTCCAACATCATCTTCAACGACGGATCCTGCAGCGCACCATTCCCGTTCCGCGGCACCACGATGTGCTTCACCCGCCCGCGCAACTGCAGCATCGTCTCGAACAAAATGTGATCCTGGTGATTGTGCGTGATCAGCACGTAATCGATCACGTCCGGCAAATCCTCGTAGGTGAACCGCGCGATCTCGTGGTCGTAAGTGTAGCTCAACACCGGATCGAGCAGCACCGACGTCCCGCCTGCCTCCACCAAAATGCACGCGTGCCCGAAATACCGCCACCGCGCACCCGCCCCCGTGTAAGCCTGATAACGCCGCGGCGCCTCCTCGGTGAACAGCTTCGCGAACGCCTCGCGGTCCTCCGCCGTCACACCGAGTTTCTCCGCAATCGCGTCCACCGATCCCGCCTGCCACTTCATCGCGAAGAGTTCGTCGATCACCGGACTCGCAAACGGAATCTGCACGTGCACATCCCCCGGCGTCCGCAGCCGCGGCGTGCTCAAAATGAACGGCCGATCGTCGCTGCTGATCAACGACAACATCAGGCTCTGCCGCTTCTCGTCGTAAAACGGGCTGTGATACAGCAGCGGTTCCACCAGCCGGAACGACGGCTGGTTGTTCAAATCGTAAACCAGCTCCACATAACCGCGTAAAATCTCCGGCACCTTCTCATACAGCGGCTCCAGCGAAAATCCCTTCGCCTCCATCCGCAGCATCTGGTCGAGCTGCTTCACCGCCTCGCTAAACGCGATCATCTGCCCCTGATCGCGCTTCGTCTTGTCGATCAGCGCCTGGATCTCGTCCACCCGCTTGCCATCGTAATCGATGAACGGCCCGCCGAGCATCGCCGGGTTCTTCACCGCCGCCGCATGCACCTGCGGCGACTGCACATAGGACTGCATGATCTTCAAATGACGATCGACGATGTTCATCGCCGCCGTCGCGGGCGAAATCAGGTGCGACCACGCATACCAGCTCTCGACGAGCGGTTCGACTTGGACGTTCTGCCGGAGGTAGAGGTTGTTGCTCATGGGATTTAAAAAGGGACGCCTAACGTTGATCTTGTCGCAGGACCGTTCGCTTCGTTCGCGTTGGACTTCATGACCTTCGTATCCTTCGCGAGACTACGGCTCGCGATCAGGCTTCGAGGACGACGAGGGTTCGTCGGCGTTAATTCGTGTTGGTTCGTGTCCATTCGTGGTTCCTTCACCGCGCTCAGCGCGCCTCCGCTGCATCGAGGCGCGACGCGATCAGCGACGCAAGCCCGGCCACCTGCGGAGAACGCAGCATCGTGTTGTGATCGCCCTCGGCGTCGAGCACCGCGATCGGTCCGCGCACGATTTGCTCCCAGCCCGCCGTCTCTGCGTCCGCCGTCTCCGCCGCAAAACCGCTCGTGCGCACCAGCGTCAACCCGCCGCGCAGTTCGCCCGGATGATAATTCATCAGCGCGTGCAAATTCGCCTGATACACCGCCACCAGTCCCGCGATCATCGCCACATCCGCCCCCGGCGGCGCGATTCCCGTCGCCCGCGCCCGCTCGAGGAAAAACGCCAGCCGCTCCTCCGCCGTCCGCGCCGCCAGCTCTTTCGCCGGCAACGCAAACGCCACCCCGAAATGCGCGCCAATCTGATGCGCCATGAATTCCAACGCCTCCACATCCGTCGGCTCGCGGTCGATCAGCGCCCGCGCGCGGTCCGGCGCCAGATGATCCATCAACACCAACGCACCCACGTGACCCTCGCCTTCCGCTTCGAGCTGACCCGCCATCTCATACGCCACGCTCGCGCCAAACGAGTGCCCGCCCAAATGATACGGCCCGCGCGGAAACTTCTCCCGGATCGCCGCGAGATACGCCGTCGCCAGCGCCTCCACCGACCGCAACGGCGGCACCGCCCCGTCCAACCCCGGCGCCTGCAACCCATAAAACGGCCGCTCCGCCGCGAACTCCCCCGCCAGCTCGAAGTAGGACAACACCGATCCGCCGCCCGGATGCACGCAGAAGAACGGCGCGCGCGCGCCCTCCGGTTTCAACGTCACCAACGGCGTGAACGCCCCCGCGCCCCGCCCCGCCTCGATCGCCTCCGCCATCGCCTCGATCGTGCCGCGCTCGAACAACGCGTTGAGCGACACCTTCGCGCCCAGCTTCGCGTCCACCTCCGCGAGCAATTTCGTCGCGAGCAGCGAATGTCCACCCAGATCGAAAAACCCATCGCGCACACCCACCGCCGGCACGCCGAGCACGTCCTGCCAGATCCGCGCCAGCCGCGCCTCGAGCGCCGTCCGCGGCGCCAGCCCACCCGCCCGCGCACCGCTCAACTCGTCCGGCGCCGGCAACGCCCGCCGGTTCACCTTCCCGTTTCGCCCGAGCGGCAGCTCATCCAACCGCACAAACGCCGACGGTATCGTGTAATCCGGTAACCGCTCTGCGAGAAATGCCCGCAGCTCCGCCGCCTCCAACCCGCTTTCCGCATCGCTCGTGAAATACGCCGCCAGCACCTTGTCGCCGCCCGCGCCGTGCACGTGCGCAACCACGTCGCGCACCGCCGCATGCTGCCGCAGCGCCGCCTCGATTTCGCCCAGCTCGATGCGAAATCCGCGCAACTTCACCTGCTGGTCCATCCGCCCGAGAAACTCGATCGTCCCATCCGGCCGCCAGCGCGCCACATCCCCCGTGCGATACAACCGCGCACCCGCCACCCCCGAAAACGGATCGCTCACGAAACGCTCC
>JAEYYL010000145.1 GCA_023430825.1 Verrucomicrobiota bacterium | reverse complement strand
TACCCATGTCTCCGAACACCTGTTACCCTTGTCTCCGGTCCAAAGAGTCCCGTCGGGTTGGTTCGGAAAAACGCCGCGCCCTTTCAATCCAACCCGACGGGACGACGGGTTCCACCTGCGGACGGCGCGCGTTTTCGGGGTGGCGGTCGGGGCGACGGCCGCTACCTGTGATCGCATGAAAATCGTGATGACAGGAGTGACGCGCGGACTCGGTCGCGCGCTGGCGACGGAGTTCATGCGCGCGGGCCACACGGTGATCGGCTGCGGGCGCAGCGGGGAGGCGATCTTCGACCTGCGGATGGACTGTCCCGCGCCGCACGATTTTTCGGTGGTCGACGTGGCGCTGGACAACAAGGTGGCGCTGTGGGCGGCCAAGGTGTTGGAAAACGACACGCCGCCGGACCTCCTGATCAACAACGCCGGGGTGATGAACCGGCTGGCGCCGCTCTGGGCGCTGGACGATCGCGAGTTCACGAAGGTGATCGATGTGAACGTGCGGGGGGTGGCCAACGTGATCCGGCACTTCGTGCCGGCGATGGTCGCCCGGAAGTCCGGCGTGATCGTGAATTTCAGCTCGGGTTGGGGGCGCAGCACGTCGCCGGAGGTGGCGGCGTATTGCGCTTCCAAATACGCGATCGAGGGGCTCACGCAGGCGCTCGCGCAGGAGCTGCCGGCGGGCATGGCGGCGGTGCCGTTGAATCCGGGCGTGATCGATACGGATATGCTCCGCTCCTGCTGGGCGGAGGGCGCGGGCGGGTATCCCAAGGCGGAGGCGTGGGCGCAGGCGGCGGCGCCGTTCATCCTGGCGCTCGGGCCGAAGGACAACGGGCGCTCGCTGACGGTGAAAGGGTTCGACGGCTGAGCCCTGGCCGCGAGGCATCGCCGCGCGACGGGCTCGGGGTGAAAACCGGCACTTTTTACGATACCTCCGGCCAAAACCGCTGTCAGTCGTCGCCCCCTCCCTATGGCAGATCCGATCAAGGTGCTCATCGCAGACGACCACGAAACGTTGAGAGAAGGCTTGTCCATTCTCCTCGAGTTCGAGCCGGACATGCAGGTGGTCGGTTTTGCGTGCGACGGGCAGGAGGCGGTCGATTCCGCCAAGCGGCTGCAGCCGGACGTGGTGGTGATGGATATCGCGATGCCCAACATGAACGGGCTGGAAGCCACGCAACGGATCCGCGCGCTGCGGCCGGAAACGCAGGTCCTCATCGTGTCGGCGGAAGGCGACGACACGGGGGTCGAGCAGGCGATGGGTTGTGGAGCACTCGGGTTTATTTGCAAACACACGTCGTTGATGAACGTGCCGCACGCGCTGCGGGAAATTTACCGGGGCAATGCGTTTTTCGCGCTGACGCCCCGGGCGGCGACGGCGGCGGCGGAGCGAGGGGACGACACGGAGCGGGCTCCGATCGAGCGCGCGCAATTCTAGCGCTGCGGAGCGGGAAGACCCGCGACGCAGGCTGGGGCGCGACGTGAGGAACACGCGGCGGACGCGCCGCCTCATGCGGATGAGTGAACAAGGATTGCGCAGCAGCAGGGAGTTTGCGCAGCGTCGGCGCGCCCCATGGAGAAAACCCCGGCTGCCGTGTCCACCCCGCAGGAAATCGACGAGTTGAACGACGACGCCGAGGCGGGGCCCGGCTGGCGGCGGCGGATCGGTCTTGGCCTGGCGACGGTGCTGGTGGTCGCGCTGTGGCTGTCGCCGCCGCTGATGGGGCTGACGCTGCCGGGGACACGGGTGGCGCTGCTGGCGGTGTTGATGGCCGTGTTGTGGGTGACGGAGGCGGTGCCGATTCCGGCGACGTCGCTGCTGCCGATCGTGCTGTTGCCGCTGCTGGGAGTGTCGCCGATTCGCGCGGCGGCGGCGCCGTATGCGGACCCGATCATCTATTTGTTCATGGGCGGTTTCATGCTGGCGCTGGCGATGGAGCGGTGGAACCTGCACCGGCGGATTGCGCTGGGGATCATCGGGGCGGTGGGAACGAAGCCGCGTTCGCTCGTGCTCGGGTTTCTGTGTGCGGCGGCGTTCATCAGCATGTGGACGAGCAATTCGGCGACGGCGATGATGCTGCTGCCGATCGGTGTGAGCGTGTATGCGCTGCTGGCGGCGGGACCGCGGACGAAGAGCGGAGCGCGCGACATGGGCGCGGCGTTGGTGCTGGCGATCGCGTATGGCGCGAACGTGGGCGGGATGGCGACGTTGATCGGGACGCCGCCGAACGCGGTCTTGAAGGCCTACATGGAGCGATCGCACGGCGTGGAGATCGGCTTCGCGCAGTGGATGATGTTCGGGGTGCCGGTGGTGCTGGTGGCGCTGCCGCTGGTGCACCTGATTTTGACGCGGGTGAGCTTTCGGGTGGGCGACGAGGCGGTGGAAGGCGTGCGCGAGCAACTGGTCGAGCAGCGGTCGCGGCTCGGGCGGATGAGCGGGCCGGAGTGGGCGGTGACGGGGGCGTTCGTGCTGGCGATCGTGCTATGGGTTTCGCGCGAAGCGTGGAAGGCGGCGCCGCCGAGTGCGGCCGGCGCGCCCTGGCCGCTGGGGGCATTGATCACGGATGAAGTGATCGCGATGGGGGCGGCGGCGCTGCTGTTTTTCGTGCCGGCGGGCCGGGGGCGGGGAAGGGTGCGCGATTGGGGGGCGATGCGAAAAGTGCCGTGGGATGTGCTGATTCTATTCGGCGGCGGGCTGAGCCTGGCGGCGGCGATGGAGAAGACGGGGCTCGTGGCGGCACTGGCCGAGGCGCTGGCGGGGATGGCGGGCTGGCCGCCGCTCGGTATCCTGTTTTTGGTGACGCTGGTGATGATCTTCGCGACGGCGCTGACGAGCAACACGGCGACGGCGACGGCGTTTTTGCCGGTGATCGGCGCGCTGGCGATCGGGACGAACCAGCCGGTGCTGCTGCTGTGTGTGCCGGTCGCGCTGGCGGCGAGCGCGGATTTCGCGCTGCCGGTCGGCACGCCGCCCAACGCGATCGCCTACAGTTCGGGCCTGGTGACGCTGCCGCGCATGGTGAAGGCCGGCATCGGGGTGAACCTGTTGTTTGCGGCGTTGCTGCCGCTGCTGATGTGGACGCTCGGCCGGTGGGTGTTTGGGGTGTGAGCGGAACGGCGGAGGGCGCCGGTCAGGGAAAGAGGCCGCGGGCGGCTTTCGCGTCGGCGACACGCTGGATGCCGAGCGTGAGCGCGGCCAGGCGGCGGCTGAACTTGAACTTCCGCTTCTGGTATTCGACCGATTCCTTCGCGCGGTCGAGAATCGTGACGAGTTTGGTCATGACCTCGTCGCGGCTCCAATAGTAGTTCTGCAGATTCTGTAGCCACTCGAAGTAGGAGACGATGACGCCGCCGGCGTTGCAGAGCACGTCGGGGATGACCTCGATGTCGCCGCGCTCCTCGATGATGCGATCGGCGCCGTTGGTGGTCGGCCCGTTGGCCCCCTCGGCGAGCAGGCGACACTGCAGGCGCGAGGCGTTGTCGACGGTGATCACGCGCTCGAGCGCGCAGGGAGCGAGGACGGTGCAGGGCAGTTCGAGCAACGCGTCGTTGGCGATGGCGTCGCCGCCGGGGAAGTCGCGGAGCGTGCGCTGGGACTGCACGTAGGCGATCGCTTTGCGGACGTCGATGCCGGCGGGGTTGTGAATGCCGCCGGTGTAGTCGGAAAGACCGATGACCTTGATCCCGTAATTCTGGAGCGCGAGGGCGGCCTCGCTGCCGACGTTGCCGAAGCCCTGGACGATGGCGGTGGCTTCGTTGAGCGGAATGGCGAGGTCTTCGAGGTATCGCTTGGTCAAATACGCGACGCCGGCTCCGGTGGCTTCGCGGCGGCCCTGGGAGCCGCCGACGGCGATGGGTTTGCCGGTGACGATCGCGGGTTCGATGTGACCGACGTGATTGGAATAGGTGTCCATCATCCAGGCCATGACCTGCTCGTTGGTGCCCATGTCGGGTGCGGGCACGTCGATTTGCGGGCCGAGGAAGTTCACCATTTCCTGCATGTAGCGGCGCGAGAGCCGTTCGAGTTCGCCCGGTGAAAGCTGGCGCGGGTCGACGATGACGCCGCCCTTGGCGCCGCCGTAGGGCAGGCCGACGAGCGAGCATTTCCAGCTCATCCACATCGCCAGTGCGGCGACTTCGCCGATGGTGACGTCCTGGTGGAAACGGATGCCGCCCTTCGAAGGGCCGGTGGAGAGGTTGTGCTGGACGCGGTAGCCCTCGAAGACGGTGATGCTGCCGTTGTCGAGGCGGATGGGGAGGGCGACGGCGAGGCAGCGTTTTGGATACTTCGTGCGATCGCGGAGGGCCTCGGGGAGGTTGATCGCGTCGGCGGCCTTGTCGAACTGGCGGCAGGCCATTTTGAACACGTCGGAATCGTAGAGGGACGAGACAATGACTTTGGACATGGGACGAACGGCGTTGGGGTGCGGCGCGGGCGGTGGCCTCGGCCGCGATTTCGGATGAAGCGACGGTGGCGCAGCGGCGGGCGTTTAGCAATGGGGCATCGGGCGGCGCGGTGCGGGTGAGCGGCGCGCGAGGGATTAGCGAAGGGGCAAAGGGCGGGTTGAAAACGCGCCCTACTTGGGGAGAGTGGTCGGCTTCGATGCTCTTCAAACTCAACGCCGACTACCAGCCGACCGGAGACCAGCCGCAGGCGATCCAGAAACTCGTGGGGTCGATCCGTGCGGGCAACCGCTACCAGACGCTGTTGGGCGTCACGGGCTCGGGGAAAACCTTCACGATGGCGAACGTGATCGCGCAGTGCGAACGGCCGACGTTGATCATCTCGCACAACAAGACGCTCGCGGCGCAGCTCTACTCGGAGTTTAAGAATTTTTTCCCGGAGAACGCGGTGGAATACTTCGTCAGCTACTACGACTACTACCAGCCGGAGGCCTACATCGCGTCGAGCGACACCTACATCGAGAAGGATTCGTCGATCAACGAGGAGATCGAGCGGATGCGGATCGCGACAAGCAGTTCGCTGGTGTCGCGGCGCGACGTGATTGTGATCGCGAGCGTGTCGTGCATCTACGGCCTGGGTTCGCCGCAGGAGTTCACCGATTTGCGAATCCAGCTGCGTCGCGGGGAAAATCTCGGGCGGAACAAGTTCCTCGAGCGGCTGGTGGACAATATTTACGATCGCAACGACTACGACCTGAAGCGCGGGACGTTTCGCGTGCGCGGCGATGTGGTGGATGTGATGCCGGCGTATCTGGAACATGGGCTGCGCGTGGAGTTCTTCGGCGACGAGATCGAGGGCATCAGCGAGTTCGATCCGACGTCGGGCAAGGTGATGCGGACGCTGGACCAGTTCGACCTGTATCCTGCCAACCAATACGTGACGTCGCGCGGCAAGCTCGATCCGGCGATCGGCGCGATCAAGGCGGAGCTGGAGGAGCGCGTGGCGTATTTCGAGGGAAGGGGGCAGTATCTCGAGGCGCAGCGGATCCGGATGCGGACGAACTACGATTTGGAAATGCTGCAGGAAATGGGGTTCTGCAACGGCATCGAAAATTACTCGCGGCACCTGACGGGGCGGAAGCCGGGCGAGCGGCCGTTTTGTTTGATCGATTTTTTCCCGAAGGATTTTCTGCTGATGATCGACGAGAGTCACGCGACGGTGCCGCAGATCGGCGGGATGTCGAATGGCGACCGCGCGCGAAAGGAGAACCTGGTGAATTTCGGGTTCCGGTTGCCGTCGGCGCTGGATAACCGGCCGCAGACGTTTGCCGAGTTCGAGACGATCACGGGGCAGACGCTGTATGTTTCGGCGACGCCGGCGGAGTTCGAGTTGAAGCAGTCGGCGGTGATCGCGGAGCAGCTGGTGCGGCCGACGGGGTTGCTCGATCCGGAGATCGCGATTCATCCGACGAAGGGCCAGGTCGAGCACCTGATCGGCCAGATCAAGGCGGCGACGGAGGCGGGCGAGCGCGTGCTCGTGACGACGCTGACGAAGCGGTTGTCGGAGGACCTGACGAGTTATCTGCGCGAGGCGAAGATTCGCGTGGAGTATCTGCACTCGGACATCGATGCGATCGAGCGCGTGGAGATTTTAAGGAATCTGCGGCTGGGAAATTTCGACGTGTTGATCGGCATCAACCTGCTGCGCGAAGGGCTCGACCTGCCGGAGGTGGCGCTGGTGGCGATTCTCGATGCGGACAAGGAAGGGTTTTTGCGCAGCGAGACGAGCCTGGTGCAGACGGCGGGACGCGCGGCGCGGCACGAAAAAGGGCGCGTGATTTTTTATGCGGACAACATCACCGAATCGATCCGGCGGACGGTGGAGATCGTGAAGTATCGGCGCGAGAAACAGCTCGCCTACAACACGGCGCATGGGATCACGCCGCGGAGCGTGAAGCGCGCGGCGCAGGCGAGCCTGCACGTTTACGATGGCAGCGGCGAACGCGGCGAGGAAGCGGCGGTGGCGGAGTCGGTCGACGACGTGGCGGCGGTGATTGCCGAATTGGAGGAGGACATGCAGGCGGCGGCGGGCCGGCTGGAGTTCGAGCGGGCGGCGGTGTTGCGCGACCAGATCAATGCGTTGAAGTCGGGCGATTATCGGAAACCGGCGAAGGCCCCGGCGACGTATGTGCAGCGGAAGAAGAATGCGGCGCCGAAAGGCGGGCGGCGGCGCGGGTAGAACGAAGCGAACGGATTTTTACAGGAGGAAGCAGAGGTAGCAGAGTCGGTTATCGGTCGGCGCCAGGTAGGATGAGGCGGGAAACACCGTCGACGAGTTTGGTGACGTTGAAATTGATGAGCAGGCCGAGGGGGACGTTGAGCAGTTTCATACAGCTCAGAAGTTGAGCCTTGTGGATGGGGAGAACATGCTCGATGGCCTTGGCTTCGATCAGCACGCAGTCCTCACCAGGACATCGAAGCGCAAGGGCTCCTCTTTGATGAAATCTTTGTAGCGGATGCGGACGGTTTTCTGATTCGTGGCGGCGAGTTTCCGAAGATCGAGTTCCCTCATCAGGCACCATTCGTAAGTGGGTTCGACCAACCCTGGACCTATGTCGCGGTGCACTTCGATCGCCGCCCCGATGATCGTTTCGGTGAGCTCCGATGCTCGCGGGAAGAGCGGGTGCATGGCAATTTCTCTGCTTCCTCTGCGCCCTCCTGTAAAAACAGAGCTGCTGAGCGTGGCTACACTTTCTGCAGCTCGGATTTGAGGACGCCGATGCAGGGGAGGTTGCGGTAGCGTTCGGCGAAATCGAGGCCGTAGCCGACGACGAACTTGTCGGGGATGTCGAAGCCCACGAAATCGGCGTCGAACGGGACCTCGCGGCGCGCTTTTTTGTCGAGCAGCACGCAGGAGCGCAGGCTCGAAGGCTTGAGCTTGCGGGCGAGGGCGGTGACGAGCGACAGCGTTTTGCCGGTGTCGAGGATGTCGTCGATGATCAGGACGTCGCGGTCGCGAATATCGAGCGTGAGATCGGCGACAATCTGCGGCGTGCCGACGGATTTCGTGCGTGTGCCGTAGCTGGAGACGCGGATGCAGTCGAGACGCACGGGATTGTCGATTTCGCGCATCAGGTCGGCGGTGAACATGACCGCGCCGTTGATCAGCGAGACGAGGGTGAACTCGCCATCGCCGTAAACTTGCTTGATCTCGCGCGCGAGACCGTGGACGCGCCGCTTGATCTGCGCCTCGGTGAAGAGCACCGCTTCGAGATCGGGGTGCGAGATGCGGGCGGAGCGAGGGCGGGCTTTCGAGGTGGCGGCCATGCGAGTCCTGCAGCGAGACAAAGCGTGGCGGCGGACGCAAACATTCCGCGGAGGCGCGGGGGTTTATTACTTTGACTTGGGGGAGGCCGAAATCTTGCTTCGGCCGCCGGTGTCGCCGGCATGATTTCCATTCGGATCGAGAAACTCACCAAGCGTTTTGGAGCCGTCACGGCTTTGCGTGACCTCGATCTGACGATCGAGCCCGGGGAGTTGTTTTTCCTGCTGGGCCCGAGCGGCTGCGGGAAGACGACGCTGCTGCGGAGCATGGCGGGTTTCTACATTCCGGAGGAGGGAAAGATCCTGTTTGGCGACGAGGACGTGACGCGGCTCGCGCCGCACAAGCGCAACACGGGAATGATGTTTCAGAGCTACGCGCTTTGGCCGCACATGACGGTGGCGGAGAACGTGGCGTTCGGGCTCGAGGAGCGAAAGGTCGCGAAGGAGGAGATCAAGCGGCGCGTGGGCGAGGCGCTGGAGTCGGTGCGGATGGCGACGTATGCGGACCGGCGGCCGAATCAGCTTTCGGGTGGGCAGCAGCAGCGCGTGGCGCTGGCGCGGGCGCTGGTGATCCGTCCGCGGTGTCTGTTGCTCGACGAGCCGCTGTCTAATCTCGATGCGAAGCTACGGCTGGAAATGCGCACGGAAATCCGGCGCGTGTGCAAGGAGTTCAAGCTGACGACGGTTTATGTGACGCACGACCAGAAGGAGGCGCTGTCGATTTCGGACCGGATGGCGATTCTGGAAGGCGGGCGGATCTTGCAGGTGGGGACGCCGCGGCAGATTTACCGGCGGCCGGCGCGGAAAACGGTGGCGCATTTCATCGGCGAGACGGATTTCATCGCGGGCAAGGTGATCGCGGTGGGCGACGGCCGCGTGACGGTGCACACGGAGATCGGGAATTTCGAGGGCGTGCCGGGCGATCGCGGGGCGACGCTGGCGGTGAACGACATCGTGACGCTGTCGGTGCGGCCGGAGTGTTGGACGCTGAGCCGCGAGGCGCCGGCGCGCAATGCGGTGAAAGGGCGGATCGGCGAGGCGGTTTACCTCGGCGAAGTGGCGCAGTATGATTTCGTCACGGGCGGGGCGACGTTGAAGATTTTCGAGCTGAACCCGCGATTCGTCGGCTCGGCGTCGCGCGGCGAGTTGTATGCCAGCGTGGAGCCGGACGATGTCGTGGTGCTGGCGGGGTGAGGGGAGGCCGGGCGATCCGGCGATGATTGAACCACGAATGGACCAATGAACACGAATGGAAACCTCTGCATGCCGGCAGGCGTGGCGTCACCGTCACGCGCCCGCTCCGTGTGCGTTCGTGGCTATGCGTGGGATCGACCGCATGACGGAGGCTGAGCCATGTTGAAACGCATCATCATCATCCTGGCGCTGGTGGCGACGGTGGCGCTGCCGTTTTTGCTGCGGCCGAAGCAGCGGGCGCCGGAGCGGGCGGACGACACGCTTGTGCTCATCGGGCCGCACAACGAAGCGATCCGGCACGAGTTCACGGTGGGATTCCGCCAGTGGTATCGCGAGAAGACCGGGCGCACGGTCGCGCTGGACTGGCGCGTGATCGGCGGGACGAGCGACATCGCGCGGTTTTTGGAATCGGAGTATGTCGCGGCGTTTCGGAATTACTGGACGGGCACGCTGCGCCGGCCGTGGAGCAGCGAGGTGCAGGGCGGTTTCGCGAACGGGCGGCTGGCGGCGGACGCGCCGGCGGAGGCGCACGAGGCGCGCGCGGCGTTTCTCGCGTCGGAGGTGAGTTGCGGGATCGATCTGTTTTTTGGCGGTGGGCCCTATGATTTCAACCTGCAGGCGGTGGCGGGACGGATCGTGCCGTCGCGCATCGTGGAGACGCATCCGGAGTGGTTTCGCGACGAGGTGATTCCGCGGACGTTTGCGGGCGAGCCGTATTGGGACGCGCAGGGGCGGTGGGTGGGCAATGTGCTGAGCAGTTACGGGATCATCTATAATCGCGATGCGCTGAAGCGGCTCGGGATCGAGCGGTTGCCGCGCGAGTGGAGCGATCTGGCGGATCCGCGGCTGGTGGGGCAGGTGGCGCTGGCGGACCCGACGAAGAGCAGTTCGATCGCGAAGGCGTTCGAGAATCTGATCCAGCAGCAGATGCAGCGAACGCTGGCGGCGAAGCGTGCGGCGGAGCCGGAGCGGGCGGCGCGGGAGCCGGACGCGATGGAGGCGGAGGCGGTGAGCGACGGGTGGATCGCGGGGATGCGGCTGATGCAGTCGATCGGGGCGAATGCGCGCTATTTCACGGACTCGTCGCAGAAGCCGCCGATCGACGTGTCGCAGGGCGATTGTGCGGCGGGCATCTGCATCGATTTCTATGGGCGGTCGCAGGCGGAGGTGACGCAGCAGCGCGGGACGGGCGAACCGCGGCTGGGATTTGTGACGCCGCAGGGTGGCTCGGTGAGTTCGGTGGACCCGATCGCGATCCTGCGGGGCGCGCCGCATCGGGAGGTGGCGGAGGCGTTCATCGAGTATGTGCTGTCGATGGACGGGCAGAAACTGTGGAACTTCAAGCCGGGCACGCCGGGTGGGCCGGAGCGGTTCGCGCTGCGGCGGCTGCCGGTGCGACGGGATTATTATGCGCACGAGGAGTGGAAGCCGTGGCGCAGCGATCCGGACGTGGCGCCGTTCGAAGGCGCGGAGCGGCTGGTTTACCGGCCGGGGTGGACCGGCGGGGTGTTTCGCGAGATGGCGTTCATCATTCGTGTGATGACTTTGGATACGCACGGCGAGCTGGTGAACGCGTGGCGCGCGATCGCAGCGGCGCCGGAACCGGCGCGGAGCCGGGCGCTGGCGGTGCTGCAGGATTTGTCCGCCGTGGGCTACGAGGAGGCGAAGGTGGGCATCAAGCGCTCGCTGACCTCGAAGGACAAGGTCGACGAGATCACGCTGGCGCGGGAACTGGGCCAGCGGTTTCGCGCGCAGTATGCGCGCGCGGAGGCGGTGGCGCGTGGCGCTCCGTGAGCGCGCGCGCCGCTAAACCGCGAGGGAGGATTCCGCCGGTTGGGCGGAGGCGGCGTCACCGAAGGCGGACAGCGGTCCGCACGAAAGCGAAGCGCCCTCGCTCCACGTGCCCTCGACGAGCGTCATGGTCGGATAGTCGGGCACGCCGCGCAGGTTCATCTGCAGTTGGCCGATGAGCAAATCGACGGCGACCTCGCCGATGCGGTGATGATTCTGCCGGACGCCGGCGATCGCGGCGTCGGAATGCAGCTGTTGCAGTTCGATGAAGCCAACGTCCCGCGGAATCTCGAGGCCGAGGTGGGGCAGCGCGGAAGAGAGGAGGGGCAGGGAGCCGAGCAGCACGTCGGGCTGGAAATCGAAGAGCCAGCGGCCGAGCCGCGCGACATCGAGGGCGACGCCGGCGGGCCGATCGAAATAGGGTGCGTCGGGGCCCGGGTTGCGGTGAAAAAAGATCGGGATGCGCTGCGCTCCCGGCAGCCGGGTTTGTTCGGCGAGGAAGCCGCCGGACCACGCCAAGTCCGCCCGCTCGTCCCATTCCTGCGGGAGGATCAGGCCGATGCGGGAGAAGCCGGCGCGCGTGGCCTGGCCCATGGCGAGGCGGATGTCGCCGGTGGGATCGCTGGTGACCCGGTGGAGGCTCGGGCTCGCGGAGCGCCGGCCGATTTGGACGGCGGTCAGTCGAGGCCAGTCGAAATCGAGCCGAGCCGGGTGGGCGGGGTGAGGCGGCGCGAGCAGGACGCCGGAGATGGCGCGATGGAAAAACACGCTGCTGAGCCGTCGCGCGGTCATGCCCGGTTCGCCGAGCCAGAAAGGCTCCAGCTGATAACCGCCTTCCGCAGCCCTTCGCTGGGCGCCGAGGAAACAGGCTTCTTCCGCCGGATTTTCGCGCCAGCCCCATTGGGTTGGGCCCTGGGTGACGTAAGCGATGGTCTCGGTGCGGCGGGCCGGGGCGATATTGCGACGGTAGAGCACCAGGGCGCTGAGGGCGGGATCGGGAGAGTAGCCGAGTTTTTCGGCGACGGCCTGGATGCGTTTGCGGGTGGCGAGCGGGATGGCGGGGTTGTTGCGCAGCGCGAGTGAAACGGTGGTGCTGTGCACGCCGGCGGCTTTCGCGACGTCCAGCTGGGTGATGCGCACCTTCGCTTCCGGCAAGGCTTTCCGGGGCGACCGGCTGGAAGCGGACCGCGCGCGGGCGGAAGCGGGATCGTCCGAGGAATGATCGCGAGAAGGAGCGGTGGACATGAGCGCGGTTCGGGGTTGCGGCTGCGACGGTGAACGGGAGGGGAGGGCTCGCGGATGTGCTCATGACGCGACGATGCGGCGCAGCTGCAAACGCACATTGGTCATACGTGTTCTATGACGTAAGTCATAGGCGGGGGCGAAAGGGTTTGGCCGGAGCGGGGCGGGGCGGTTTTGGGGCGAAACGGCTTTACGCGGTTTGCGTCGAGCTCAACGTTCAACCGCTCCCAACATGACGTTGTCTTCTGTCGTTATATTGTCCTGTCGCCTTTTGGCCGGCGGGGGATATATTCACCGATATAGAGTGGGGGTGATGGGACTGGTATTGGCGGCGACGCTGTGCGGGAGCGAAGCGGGTGCGGGGCCGGTGGCGGTGCGGGGACTGCCGTTCACCCGGTCGTATCCGTTGGAAGAGCTGGGGTATGCACCGCGCGGGGTGCAGCTGGACTTCGACAGGTTCGGGCGGCTGGCGGCGATCCATCGGAACGTGTATTCGGTGTTGAACGACACGGTGTGGCTGGATCTGGCGGAGAAAGGGGAGGACGTAGAGACGACGATGTTGAGTGTCGCGCGGGGCGCCGACGGGCGCAGCTATTACGGGGCCCGGGGTTCGTGGGGGGTGGCCGCACCGACGGCGAACGGCCGGCTGGCGGCGGAGGCGCTGGTCGACGAGGACCCGCCGAAGTGGGTGCTCAACACCTCGTTCAACGACATCGTGGCGACGAGGAACGGAGTCTATTTCGCCGGGTGGAATGGGATTGTATATTGGGAGGCGGAGACGCGGAGAAATCATTATTTCCCGATCAACAGTGTGGGGCGGATTTTTCGGGTGGGGGAGCGGGTATTCGTGTCGGCGCACACTAGGCCGCTGCACGTCATCGACGAGAGCAGTGGGACGTTGCGGCCGGTGCCGAGCGAGCGACTGGATGGAGCGGCGGTCGAGAGCGCGGCGCCGCTGGATGAAACGCGGGCGTTGATCTCGGCCGGGGAGGGGCGGTTGATGGTGTTCGACGGGGAGCGGTTGACGGACTGGCCGGAGACGGCGCGTCATGGTTTGAGTGGCCGGGCAAACGTGCTCGAGCGGCTGGTCGACGGCGGCATCGCGCTCGCGATCGCGGGGCGGGGTGTGTTTCTGATTTCGCCGGAGGGGGAGCTGATGTGCGGATTGACGACGCCGGCGTATCACCGGGTGACGGACCTCGCCTCGAACGAGGCCGGGGTGTTGTGGGTGGCGGGGGAGGATGGGATCGTGAAGGTGTTGTATGGCAGCCCGCTGACGCAGTTCGGCCAGCAGCTGGGCTTGCCGGTGAGCTGGCCGACCGTGTTGCGCTGGGGCGATCGTTTGCTGGTCGCGTCGGGTGGGCAGTTGTTCGAGGCGGTGCCGGGCGCACCGGGTTTGCCGAATCGTTTCGAACGCATGGACCCGCAGATCCAGGCGGGGGCGTGGGCGGTCGCGGCGAGAGGATCGCATCTGCTGGTCGGCAACGTGCGCGGGATATTTTCGGTGGGGGAGGACGGCGGCTTCACCCCGGTCGCGCTGACCTCGGATGTCGCGCGGCTGGTGATGGTGGGGCCGGACCTGTGTTTTGCGATCGGACGAAACGAGGTCGGGGTTTTGCGGTTGCGGGAAGGCCGGTGGGCCGAGGCGGCGGCGCGGATCGGCGGGATCGGCGATCCGCTGGTGGTGCACGCGTCGCAGCATGCGGTGTGGATCGAGACGGGTGGCAACCGGGTCGGGCGGTTGAGCTTGAAGGCGGATGGGCTGGATCTGCGCACCTTCGACGATCTGCCTTGGGAGGAGACGCAGTGGGTGAACGTAGGGGTGGTCGACGACACCGTGATCCTGAGCGGACCGGTCGGAGGCCGGGTGTATTTCGACGAGCGGAGCGAGCGCCGGTGCGAGGCGCCGGAACTGGAGCGGCTGCTCGCCCGGTCGCCTTACTGGATCACGCGGGTGGACAAGGACGAGACGGGGACATTGTGGGGCACGCACAGCCGCGGGGTGGTGACGTTCACCCCGGACGGCGCGGGCTACGTCATCGACAGCTCCACGTTCGATCTGGTGAACGACCATCATCCTTTCGTCAGCATCCTGCCGGGGAACGACGTGTGGATCACGGCGGCGCGGTCGCTGTTGCATGTCGAGCGGCACGACCGCATGGCGGCGGCGGCGGCGCCGTTACCGCCGGTGCTGGTGTCGGTGGGGGACCGGCAGATCGATGCGAGGCTGTTGGCGGGGGAGCGACGAGTGCCGGAGGCGTTCGAGCTCCCCTTCGCGCGAAACAGCCTCAACCTGCGCTTTTTCTCGGGCGGTTATGCCTGGCGCCGCGCGCCGGGTTACCAGTTCCGGCTCAACGACGCCGGGCAGTGGAGAGGGTTCGATCCGGGCTCGGCGCTGACCTTTCCCGGACTGGCGGAGGGGGATTATCGCCTGGAGGTGCGGGTGACCGGCACGCCGGGGGCGGCGAATCCGCCGGCGGTATTGAAATTCAAGATACACCCACCCTGGCACCGCACGCCGCAGGCCTACGCGGCGTATGGGATGGTGCTGCTGCTCGGGCTGGTCGGCGTCGTGCGCTGGACAGGCTACCGCACGCGCCGCCGGAATCTCGCGCTGGAGGCATTGGTCAGCAAGCGGACCGGCGAGCTGCAGGCGACGATGGAAAAGTTGAACGAGGAAACGCGCCATGCCGCCACGCTGGCCGAGCGCGATCGCCTGGCGGGGGAGATCCACGACAGCCTGCAGCAGGGCTTGAGCGGATTGATGCTGCAGCTGGATGCGACGTTGAAGCTGCCGACGGTGAGCGGCGACGTGCGTTCGCGGTTGAACGTGGCGCGCAACATGGTGTCGTTCACCCGCCATGAAGTGCAGCATGCGGTGTGGGACATGGAGACGCCGCTGCTCGAGGATACGGAATTGAGCGACGCGCTGCGCAAGCTCACGCACCTGCTCAGTTCGGGCGCGGCGCAGCTGGAGATCGCGGTCGCGGGGACCTCGCGCCCGCTGCCCTCCGCCACGCAGCACCATTTGCTGCGGATCGCGCAGGAGGCGATCACCAACGCGGTGCGGCACGCTGCCGCGCGGCGGATCGTCGTCGGGCTCGATTACAGCGCCACCGCGCTGTCGCTTTCGGTGGTCGACGACGGAGTGGGTTTTCCGGCGACCGAGGTGATGACGCGCAGCATCGGACATTTCGGGCTGCGCGGTCTGCGTGGCCGGGCGATCAAGATCGGCGCGGAGCTGTCCATCGACAGCGAACCCGGCCGGGGCACGACGATCCGCGTGACCGTGCCGTTGAAGGATGCGGACTCCCTTTCCCCCGATGCAAACCATCGCACCCCCTGAAAAAATCCGAATACTCCTCGTCGACGATCACATCGTGCTGCGCATGGGTCTGATCACGGCGGCCAATGGCGAACCGGATATGGAAGTCGTGGCCGACGCCGAGAGTGGTGCGGAGGCGATCAAGGCCTATCGGGCGCACCGGCCGGACGTGGTGGTGCTGGACCTGCGCATGCAGGGGATGAACGGCATCGAGACGATTCAGAAGCTGCGGGAGGAGTTCGGCAGTGTGCGCGTGTTGATTTTCAGCAACTACGCGAATGGGGAGGAGATTTACCAGGCGATGAAGGCGGGCGTGATGGGTTTCGTCGTGAAGGAGATGGCGCTGGACCGTTTGCTGGAGGCGATCCGCAAGGTGCATCAGGGCGAGCAGTATGTTCCGCCCGAGATCGCGATGCGCATGAGCAGCCGCTTCCTTTCGCAGCTTTCGGCGCGCGAGTCGCAGGTCTTGCAGCTGATGGCGAAGGGAATGAGCAACAAGGAAATTGGCGCCGAGCTGAACGTCGTGGAAGGCACGGTGAAAATTCATGTGACGAACATTCTCGCGAAGCTCGCGGTGTCCGATCGCACGCAGGCGGTGGTGGTGGCGGTGAAGCGCGGCATTATCCGGCTGGAGTGAGGCGTCGGCCGGGGGCCGATTCAGTTGTATGAATGACCGCGGCGTCGATTTGCCGTTGGCGTTGGACGACGAAGCCCGCCGCTTGGTTAGTTGTTAGAACTGCCGCAGGCAGTGTGTGCCGAGGGAGGGCGAGTGGGTCCTCGTCCTCCCTCCTATCGCGTGGGCGGTGCGGACGGTTTGCGTCAGACGATTTCGGTGCGACGCGAGCGCGCATTCTTAGGTATGAGTGAACGGTCCGTTGCCGGCGGGAGACGGGCGGCGCTTCAACTCCTCGATTCGAGGACGCGCGCACCTGCGCGGCTTCGAAATCGTCCGTCGCTACCCTGCCGCCCAGCGCGGCGACGGCGGGCGAAGCTGAAGCATACCTGACCTACAAACCCAAAAACATGAAGAACCGACACAGAATTGGAGTCTTTGCGCTCTCGGCCGCCGTCGCGTGGCCCGGATTGCTCGCCCAAACCGCGGCGCCCGTCAGCCCGGCTCCCGCGGATGACGCGGAAGGCGAGATCGTCCAGCTCAGCCCCTTCGAAGTGCGCGCGGAAACCGACAGCGGTTACCAAGCCACGCAAACCCTCGCCGGATCGCGCATCAACACCCGCCTCGAAGACGTGGGCTCGGCGATCTCGGTCGTGACCGCGGAATTCCTGCGCGACACGGGTGCGACCGACAACAAGAGCCTGCTCGCCTACACGACCAACACCGAAGTCGGGGGCACCCAGGGTAATTTTCGCGGTTCCTCCGGCGGTCAGAACGAGGATGAATCGGGACGCTTCACCAATCCCAACGGCAACACGCGCGTGCGCGGTCTCACCGCGGCCGACAACACCCGCAACTTCTTCGCCTCGGACATCCCGTGGGACGGCTACAATGTCGACCGCGTCGACATGCAGCGCGGCCCGAACTCGATCCTCTTCGGATTGGGCAGCCCGGCCGGCATCATCAATGTCACGACGAAGGCGGCGCATCACCGGAATTTCCGCGAAGTGGAGTTTCGCTACGGTTCGTTCGGCGCGAACCGCGTGTCGCTCGACCTCAACCAGAACATTCTGCCGGGCGAACTTTCCCTGCGGATTGCCGCCGTGCGCAACGACGAGCAATATCGCCAGGACCCGGCCTACAGCCTCGACCGGCGCATTTTCGGCACGTTGCGCTACGACCCGAACTTCCTGAACCGGGGCGATCACAAGACGACGATCAAGCTGAACTTCGAAAAGGGTGAGATCGACAGCAACAACCCCCGCTCGCTCACGCCGCGCGACCAGGTCACGCAGTGGTGGGACGCGCTGAACCAGAAGGGTTACAATCCCCGACTCGTGCAGAACAGCGGCTGGTTCTACGACGCGAACGGCGCGCCGTATCGCAACCCCGACAGCGGCCAGTTCAACCGGGCCTGGGCCGAGAACATTCCGAACAATCCCGCCACGGGCGCGCCGTGGACGCCGGCGGATGCCGGCCGCCCGCTCCCGAACAACGGTGCGGCGAATCCCAACTACTCGCCCTGGCTCGGCGCCCCCGTCATGTATGGCGGCGTCTGGCTCCAGGTGAATGCGGGCGAGACGTTCCCGTATTTCGCGTCGATGCCTGAATTCAAGAACATCCGCGGCATCAACTCGGCCGGTGCGATCGACGGCAGCCTCGGGCTCCCCTACGCGCGTCGCGTGACCGTGGCCAACACGGCCTACTGGGCCGAGCGCGCCACCGCAGCCGAGGGCGCCAAATACCAGAGCTTCGGCGTGTGGAAGGCCACCACGTTGAGCGACCCGTCCGTGTTCGACTTCTACAACAACCTGCTCGAAGGCGACAACAAGCAGGAGTGGCAGAACTTCGACAATTTCAACGCCTCGCTCAGCCAGACGTTCTTCAACAACAAATTCGGCTTCGATCTCGCTTACGATCACCAGAACATCGATCGCGGCCAATACTCGTTCGACGGCGCGGGCGTGCTCTATATCGATATCAATACCCATAATATCGACGGCTCGGTGAACACGCACTTCGGCCAGCCCTATATCGAGAGCAACTACACCTACGGTAACAACAAATACGACAGCACGCGCAACACCGGCCGCTTCACCGCGTTCTTCGACCACGACTTCAACCAGCGCCGCGACGGCGGGTGGCTCAAGAAGCTGCTGGGGCGCCACACGCTCACCGGCCTGCTCAACACCGAGGATTGGAACTACGACTCCCGGAATTTCAGCCGCTACGGCACGGATGACGGTTTCGCCGGCCTCGTCGCGAACAAGGGCAGCGCCTGGTTCGTCAGCGCCAGCGATCGCGCCGTCACGCCCGCGATCTATCTCGGGCCGTCCCTGAAGGACGCGGGCACCTATCGCGGCGCCAACATCCCCAATGCGGTCGGCAAACTCCAGGTGCCGTCCACCGTGGCCTGGCACTGGTTCGACTCCTCGTGGAATGCTCCGCAGGTCGACGCCGCCGCCCCGTGGGTCAATCCCTACAACGGCGCCACCTCCACCCAGTCGGAAAATCCGGCCAACTACGTCGGCTGGAGCAACCGGAACATCCAGATCCTCAGCGCCGAAAACGGTAACCAGGACTACCTCACCCGCTCGGCCACGCTCAACAAGCGCGAGGTCAACTCCATGGCCGCGTCGTGGCAGGCCTACCTGTGGGACGGCGCGCTCGTCGGCCTCTATGGCTTGCGTCAGGACCGCGTTCGCACCTGGGCGCTCGAAGGCGCGCGCGATGCCACCTGGGATCGCGTGAACTTCTCCACCTACACCCTGGACGGTCGGCCCTCCCAACTCTATGTCGGCGACACCAAGAGCTGGAGCGCGGTCGCCAAGTTGAACCGCCTCGCGGGCCGCTGGGCCGACTGGCTGCCCGTCAACGTCAGCGTGTTCTACAACGCCTCCGACAACTTCCAGGTCACCGGCGCCCGCAACGACCTCTATGGCCAGCCCCTCGCACCGCCGTCCGGCGAGACGAAGGACATGGGCATCATGCTGTCGACGAAGGACGATCGCTTCTACCTGAAGATCAACAAATACGAGACCACGGTTAAGAATGCCGGCAACTCCAGCATCAACAACAACCTCTGGTATCTCATGGGCGGCGACAACTTCATCACCCGGCTCGAGTCCCGCGCCGACGCCTACCAGTATCACCTGAAGACCCGCGACGACTTCAAGAGCATCAACTTCCTCGACGATGCCAACCCGCGCGAAGGCGGCGGCTGGGGCTGGTTCTACACGACTCGCACGGGCGAGACCGAGGAGCACGCCACGCTCACCCGCATGGCGGCGGTCGCCGCCTGGCGCGATCTGACCACCAAGGAGCCGATCCAAAAGATCCTGAGCGCGTGGGGCTATCCCGACCTGAATCAGAATCCGCTGACGCAGACCGCGCAGGCCACCCCGTCCAATCTCGTCGCGAACTTCCAAGCGACCGAGGATCAGATCTCGAAGGGCTGGGAAATCGAGTTCACGGCCAATCCCACGAGGAACTGGCGCTTCACGCTCAACGCGTCGGAAGCCAAGGCCTCGCGCAGCAATGTCGGCGGTGCCGCACTCACCGAATTCGTGACCTACGCCAACGAGTATCACAACAAGCGCTTCGTGCCCGTCAGCAGCCCCGGCGCCGGTGTGATCTCGGTCACCGACGGTCTCTATCGCGATGGCCGCGCCGGCCAGACCTACCACTTCCGCGAAGCCACCGAACAGGAAATCGCCGCGGATCGCGCGAACATCGACAGCACCGGCTCCGGCACGGTCAACACGACGTTCGGCGGGATCGGCAACTTCCCGACCTGGAGCGGCGGCGGCGCGCGCAACGGCTCGATGGTCAGCTGGAACAGTAACTTCTATTCCAAATACCTCCTCCTCAAGCTGCAGGAAGGCGCGAACACGCCCGAACTCCGCCGCTGGCGCGTGAACTTCGTGACGAACTACAACTTCACCGAAGGCCTGCTGAAGGGCGTCAACGTCGGTGCCGGTTACCGCTGGCAGGACAAGATCGCCATCGGCTACCCCGTGAAGGAAATCACCGGCGGCAGCACCGAGGAGATCGGCTTCGACATCGACAATCCCTACTACGGCCCGACCGACGATGCGGTGGACCTGTGGGTCGGTTACGGCCGGAAGCTCACCGACAAGATCAACTGGCGCATCCAGCTCAACGTCCGGAATCTCGGCGACGGCAAGAAGCTGATCCCGCTGTCGACGCAATACGACGGCTCGGTCGCCGCCTGGGGCATCGCCCCGTCGCAGACCTGGACCGTGACCAACACGTTCTCGTTCTAAGCGTGTTGCGATCGGTTGAACTCAACCGCCCGGCGGATCGATGCTCCCTGCATCGACCCGCCGGCTGAAACTTCCGAGAGCCGGGGCCGCCGTGCCCCGGCTCTCCTGCGTTCGATGCCCCGCGCTCCGGGCATCGCGGCAGCCACCTCCAGGAGCGGTTCGCGCAACCCCGGATTGCGAGCCGGATCGGCTTGCGGCGGGACATGAATGGGTCCGGTTTAACTCAAGGCTTTCTTAACGATGAAACTCCACTCCACGATCGGACGAATGGTGACCGTTTATGCCGCACTCGCCGGCGCGGCGCTGACCGCGCGGGAAAGGCTCCCGCTCAACGCCGACTGGCGTTTCCAACTCGGCGATCCCGCCGGCAACACCGTCGATCTGCGCTACGACGTCCGCCCCGAGGTGCGCGACCGGCGCGATGACGGCCCGGCCGACGCCCGCCCGCAGGACGCGGAGAAAATCGCCGCAGACGCAGCGACTGTCCTCAAACCGTGGATACTGCCCACGGGCAATGCCTTCATCAAAGACCCCGCGCGGCGCCACGCGTGGCCAGCAGAAAAATGGACGGGCGACGTCGCGTATTTGCGCGGCGATTTTGACGACCGCGAGTGGCGCCGCCTGAATCTGCCGCACGACTGGGCGATCGAGGGGCCGTTCATCGAGACCGGCGACGTCGGCGGCATGGGCCGGCTGCCGAGCTGGGGGATCGGCTGGTATCGAAAAAAGTTGGACATCCCCGCGAGCGACGCCGGCAAATCCATCTTCCTCGAGATCGACGGCGCGATGTCCTATGCGGCCGTCTGGCTGAACGGCGAACTCGTCGGCGGCTGGCCGTTCGGTTACTCGTCGTGGCAGGTCGACCTCACGCCCTACGTGAATTTCGGCGGCGAGAACCAGCTCGCGATCCGTTTGGACAATCCGCCCAGCTCGTCGCGCTGGTATCCTGGCGGTGGTATTTATCGGAACGTCTGGCTGACGAAAACGCAGCCCGTGCGCGTGGCCCAATGGGGCACGCAGGTGACGGCGCGCGACATCTCGCCGGAGTCCGCGACGGTCGATTTCAACGTCACGCTCGACAACGCGCAGGCGCAGTCCGCGAACGTCGCGGTAACGACCGAATTCTACGCGCTCGATGAGGACGCTCGCCGCACCGGTGCTGCGGTCAGTGCGATCAAGCACGGCAATGTCGCCGTCGGCGCGAGGGCGAGTGTCACGATCGAGGGATCGTTCGTGCTCGCGAAACCCAGGCTGTGGGGCCCGCCGCCGACGCAGACGCCGCACCGCTATGTCGCGGTGACAACGGTCACGCAGGACGGCCGCGAAATCGATAGCTACGAGACGCGCTTCGGCATTCGTGAACTGCGCTTCGATCCGAATTCGGGCATCCACGTGAACGGCGAGCGCATCCAGATCAAAGGCGTGAACCAGCACCACGATCTCGGCGCGCTCGGGGCGGCGTTCAACGTGCGCGCGGCCGAACGGCAGCTGGAGATCTTGCGCGAGATGGGCTGCAACGCGATTCGCATGGCGCACAACCCGCCCGCGCCCGAGTTGCTCGAGTTGACCGACCGGATGGGTTTTCTGGTGGTGAACGAGTCGTTCGATGTGTGGGAGCGCCGGAAGACGCCGCTCGATTTTCACCTGATCTATCCGGACTGGCACGAGCAGGACATGCGCGCGCTGGTTCGCCGCGACCGCCACAGCCCGTCGGTCATCATGTGGAGCATCGGCAACGAAGTCGGCGAACAATACACGGCCGAGGCGGGAGCCGCGGTGGCGAAACGGCTGCAGGACATCGTGCGGGAGGAAGATCCGCGGCCGACCACGAGCGCGATGAACTACGCGAAGCCCGACATGGCGCTGCCGGCAGTGGTCGACCTGATCAGCCTGAATTATCAAGGACAGGGCATCCGCGACACGCCCGAGTTCGAGGGCACGGAGCGCATCCGCACGCCGCCGATGTTCCCGGCGTTTCACGCGAAGTTTCCCGACAAGGTCATCGTGAGCAGCGAGACGGCGTCGGCGTTCAGCAGCCGCGGGATTTATCTGTTTCCGGTGACGAGCGAGACCAGCGCGCCGGTGCGCGACGGACGCGGCGGCGATTCGAAGAACCGCCACGTGAGTTCCTACGAGTTGCACGCGGTGGATTTCGGCGCGTCGGCCGACAAGGTTTTCGCGTCGCTCGAGCGGCATCCTTACGTCGCCGGCGAGTTCGTCTGGACCGGATGGGATCATCTCGGCGAGCCGACGCCTTACTACGGCTCGCGCAGTTCCTATTGCGGGATGATCGATCTCGCGGGCTTCAAGAAGGACCGGTTTTATCTCTACCAGTCGCACTGGCGACCGGACCATCCGATGGCGCATCTGCTGCCGCATTGGACCTGGCCGGAGCGCGTCGGTGAAGTGACGCCGGTGCACGTGTTCACCTCCGGCGACGAAGCGGAGTTGTTCCTCAACGGCCGTTCGCTCGGGCGCAAAAAGAAGGGCGACTACGAGTATCGGCTGCGCTGGGACGACGTGGTGTATGAACCGGGCACGCTCGAAGTCGTCGCCTACAAGAACGGAGCCAAATGGGCGACCGACACGGTGAAGACCGCGGGACCCGCGGCGAAGCTCGAGGTGTCGGTGGATCGGTCGGCGATCGATGCCGATGGACGCGACCTGGCGTTTGTGACCGTGCGCATCGTCGATGCGAATGGATTGCCTGTGCCCCGCGCCGACCACCGGATCGCGTTCAACGTCGACGGGCCGGGCGAAATCGTCGCGACCGACAACGGCGATCCGACGAGCTTCGAGCCGTTTCAAGCGTCGACGCGAAAGGCCTTCAGCGGGCTTTGTCTCGCGATCGTGCGCGCGAAAGCGGGCGAAACCGGCCGGTTTACCGTGACGGCGGCGAGCGACGGTTTGGCGGCGGCCGCCACGGCCATCGACGCGGTTCCTGTCGAGTAGGGCGGGCTTCAGCCTGCTCTCCGCGCCCTCCGCCGGCTCGACTTTCCGGCGAACGTCGGTCTGTGACATCTGTCATGACCGGCATGCAGGAAACGCCCTCCCCCGGGAATCTCGGTCGCCGCGACGCGCGTGCGCTCGCCGACCAGGCGTTTTCGCGGACGGCGGGCGCGCCGTTGCTGCCGGGCAACCGGGTGCGGTTGCTGCGCGACGCGACGGAGAACTATCCGGCGTGGCTCGAAGCCATCGCGAAGGCGCGCACGCGCGTCCATTTCGAAAATTACATCATCGCCGACGATGCGGCCGGGCGGCTGTTCGCCGATGCGCTGATCGAGCGTGCGCAGGCGGGCGTGCCGGTGCGGGTGGTTTACGACTGGCTGGGTGTATTCAGAAAATCATCACGCGCCTTCTGGGCCCGGCTGCGCGAGGCGGGCGTCGAGGTGCGCTGCTACAATCCGCCGCGACTGGAGTCGCCGTTTGGCTGGATCTCGCGGGATCATCGCAAGCTGCTCGTCGTCGACGGACGGGTGGGGTTCGTTTCCGGGCTCTGCGTCGCGCAGATGTGGCGAGGCGATCCGGCGAAGCGGATCGATCCGTGGCGCGACACCGGCGTGGAGTTGCGCGGTCCGGCGGTGGCGGAGCTGGAGGAGGTGTTTGCGCGCGTCTGGGCGATGTTGGGACCGGCGCTGCCGGAGGACGCCCGCGTGACGGGCGAGGGTGAAGCGGCGGGCGAGGTGAGCGTGCGGATCGTGGCGAGCGAGCCATCGACTTCCGGCACGTATCGGCTGGACCAGATGGTGGTCGCCTTCGCGCGGCAGCGCGTGTGGCTCACCGATGCGTATTATCTCGGTGCGCCGACGTATGTGCAGGCGTTGATGACGTCGGCGCGCGATGGCGTGGACGTGCGGATGCTGTTGCCGCGCGCGACGGATCTCCCGCTGGTCAAGCTGATGTCGCGCGCCGGTTATCGGCCGTTGCTGGAGGCGGGCGTGCGGATCTTCGAGTGGAACGGATCGGTGTTACACGCGAAGACGGCGGTGGTCGACGGGCGATGGGCGCGGGTGGGTTCGACGAATCTCAACATCGCGAGCTGGATGGGTAACTGCGAGCTGGATGCGGTGGTGGAGGACGAGCCCTTTGCGCGGCAGATGGAAGCGATGTATGAGGAGGATCTGGCGAACGCGACGGAGGTTGTGCTCGAAAACCATCGTCGGGTCCGCGCCCGCACGCCGGCGCGCAAATAGCGTCGCGGCCGCCATGGGAGTGGTGG
>JAEYYL010000131.1 GCA_023430825.1 Verrucomicrobiota bacterium | reverse complement strand
CCCTCGCCGCGCATCGCTTATGAAACGCGGCGAGGGCGCCGCGGCTCCAGCGAAGGGACTGTTCGGACGTTTCATTCTGAGGGCGAAAATATCCACGTTAGCTCGTCGGGCGCTGAGGAGCGAGACTACGGCGCGGGGCGTTGTTGCGGAGCGCGGTTTCGTAGCTTGCCGCAGTGGCGGCGGCGCATTTCGCCCACGTGAAACGGTCGGCATTGCGCCGGCCGCGTTCGATCAACCCGGCCCGGAGTGAGGGATCGCGCAGCAGTGCGCGCAGACTCTCGAGATAGGCGGCGGCATCGAGCGGTGTCAGCAGCGCCGCATCGCCGGCGACTTCCGGCAGGCTCGAAACGGGCGAACAAACGACCGGGCAGCCGACGGCCATCGCCTCGATCACCGGCAGGCCGAAGCCCTCGTATTTGCTCGGGAAAACCAGCGCCTGCGCGCGGCGGTAGAGGTGAAGAAGAACCGCGTCGGGCTGCCAGCCGAGGTAGTGCCAGTTGTCCGCGGGTCGGCCTTCGTGCGCGACGCCCGCGCGGCGTGCGCCGACGATCAGGAGCGGCGGCAGCGTCTGGCCGGTCGTGCTCGCGGCGTCCCAGACCGCGCGGAGCAAGGCGAGGTTCTTGCCCGGCTCCAGGGTGCCGACGAAAAGGAGAAATTCTGCGGGCACGGGGAAATCGGGAGTCTGTTCGACCATCTTCAGTGTGGCGGCGTGCCAGTCGCTGCCGAGAGGGACGACGTCCATTTTCGCGGCGGAGAGGCCGAGCAGAGCGATGGCCTCGTCGGCGGTGAAGGTGCTGCTGCACAGCACGCGGTCCGCGCGGTGCAGGGCGGCGATACGGCGCTGCCACATCGCGAGTTGCCAGCGACGGAAGCGTTCCGGATGTCGCGCGACGCTCAGGTCGTGCAGCGTCGCCACCTGCCGGACGCCCGCGGGCACGCGGACGTAATGCCCGGCGCCGGTGGCGTGATAAACGTCGGCGCCCCCGGCGCGCAGCCGGCGGGGCGCGACGACCTTGCCCCACCAAAATTCGCGATAGGCGGTCTTGAGCATGCGCCAGGGTTGTTTGTATCCGAGATTTGGATGCTCCCAGGCGACGGGGAAAACCGCGGCGCCCGGCGGCAGCGCGCGGGGCAGAGCCGCCAGCAGTCCATCAACATAACGGGCGATGCCCGCGCGGGAGACGTAACGGGCGTTGGCGTCCAGGCCGACGCGGAAAGGCGCGGTCATGGCACGGTCTCCGTGTTGGAGGATTGCAGGTCGCGGAGTCGCGGGCGGTGCCACCAGACCTCGTGCAACTCGTGCCGCAGCTTTGGCCACAGCGCGGTCAACAGGCCGGCGCAGAGGCCGGCGCCGGTGGCGGCAGCCAGCAGGCGTCCGGACCACGCGAGAGGAGCGGCGAGGGTGGCGCCGAGGGTGAGGCCGGCGAAGAGAGCCGCGGCGAGGGCGAAGGGGCCGGCCGCGGCAGCGAGGTAGTCGGTCACGCGCACGGGCGATTGACGCGTGAGCCACCAGAGCCGGGGAAGGAGGAGTATCGTTTGCACCACTACAAGCGCTTGGACGAGGCCGACGGCGCCGGCGTCGCGGGCGACGACCAGCGCCGCGCCGCTCGCGAGCAAGGTGACGAGACCGATGGCCGCGAGGCGACGCGAGCGTCCGAGCGCGACGCCCAGCGGATAGAGGGTGGCGCCGAGGGCGTTCACGATCGCGCCGACCGCGAGCCAGCGGAGAAAAGGCGCGGCGTCGATCCAGTCGGGACCGAGCACGAGGCGGCAGGTTTCGGCGGGAAGCGCGAGGCAGAGAACGGCGACCGGCAGCGTGAGGTGCAGGATCAGTCGGGCGGTGTTGCGCAGTTGTCCGGCAAAGTCCGGTGCGCGGCGGTCGGTGCGCGCGAGCGCGGCGTGCAGCACTTGCGCGAGCGGGGTGGCGACATGCTGGATGGGGAGCGCGAGCAGCTGGGCGGAGCGGTTGTAGAAGCCGAGAGGCGTCGCGCCGAACCACCGGCCCAAGGCGAGGATGGGAAGCGCGCCGCCCAGGTGAGCGACGACGTGATGGAAGGTGAGCGGCAGGCCGGTGTGGAGGAGGGGACCGAGCCGACGCCAGCGGCACCGTCCCCGCGGCCGCCACGCGCACGCGCGCCAGGCGGCGAGCGTTATCCAGAATTCGGATACGAGCAGGAAAACGGCGAAGGCATACGCGCCGCCGCCGGCCGCGCCGGTGGCGATCATCGCGCCGGTGGCCAGGAGAACCGATTGGGTCTCGAGGCGGTTCAACGCGGGAAAACGGAGTTCGCGGGCGAGCAGCACGCGGGGCCAGGCGTTGAGCCCGATGAAAAGGAAACTCACGCTCATCAATGCGGTGAGCGGCACGAGCGCGGGTTTTTCGTAGAACCACACGAGGGTCGGGATGAGCGCGAGGGTGAGGGCGGTGAGCGCGCCGCCGAGGGCGAGGTGCGCCCAGTGCAGCGTGGTGCGCTCGTCTTCGTCGAGTTCGGGCGCCTGAACGGCGGCGGCGCCGAGACCGAGATCGCGAAACAGCGTGAGCAGGAGCGTGAGGCTGGCCGCCATGGCGTAGAGGCCGTGATCCGCGGGGCTGACGAGGCGGGCGAGCACGAGAACGGAGACGATCTTGCACAGCACGCGCACGGCGTGGGAGAGCAGCGCGCTCCGGTGTCCGCGCGCGCTTTGGGCGGCGACGGAAGGAGCGGAGTTCCCGGCAGACGGCATGCCGCGTGTATGGCAGGCGCGTGGCGAGCGTGACAAGGATGCTGCTGCTACGCCGCGAACACACGCGGGCGCGCGAGCGAGATTGTCATCTATTATATGACAATGTGCCGAGGGCGGCGGCGAGGGCGGCGAGGTGGTGTTCGCGGGTGAAGTGGGCGAGGTAGTGGGCGCGGAGGGTGCCGGCGGGCGGGGCGGTGCGACGCAAGGCGACGAGGGCGTCGGCGATGTGGTCGGGGCGGCCGGGGTCGACGAAATGGAGGTGTTCGCTGGCGGCGGGTAGCATCGACGGGATCGCGCGCCAGCGCGTGGTGACGATCGGCAGGTCGTGTGCGAGGGCTTCGATCAACGCGAGTGGCTGGCCTTCGTGCGGGTAGCTGGTCGGAAAACAGAACACGTCGGCGGCGGCGAAGAGCGCGTGTTTCTCGGCGTCGTTGGCGAAACCGACGTGGCGAACGTGTTCGCGACCGAGCGCGAGAACCTGGGAGAAAAATGCGTGCTGGTCGCTGATGCTCGCGAAGCAGCCGGCGACGGTGAGATGAAATCCGCCGGGGATGCGGCGGTTGGCGATCGCGAGCGCGGTGAGCGTGTCGAAGATGCCCTTCTCGCGAGAGCAGAGGCCGAGGTAGAGGACCTCGGTTGAGTTCCGGGTTCGGGGTTCCGCGTTCCGGGGCGCTGGGTTTTGAGTTTTGGGTTTTGAGTTTTGGGTTTCGAGTTCGGAGGTCGGACCCGGAGCTGCGGAGTTTTGGGTTTTGGGTTTTGAGTTTTGGGTTTTGGTGACGTCGCGGCCGTTGGGGACGACGGCGGTGCGGCGGGCGGCGAGAAACTGGGCGTCGGCGGCGAGTTCGGGGGCGAGGATGAGCGCGAGGTCGGCGCGGCCGAGGAGGCGTTGCGCGAGCCAGCGTTCGGGGGCGGTCGCGTGCGTGTGCAGCCATTCGCCGAGGCCGACGGCGTGCCAGTGAAGAATGAGCGTCGGAAAAAACGGACGGCAGAGCAGCATCACGATGAAATCGCGATAGAGCGCGCTGCGTTTGCCGGGGGCGGGGACGTAGTAAAACGCCATCGAGCCATGGTGCGCGCGAAGGGCGAGGGCGCGAAAACACGCGGCGAGCAGCGTGAAGGCTTTCGCGGGGCGCCAGCGGCCGATGTCGGCGGCATCGTGCGAGAGGCGCGGATTGACGTGATGCAGTTTCAGCGAAGGCACGGCCGCGGGGAGATGCTCGACGAGGGTTTGCACCATGAGACTCTGGCCGTGGACGGGCGGAGGCGTGTGCGCGAAAACAAGGAGCTGCATCGGGCGGGACGGCGAACGATGGCGCCGGGTCGGAGGGATGCCGAGCCCCGAATCGGGCGAAGGCGCACGCGATCCGTCGCTTTGCGTGTTTACGCCGGTCGTCCGGCGCGCATAGGTCGATGCGATCGGAGCGTTCAACCAACCATCAACCCGGGGAGGAAGTCATGGCCGCAAAACCGAAACGTCTGGCAATCACGATCAGTGGGGCGGTCTCGCTCGGCAGCTACGAGGCGGGCGTGTTGTATGAAGTGCTGCGCGCGCTGGGGGAGCACAACGAGGACCCGGCGACGACGGAGGCCGAACGCATCGAAGTGGATGTGCTCACCGGCGCATCGGCAGGGGGCATGACGGCGACGATCGCGGCGCAGGTGTTGCTGGCGGGAAACGAGCGCCTGGCGAGCGCGAGCGACAACGCGTTTTTCAAGCCGTGGGTCGAAGAGGTGGACCTGGCGGGATTGCTGAGGTGCGACGCGAAAGATGATCCGGCCACGCATTCGATCCTCGCGTCATCGATGGTGGAAAAACTGGGGGCGAAGCACATTCCGGATCGGCCGAACGGCACGCCGCATCCGGCGGCGCCGAAGAGCGGGGTGGTGCGGCTGGGACTGGCGATGTCGCAGTTGAACGGAGTCGACTACACGAAAAGGGCGGAGGATGCCGCGGGGCCGAGCGAGTTCACCTACACGCGCTTCCAGGATGAATTCACCTGCACGATTCCGGGGGCGGTGCCGTCGGCGGACTGGTCGCAAGCGCGGGCGGCGGCGCTCGCGTGCGGGGCGTTTCCCTTCGCATTTCGGTGCCGGGGCATGACGCGGCGGCAGGCGGATTATCCGCCGACCGCGGCGCTTTTCCCGAGCGACCCGCGCGAAATGGCGTTTCTGGACGGCGGCATTTTTCACAACGAGCCGCTGGGGCTCGCGAAGAACCTCGTCGAGGAGATCGACGGGCATCGCGACAACGACAGCCGGTTCTATCTGTTCGTATCGCCGGGGCGAAAGAGCGGGGTGTCGGATGTCGCGACGCCGCTGCGCGCGGCGGATCTGACGCTGCTGAGAACGGCGAAGAGCCTGATGAAATCGGTGTTCTGGCAGGCGCGATTTCAGGACTGGATCAATGCGGAGAAGATGAACCAGCGGATCGCGTCGCTGGATGTGACGGCGCGCAACCTGGCGGAGCAGATGCTCCGCGATCCGACGCTCGCGAGCACGATCGAGCCCGGCGTGGGGGCCTTGCTGCCGTTGTATTTTGCCGGGCGTGTGGGGGAACTGGATGCGGCGGTGGCGCGGCTGCGGGTCGAATACGAGGAGTTGAAAACGCCGGCCGGGCCGCGAAATTTCGCGGTTGAGCTCGGTGAGCCGGCGGCGACGATCTGGTTGAAAGCGGTGCTGCTGCTCGAGCATGCCGCGGGGCTGGCGGAGAAAGAGACGATGACGATCTATACGATCACCGCGGACGACCAGTCGCTGGCGGGGGAGAAATTTTTCGCGTTCGCGGGATTCATGGACGAGCGCGCGCGGCAGCACGACTACAACGTGGGGCGGGAGAACGCGCGGCGGTGGTTGCGCGCAGGGGCCGCCGGGTTGTTTCCGATCCGGGCGAGCTTTGCCGAGGCGATCCCGCCGATCGATCCGAAGCTTGGCGAGTGGGAGCTGAGGGATTTCGATCGCAGGAAGCGCGAGACGCTGGTCGAGCAGGTGCGCGATCGCGCCGACCTGATGATGAAGGAATTGGGT
>JAEYYL010000105.1 GCA_023430825.1 Verrucomicrobiota bacterium | reverse complement strand
ACCTGCCTAGGGGGCAGGTCGGGCCTACACGCCCTTTGGAAAATCCTTTCGCGCTCCATCAGCCACTTACGCGCCTCAACCACCCGAAAATCGCCATTCTGCCACTCCAGTTGGCGAAGTCGGGTTAGCGACCTGCTCTCCGGGCCGTCCTGAGTGGCCCACCGTCATCGCCCAGATTGCGATCGCGCGAGCCCGCGGGACACGCACTCCCGACTTTTCACCGTCGTTCCTCGTATCCGGATATTCCCTACAACGCGAGACCGACACGCCGCGACCCGTCACATCCCTCCGCTCACGCAGCGACCCACAATCCCGGTGGCTCTGCGCATGAGCGCAGGGCGCGCGACGCCCGCGCGCCGCAAACGTCGCCACGCCAACCCGGCTTCAACCCCGCAACTGTTTCACCATCGCGCGAATCATGCGCGGCAGGTCATACGGAAAACGCGCCGTGATCAGGTTGCCGTCCACCACACACGGCTCGTCCAACACCGTCGCGCCCGCATTGGCGAGATCAGGATGAATGTTCCAGACCGCCGTGGCCCGCCGGCCTTTCAAAATCCCCGCGCTCACCATCACCCACTGGCCGTGACAAATCGCGCACGTCGGCTTGCCTGCCTCCCACATCCCGCGAACAAACGCCTGCGCCCGCGGATCGGCGCGCAGGGCATCGGGATTCCAGCAGCCGCCCGGAAAAATACACGCGTCGTAGTCGGCGACGTTCGCCTCGTCGAGATAGCTGTCGATCGGCAGCCAGCCCGCGTTTTCCATCAGCCGGATCGCCAGCACATGCGTCGCACATTGCGGCGGAAAACGCAGTCCGAGCGTCGGATGAAACTCGCCGATTCGCGGCGCGACCACCTGCACGGTCGCACCGTGCTCGGCGAGCCAGCGCATCGAGCCCACGATCTCCACTTCCTCCACGCCGTTGGTGCAGCAGATGGCGATGGTCTTTCCCCGCAGCAGCGCGGGATCCGTCGGCGGATCGAAAAGAAAGTGGTGCAGCTCGCGGTTCAACTCGCCCTCGGCGGTGGTCAGCAGCTCCGTCGAAATCGACGGCACGGGCGAGGGCGTCATCAACGTCTGGGCCCGCAGGATCGCGGCGTTGCGGAGGGAGGCGGAATCGTGAGTGGGGTTCATGCGCAGCTCGCCCGAGTTGAGCCCAAGCGAGCCCGCGCGCAAGGCCCCCGTGCGATTTTTCCGTGCGGCTCTATCCCTCTCGTCGCCCGAAGCTGCGAAATCGAGGCTGCTCCAGTCTCCCCGCCTCTCGAGAAAACGAAGCTCGATCCGCGAGACCCTCCACGGCTGACTTCGCCTCATGAGCGCACTTCGAGCCAGGCCTCGCACCCGGGGCGAACGCCTCCATTTGCCAAGCGCATGAAGCAGCGCATCGGCTACGTATCCGTTCTCGTCCGCGACTACGACGAGGCGATCGCCTACTACACCTCGGTGCTCGGATTTCGGTTGATCGAGGACACCCCGTTCGCAGCGGAAAAACGCTGGGTGCTGGTCGCTCCGCCCGGCGATTCCGACTGCGCTCTCTTGCTCGCTCGCGCCCGTGGCCCGGCACAGGAAAGCGCCGTGGGCCACCAGGCGGGCGGGCGTGTTTTCCTTTTCCTGCACACCGACGATTTCCATCGGGATCATCGCATCCTCTCCGCGCGTGGCGTCCGCTTCTGCGAAGCGCCGCGCACCGAACCGTATGGCACGGTCGCCGTGTTTGAAGATCTCTACGGCAATCGCTGGGATCTTCTGCAACTCGCCCGAAATACGGACGCAGGAAAATGAGCCTGCCATCGAGAGGCAGAAGGCCATCGCCCCGGACTTGTCTGGCCTCCGGCTTCCGAGTTCGGTTTCCTGCTGTCCGTCTCGCCTGACCCGCACCCGTTCCGTCGGCCCGTCTTCATCCCCATGCGTTTACCCAAAACCCTCCTCCTCGCTCTCTCCTGCCTGATTGCTCCTGCGATCGGTCACGCCCAGTTTCTCGACTCCTTCGACGGCCCGCCGATCGATGGCTGGTTCACGATGTCCGGCGACGGCGCGGCGAAGGTGGAATTCCTCCCTCACGAGGGTTTCGCGCGTATCCAGATCGATGCGACACCCGACCGGCACAACGTCTGGTGGACGCTCATCAAGCGTGACGTGAGCGCGCACCTCGACCTCGCGAAACTCGCGGACCCCGCCTACGAACTGCGCGTCGAGGCCCGCGTGCGCGCCAGCGACGCACCGCGCCGCGTGAACTTCATGCTCAACACCCAGCGCACCGTCGATTTTCACCAGCACCTGCGCGAATACGACCTTTCCGACACCACCGACTGGCACACGATCAACATGACGACGCAGGACTTCGACGCCGTCCCCGGCGACACCGTCTTCGTGCAACTCGCCGCCACCGACTGGGGTCCCGGAAAATATCATCTCGACGTCGACTACTACCGCGCCGACGTCGTGCGCCGCGATTCCGCCGGCCCCGACCTTGGCGAACCGCTCGTTTATCACCCGCCCGTCCGCGATCCCCAGAGCTTCGCGCACCATCTCGGCGCCGCCCACGACAGCGTGATCCGTTCCGATTATCCCGACGTAAACTTCAACGACTGGCGCACCGAGGAACGCGACGGCCCCGCTCGCATCCTCACCGTGGCCGCCGGCCAACCGGCCATTCTGCGCTGGGATTTCTCCCCGGTCCATGGCCGCCAGGCGGACGGCGCGGGCCTGCTCGAACTCACCACGCACTCCGTCGCTCTCGGAGGCAACTATGTCGCCGCTTACGGCGAGGATCTCGGCGTCGAATTCGGCAAAATTCGCGTGATCGAAATTCTCGGCGGCGATCCCGACTGGGATCAGCAAACGGTCACCTACGCCAGCCTGCTCCGGAGCGAAGCGCCGGACGAGGCCTTCAATCCGCAGATGATCTTCGACGTCGAGATCTCCGCCCAACCCGGTGGCAAAACCTACGTGACCCTCTCCCGCCCGGTGATGCAGCGCCTGCTCGAAGGCCGGACGAAAGGCCTGATCCTCCGCCCGCTCGGCGCGATCGCCGCCTCCGTGTATGCCTCGGAAACGCCCGCGGGCAACGGCCCGACGCTGCACTTCGACGTAAAGCCATAGGCTCGCCGCCGAAAGCCGCCGGCCTCGCCGTCAGGCCGCGCGATCATCGACCGCTCCGGACCGCGGCGCACAGGCGTGCGCCTGCGACAACTGCTCGCGCAACGCGCCGCCGATGCGCAGGACCACCGCGCACACGTTGAGCTGGACGACCGGATCCGACGGCAAAACGGGACAACGACGGCGCTCGGCTTCGAGCCAGGTCTCGTCCTCGACGATCTTGGCGATGTAGGGAATCTGCAGGCGGAGAATCGGATCCTCGGTCATGGCGGGAAACATTGCCGCCCGTTTCGCATCGCGCGTGCCAAGACCAGACCCTGCCGCGCAAGCGTGTGGCACCCGCTGCATTAAACTCTTCGCGGTGAGCAAGCCTCGACCAGGTCGAGCCGGCCGGCAGAATTTTCACCACGGGCGCAGGAGCTGTTTGCACTTTCTAGCGCACGCGTCTGTGGCATCGTAACGACATGAGAATTCGGCGATGGCTGAGTGGCGCGGGCACAATGGCGTGGGCAGGCCTGGCGCTCGCGGCCACGGCCGCAGCGAACGAACCGCGGTTCGTCAGCCGCGCGGACACACCGCCGAGAAAAGTCGTGGTCGCCTCCGCGATCGCGCGATTTGAAGGTTCGGTCGGGGAACGGCTGGCGCTGGCGGCGCGGCTGTTCGACGACGCGGCCCATCAGGCGCGAGCGATGAACAACGGACGCGGCCTCGACCTGCTCGTCCTGCCGGAATTCGCGATCCTGCGCGAAACCGGCCGATCCGCGCCGGAACGCGCGGTCGAACTGGCCGGGCCCGTGCTCGACACGCTCGGCGCGAAGGCGCGCGAACATCGCGCGTGGCTCGTTGCGCCGATGACGTTGCGCGAAGCCAGCGGCCGGATCGCCAACGCCGCGGTGCTGCTGGACCGCGCGGGGCGCGTGGCCGGCGTCTTTCGCAAGGTGCATCCCGTCGTCGAGAACGACGGAAGTTTCGAGGGCGGCGTGACGCCGGGCGATGCGTATCCGATTTTCGAATGCGACTTCGGGCGGCTCGGCATCCTGATCTGCTGGGATATGTCCTACGACGAGGCGTGGGCTGCCCTCGCCGGGGCCGGCGCGGAGATCGTCGCGTTGCCCAGCGCCTCGCCGCAGACGTTGCGCCCGTCGGCCGCGGCGCTGCGGCATCGCTATTTCGTCGTGACGAGCACACCGCGCGACAACGCCTCGCTCTTCGACCCGATCGGCCGTCCGGTCGCGCAAGCGACGACCGCACCCGGGGTGCTGGTGCACGAGATCGATCTGGCATATGCCATCCTGCACTGGAGCGAAACGTTGCGCGGCGGGCTGGCCCTCACCGAGCGTTTTGGCGCACGCGTCGGCGGCAGCTATTCGAACCGCGAAGACAGCGGAGTCTTCTGGTCGAACGACCCGCAGGCGAGCATAGGGGCGATGATCCGCGAACTGGGCCTGCGCGAGATGCCGTTCGAGATCGAGCGGATGGAGGCGGCCCGGGAAGCCGCGCGCTGAGATCGTGGCGCCCGACGGGGACGTTGCCACGAAAAGGTGGAACCCGACGTCCGCGTCGGGTTGACGGAGTTTCGTTGGCCCAACCGCCCGACGAGGACGTCGGGCTCCACCCGCTACGGCTGTCGCTCGAGTGGCATCGTCGCCTACTGCGACCGGCACGGCGATGGCGCGGCACTTCGCGTGCGAAGGTGCGCAAGTATCCCTCTAAAGCTGCCGGCCCGCTCGCCGCTGATCGAACGCCAGGCGTGCGCGCTCGATCTTCTTCAAATTCTGTTCGGCCCACACCCACACGCCGCACAATGCCGCGCCCAGGCTGAGGCCGAGATCCGTCAGCCGGTATTCCACCCGCGGCGGCACCTCGGCGTGCACCGTGCGCGTAACCAGTCCTTCGCGCTCCATCCCCCTCAGCGTCTGGGCCAGCATCTTCTCGCTGATGTCCCGCACGTGCTGCTGCACCTGGCTGTAGCGCAGCTCACCGTGCTCCGCGAGGACATCGATGATGATCATCGTCCATTTGTCGGCGACGCGACCGATCACCTCGGTAACGAGCCGCTCCACACCGGCGTCGGGCTTTTCGGCCTTCGCGAGTTGCGCTTGCACGCGTCGATGTTTCGAGAGGTCCGTCGCCATGCTGCGATCTGATGGAGGGGGCGGAATCCAGCGCAAGGCCCGAACGCGCGGCATACGTCGACTCACCGGGTCGTCCCCCGCGCGGCGGCGAACGCAAAATTCATCACCAGAAAAATTCCGCATAACTCCCACGTGCCTGAAAAACTAACCGCACGGTGAGCGACCCACTTTCCGGTGCGCCCTTCCGAAACATCGGCCGACCGGTTATCTTTCGCCCGTCGCGAGTGAATGAGCCCTCCGCGACGCCATCACGATTTGTGCAACCTCAACCGCCTCGCCTCATGTCCCCCAGCATTACGACCTCCCCTGCCCCCCGCACTTCGCAACTGAGTCGTCGCGACGTCGTCGCCCTGATGGCGCTGGCGCCGCTGGGACTGGCGGCACTTCCGCACTCCGCGACCGCCGGCGAAACGGCGAACGCCGGTCCGCGCCGGGTCGCGGTGGTGACTGGTTCGTCGCGTGGCATGGGCGCCGCCTTCGCGCGACGCCTCGGCCGGGATGGTTTCGACGTCGCCGTGAACTACCTCACGAATCGCGATCTCGCCGCGGAGGTCGTGCGCGACATCGAACGGAGCGGAGGCAGGGCCATTGCCGTTCAGGCCGATGTCAGCGAGGCGGACAACGTCGCGCGTCTGTTCGACGCCGCGGAACAGACGCTCGGGGGGATCGACGTGGTCATCAACAACGCGGGCATCATGCGGCTGGCGCCGTTTTCCACGATGACCGACGCCGACTTCACGCGCATGATGGATGTCAATCTCAAGGGCGGATTCCATGTGCTCCGCGAAGCCGCGAAACGCGTGCGCGACGGCGGACGGATCATCTCGATGTCCTCGAGCATCACCCAACTGCGCACCGCGACGTATGGCCCCTATGCGGCAAGCAAGGCGGCGCTGGAAATTTTTTCGAGCTGCCTCGCGAAGGAACTGCGCGGCCGCCAGATCTCGGTGAACGCCCTCGCGCCCGGCGTGGTCGCAACGTCGCTTTTCCTCGATGCGCCGGGGCGCACCGAAGCCGACGTCCGCCAATTCGCCGAGCGCACGCCCCACGGCCGCATCGGCACGCCCGAAGACCTGGCCGCCGTGATGGCCGCGCTGGTGAGCGCTGATGGCAGTTGGGTGAACGGCCAGACCGTGTTCGCAAATGGCGGATTGATTTAACCGTAACCTCGAGCCGCCGGAAAAGCAGCGCCGCGCTACAGCGCATTTCTAAGAAACTATAGCCATTTCTGGAAGGCAGGTAGGGACTGCTTGCAGGCGATTTCGGTGGGCGAACGATCAACGTCGCCTGCAAGCCCCCCTGCAGCCGGCTACGATTCCTGCACTATTCGCGCGGCCCGACGTGGGCCTCTATGAAATCGAGAAACTCCTCCCAATCCGACGGCACGGTGCCGTGGCCGCCCGCGTGCAGATAATAGCTGAGCGCTCCGCCGACCCGCTGTCCGGCCGGCGGCATCTGCGCCGTCGGCAGACCGGATTCGCCGAGCAGCTCATAAACTCGGCTCGCGGAAAGCGCGGCGAGAAACTCGCCTTTCGGATCCGACCAGATGTCCGTATCGCCCGTCTGCAACAACAGCGGTCGCGGCGCAATGAGCGATACGAGCAGATTGGCCTCGACCGGCGATTCCGCGGCGCGATCCGCCCAACGGGCGTAATTCGCCGCGAACTGATACGGGTAACGCGCCGGCGCGGTGAGGTGCGCCACCGTCTCGCCGTAATCGCGCCGGCTCAGCGCCGCGCCACCCTCGCCCGAGCAGCTCGCGATCACGAGCGCGAAACGCACATCGCGCGCGCCGGTCCAAAGCACCGTTTTGCCGAGCCGCGAAACGCCGAACAGCCCGACGCGTTTCGCGTCCACCTGCGGATCGGTCTCGAAATAATCCAGCACGCGGCTCAGCCCCCAGCTCCACGCCGAGATCGCGCCCCACTCGTCGGGCGCGGGAGCTGTTTGGCCGACCGACAGATAAAGCTGGCGCACGCCCGCCGCGATCGCCCCCGGGACATCGGGCTCGAAATCGGCGTAGTTCACCGTCGCCAGACCGAAGCCGCGCTCGATCGTATCCACGACGTTGAGACGGCCGAACCGCCGCCCGCTCGTCGCCGGCACGCGATGCTTCCGCTCCGCATCCCACGCCCGCCCGACCTACACGCCCGGAGCCTCGACCGCGAGATTGTTCGCCACGAAGTTCGCGCAAAGCAGCACGGGCACGGCCGTCGTGGCGTGGGCAGGCAGGTAAATGAGCACGTCCGCGTGCGGCCCTTGTTCCTTCGCGTCGGAGAAGTAGATCGTGACCTGCCGGCGCCGCGCCTTTCCGTCGAACGCGGGTGCGCTCTGCTCGATGATCTCGAACGTCATGTCCTCCGGTCGCCCCGGCACACGGCCGAACTGCTGCGCTTCGAGAAGACGCAGCAGCTCCGGCCGCCGCCGCTCGAACCAGGCCGATGCGTCGCGCACCGGTGCCCCTTTCTCCAGCGTCAGCGGATCGGGCACCGCCGGCTCCCCCGCCCGCGCCTCCGTATAATTTGCTCGGATACCCGCGACGCTGCCGTCGGGTCGGTCGGCAACGCGCTGCACCGCGCGAGCGACAAGCTTCACCGGTCCGATCAGGCCGGACTCCGGCAGCACGGGCTCCGCGCCGCGCATCCACGCCGGCCGCACCGATGCCTCACCCAACACCCGCTTTTCCGGCGGCCCACGACGGTCGCCGATCAGCCGGTTCGTCCACTGGTTGGTCACCTCGACCTCGATCGCGTTCTCGCCGGGCTGCAGGACGCCGGTCACTTCCACCTCGTAGGGGGGATGCCAAAGCAAGCCGAGCGAACGGCCGTTCACCGTCACCTCCGCCAGATCGCCCACCCGACCGAGATCGAGGAAAACACCTGTATCCGCGCGGAACCAGTCGCGCGGTGCGTCGATGTGCTTCGTATAAACGGCGGTGCCCGAGAAATATTTCACGCCTTCGTCGGTATGCTCCGACCAGGGCGCCAGCTCCGCCAGCTGCACCTCCGTCGGCGCGCCGAGATTTTCCTCGAAGCGCACCGTCCAGCCCCGATCGAGCGAAGCCAGCGTGGTCGTTTCCGCCGGCGGCACCGCCGGGCGCGCCACGACGGACGCCTCTTTTCGAAACGCCACGAACACCGCTTCGCCCGCGGCCAGACGCAAGGGGACGACCGTCCTGTCTCCATCGATTCGATACGCGGTCGGATCGATCCGGCCGCTCTCGGCCCGCCACAGTTCGGCTTCCTTGCCCGTGACGCGAAAGCGCGCATCGAACGCCTGCGGCGCGTCGGTCGTATTCGCGACATAGTAAAAGTCGGCGCTTGGGGTGCGGCGATGCAGCCACACGAGTTCGGCGTCGAGACCGCCGGCCGGTTCGAAGTCCGGTCGAATCTCGAGCGACTTCAGCACCTCAGCGAGCGGCCAGCCCCACACGACCCGACCCTTCCCCCAGTAACGCACCGTCCGGCTGGCGCCGTCGAGGTCGCCCCAGAGATCGGCGGCGAGCGCGCCCACCTCTCCGTCCGCCGCGGGATAATTCATGAGGCTCGGCGAACGCGCCGGTTTCGGCCCCACGATCGTCGCTCCGCCGGCGACGAGTTCGCGCAACTTGCGCACCAGCTCCGGCCGCATCCGGTCGGTTTCCGGCAGCACCAGCACGCGATA
>JAEYYL010000061.1 GCA_023430825.1 Verrucomicrobiota bacterium | reverse complement strand
GAGCTCGACCCTCCAGGGCAGCGGGTCAGGCGAGGCCGCGGCAACCGTTGATCTGGGCGATGAGGCGGTGGACGTTTTCCGGCGCGATGCGATCCGTGATCACGGAGCGCGGGTAGTTATGCTCCACATCGAGGTGCAGGCCATCCTCGCTGCCGGGGCGGACGAAGTCCTCGACAAAATCCAGACCGCCACGAGGTCGCATCCAGCGAAAATACGGATCGGGATCGTCGGACTCGATGACGACATCGTGGCGGAGGAAAATGTGGCAGTAGAGCGTGAGGTCGCGGAAGGAACTGAACCACGTGGGCGGGTTCACGAGCTGGTCTCGGATGATGAGCGTCATCGCGTGGTGCTTCCTTTCTACGGTGGTTAGCAACGTCTCTGCCAATATCGGTTCGGGTGCGCAGATTTTGACCGCAAACGGCGCAACCGGTGCGGCGAGTTTTGCCTTTTGTCTGGGCGGCGGGCTGTCATCCGTGTTCACCTGATCTTCTCCATGAGCAATTCGCGCACACCTGTCCTCCTCGTGATCCGTGATGGTTGGGGCAAAAATCCCGACCCGCAGCAAAACGCGTTCAATGCCGTGAACCTCGCGCAGAAGCCGTGCGATGATCGGCTGCAGGCGACGTATCCGCACACGCTGATCGCGGCGAGCGGACTCGATGTGGGGTTGCCCGACGGTGTGATGGGCAACAGTGAAGTCGGCCACGAGAACATCGGCGCGGGCCGGATCGTCGACCAGGAGCTGGTGCGGTTGAACAAATTGTTTTCGGAAAAGCGGCTCGCGACGAATGCGGTGTGGCGCGCCGCGGTGGAGCGCGTCAAGACGCGCCCGGGCGCGAAGCTTCACCTGATGGGCATCGTGAGCGATGCGGGTGTGCACGGGATGCTGGAGCACCTCTACGGGATTTTGCAGCAGGCGAAGGTGGACGGCCTGAACGCGCAGCAGGTGTTCATCCATGCGTTCACCGACGGGCGTGACACGCCGCCGCAGAGCGGCGTCGGCTATATCCAGCAGGTCGAAGCGAAGTGTCGCGAGATCGGCGTCGGCCGCATCGCCTCGGTGTGCGGGCGGTTCTGGGCGATGGATCGCGACAACCGCTGGGAACGGGTGCAGAAGGCCTACGACATGCTCACGGGCCGCGCGATCGCGGCGACGTCCTTAAACGCCGAGACGGCGGTGCAGAATTATTACACGAATCCGCTGAGCCCGACGCAAAACGGTGACGAGTTCGTGCCGGCGACGGCGATCGTCGGGGCGAACGGCCAGCCGCTGGCGACGATCGGCAACGGCGATGCGGTGTTGTTCTATAATTACCGCGGCGATCGTCCGCGCGAGATCACGCGGGCGTTCGTGATGGACGATTTCGCGGGCTTCGAGCGCGGCGCGAAGCTCGATCTCTATTACGCGACGATGACGGAGTATGAGAGCGGATTGCCGGTGAACGTGATTTCGCCGAAGCCGGAGAAGCTGAAAAACATCCTCGGCGAGGTCGTGGCGAACGCGGGCATCGCGCAGTTCCGCTGTGCGGAGACGGAGAAGAATCCGCACGTGACGTTCTTCTTTAACAATTATCGCAAGGAGCCGTTCGCGGGTGAAGACCGCGCGTGTCCGGCGAGCCCGAAAGTGCCGACCTACGATTTGCAGCCCGAGATGTCGGCGTCGGAAGTGACGGCCACGGCGAAGGCGGCGATCCTGTCGGGCAAATACGGTTTGATCGTGGTGAACTTCGCGAATCCCGACATGGTCGGCCACACCGGCTCGGTGCCGGCGGCGGTGAAGGCGGTGGAGGCGACCGATCGCGGCGTGGGCGAGTTGCTGGACGCGCTGGCGACGAAAGGCGGGCGCGCGGTGATTTGCGCGGACCACGGCAATTGCGAACAGATGTGGGACGCGGCGGCGAACAGCGCGCACACGTCGCACACGTTGAACCCGGTGGAAGTGTTCGTGGTCGGCGAAGGTTTTGCGAAAGGTAAAACGACGATGCGCACGGGCGGCCGGCTGGCGGACATCGCGCCGACGGTGCTGGCGTTGATGGGCCTGCCGAAGCCGGCGGAGATGACGGGCGAGAGCCTGGTCGTCGGGTGAACTGACGCTACCGGACGGCTGGGATGGGGTTCGAGGCGGGGCGGGCGAGTTGCTGCGCAAAGTTCCGTCGCAGCTTGTGCTTGCTCCGCAGGGCGGGGGTTGGCTTGCTCGAAAACTCCCTTTTTCCCTGCATGCACCGGACTCATCACTGCGCCCAACTCACTCCCGCCGATCTCGATTCGACCGTCTCGCTCCTCGGCTGGGTGGACACGATCCGCGACCAAGGCGGCATCATCTTCGTCGACCTGCGCGATCGCAAAGGCATCACGCAGATCAAGCTCGAGGCGCACGATAATTCGCAGCTCGCGGAGCAGTTGAAGCACCTCAAGGCCGAGTCCGTCATCGGCATCTCCGGCAAGGTCACGCGCCGCCCGGCGGGCACGGAAAACAAGTCGCTGCCGACGGGGGAAATCGAGGTCACGGCGACCTCGCTGGAGATTCACAACATCTCCGACACGCCGCCGTTCCCGCTCGACGACGCGGGCGGCGACAAGGTCAACGAGGATCTGCGGCTCACGTATCGTTACCTGGACCTGCGCCGGCCGAAGATGCGGAAGAATCTGCAAGTGCGCCACAAGGCGGCGAAGTCGATCCGCGATTATTTCGACGCGCAGGAGTTCATCGAGGTGGAGACCCCGGCGCTCTTCAAGAGCACGCCGGAAGGCGCGCGCGAGTATCTGGTGCCGTCGCGCATTCATGCGGGGCAGTTTTATGCGCTCTCGCAGTCGCCGCAGCAGTTCAAGCAGATCCTGATGGTCGCCGGCGTGGAGCGGTATTTCCAGATCGCGCGCTGTTTCCGCGACGAGGATTTGCGCGCGGACCGGCAGATGGAGTTCACGCAGGTGGACGTCGAGGCGTCGTTCGTGACGCGCGAGGATATCTACACGCTGTTCGAGGGGATGTTGAAAAAGCTGTGGAAGGACGTGTTGAACGAGGACATCGCGACACCGTTCCAGCGGATGCCGTTTCACGAGGCGATGAACCGCTTCGGCGTCGACAAGCCCGACCTGCGCTTCGGGCTGGAGCTGGTGGATTTTTCGGAGACGTTCAAGGCGTCGGCGTTCAAGGTGTTTCAGTCGACGGTCGCGGCCGGCGGGGTGATCAAGGCGATCAACGCGAAGGGCCTCGCGGATCTCACGCAAGGCGAGTTGAAGAACCTCGAGGATATCGCGAAATCGCTCGGGGCGAAAGGCCTCGCGTTCATCAAGGTCGAAGGCGGCGAGTGGAAGTCGCCGATCGTGAAATTCTTTTCCGACGCGGAGAAGGCGGCGCTGACGGCGCAGCTCGGCATCGCGGAAGGCGACATGGTGTTCTTCGCGGCGGCGCCGTGGGAGAAGGCGTGTGCGATCCTGGGTCGCTTGCGGCTCGAGGCGGCGCAGCTGCTGGTGAAGCGCGGGAAGATGACGATCCGGCACGACGACTGGAAATTTCTCTGGGTGATCGATTTTCCGTTGATGAGCCACGACGAGGCGGAGAACCGCTACGTGGCGACGCACCATCCGTTCACCGCGCCGGTGCCGGAGGATACCCAGTATTTGGATACGGACCCGAAGAAGGTGCGCGGCCAGCACTACGACGTCGTGTTGAACGGCATGGAGCTGGGCGGCGGTTCGATCCGCATTCACCAGCCGGCGCTGCAGAAGAAGGTGTTCGAGGACGTGCTGAAGATTCCGGCGGACGTCGTGGAGAGCCGTTTCGGCTACATGCTGAAGGCGTTCACGTATGGGGCGCCGCCGCACGGGGGCATCGCCTTCGGGCTCGATCGCATGTGCGCGCTCCTGTGCGGCACGACGAGCATTCGCGACGTGATCGCGTTTCCGAAGACGCAGAAGGGCCAGGATCTCATGGCGCAGAGCCCGACACCGGTGACGCCGCGGCAGCTCAAGGAGCTGCACATCCAGACGGTGATGCCGGAGTGAGCCGCAGCAGCCCTCGCGAGCAGTGACTCTGAAGACGCGGTGATTTCGCCGCGTCTTTTTTTGTCGATGGCTGGAGCGTGGTTGGCGCGCGTGGCGTTTGATGACGGTGGGAGAAAACCTGTTGGCATACCCTCTGCTAATGGGCGGCACGGCGCGATCGAGTTGATCGTCGTCATCCCAACCCAACCACCACTCGTCCTCACACTATGAAGCTACGGTCCCAGCAACTATTCAGCGGCCTAAAGATGGCAGGCATCTTTGCGTCGCTCGCTTTCGCCAGCGCCTTCGGCCAGGAGGCGGCGGCCGAGGCGCCGGCGTATGCCAGCTACGAGGCGTTCGCTGAAACGCCCGCGTTCACCGCCTTCACGGTGAACAATCTTTGGATTCTGATTTCGGCGATGTTTGTGTTCCTGATGCACCTGGGGTTCGCGACGCTGGAGTCGGGGCTCACGCAGTCGAAGAACACGGTGAATATTCTCTTCAAGAACCTGCTGGTGGTGTGCATCGGCCTCATCGCCTATGCGCTGTATGGTTTCAACGCGATGTATCCGGGGGACTTCAACGGCTACTTCGCGTTGGGGAAGTGGTTCGCGGTCGATAACGCCGACGTGAGCCTGATGACGGACACCTACGCGGCTTACACGTGGTGGACGGACTTCATCTTCCAAGCGATGTTTGCCGCGACGGCCGCGACGATCGTGTCGGGGGCGGTGGCGGAGCGCGTGAAGTTCGGCACGTTCCTGGTGTATACGGTGCTGTTGGTCACGTTTATCTATCCGATGACGGGTTCGTGGAAGTGGGGCGGCGGCTGGCTCGACGGCATGGGCTTTTATGATTTCGCGGGTTCCTCGCTCGTTCACGGCTTCGGAGGTTTCGCCGCGCTCGCGGCGGTGATGGTGCTCGGGCCACGTCGGGGCAAGTATGTCGACGGCAAGATCCGGCCGATTCTGGGTCACTCGATGCCGCTGGCGATGATTGGCGTGATGCTGCTCTGGCTCGGCTGGTATGGTTTCAACGGCGGCTCGGTGCTGAGCGCGGATCCTCGCGGCGTGTCGTATGTGTTCGTGACGACGACGCTCGCGGCGGCGTCGGGTGCGCTGGCGGCGAGCCTGACCTCGTTCGTGGTGTTGAAGAAGCCGGATTTCTCGATGGGGCTGAACGGCGTCCTGGCCGGTTTGGTCGGCATCACGGCCGGCGCGGATACGGTGGGCATGGCCTCGTCGATCCTCATCGGCCTGATCGCGGGTGTGATCGTGTTTTTCTCCATCCTGTTTTTCGACCGGATCAAGATCGACGATCCGGTGGGCGCTATCTCGGTGCACGGCGTGTGCGGTATCTGGGGCACGGTGGCAGTCGGCATCTTTTCCACCAATGCCGACCATAGCTTCGTCACGCAATTGATCGGCTGTCTGGCGATCATCGTGACGGCGTTCGTCGCCTCTTATCTGTTCGCGATCGTGCTCAAGGCAGTGATGGGCATTCGGGTGTCGGCGGAAGAAGAGACGCAAGGTCTCGATATCGGCGAACACGGTAACGAAGCTTATCCCGATTTCACGGAGGCTCATAAGTGACGCTCCGGTCCGCCGAGGCGGTTGAGGGCTTGCGCCCCTCCGCCCGGTGGGCTAACAACCTCTCACCCTTACATCCAATCCTGCATGAAACTCATCATTGCCATCATCAAGCCGTTCAAACTCGAAGAAGTGAAGGCCGCCCTGGCCGAGATCAACGTCGAAGGTATGACGGTGACCGAGGTCAAAGGCTTCGGCCGGCAGAAGGGTCACACGGAAATCTACCGCGGCAGCGAATACACGGTGGACTTCCTTCCGAAGGTGAAGATCGAAGTCGCCACGACGGACGCCCTCGTGGGCAAGGCCGTCGAAGCGATCGTGAAGTCGGCGAAGACCGGCAAGATCGGCGACGGCAAGGTATTCGTTCTCCCGATCGAGGAAGTGATCCGCATCCGCACCGACGAGCGGGGCGAATCCGCGATCTGAGATCGTCCTAGCACTCGAAAAACTTCCGCCGGCTCCGGGTTATCCGGAGCCGGCCTTTTTGTGGTTCCATGACGCGCCGCGTCCGGGAGTTGGTATCAATGCTGCTAAACGGGCGTTCGTTTATGAGAAGTTTGCTTAACCTTACCCGCCCCGTCATCGCAGCCGCGTTGTGCTGGTTCGCCAGCCACTCGGCCTTCGCCCAAGAGCCGGCCGCGCCGGCTCCCGAACCGACGCTCGAGCAACGCATCGCCGACCTCGAGGCCTACGTGAACAACACCGAGCGCACGCCGGACGTCGCTTCAAAAATCCCCGGACCTGGTCCCGGCCACAACGCGTGGCAAATGGTGAGCACGGCGCTCGTCATTTTCATGACGTTGCCCGGCCTCGCGCTCTTCTACGGCGGCCTGGTCCGCAAGAAAAACGTCCTCTCGGTGCTCGCGCAATGCATGGGCATCGCGGGCCTCGTCTCGATTCTCTGGTGGGCGATCGGCTACAGCCTGACGTTCTCGGGCGGAGGCAGCTTTCTCGGTGACACGGCGAACGCGTTCCTGAAGGGCGTGGAGCCGGGCAACACGGGCGCGGGCTATTACTGGGTCAGCGACACGATGTGGGCGATGTTCCAGCTGAGCTTCGCGATCATCACGCCCGCGCTGATCGTTGGCGCGATTGCCGAGCGGATGAAGTTTCTCGCGGTGCTCGTGTTCGTGGCGATCTGGATGTTCGTGGTGTATTTCCCCTTCGCGCACATGGTCTGGTCGGGCACCGGCTTCATGTGCGGCCCGCTGAATCCGAACGCCGGCATCAAGGCGATCGACTTCGCCGGCGGCACCGTGGTGCACATGACCTCGGGCTGGAGCGCGCTCGTGCTCTGTATCATTCTCGGCAAGCGCGCGGGCTTCGGCAAGGAGGCGATGCCTCCGCATTCGATGGTGCTGTGTATGATCGGCACCGCGATGCTGTGGGTCGGCTGGTATGGTTTCAACGCCGGCTCGGCGCTCGGCGCCGATGGGATCGCGGCCAACGCGTTTGCGACGACCACGCTCGCGGCGGCCACCGCCGGTTTCATCTGGGCGGTCGCCGAGTGGATCACGCGGGGCAAGCCGAGCGTGCTCGGTTTCTGCTCCGGCATCGTCGCAGGTCTCGTCGTGATCACGCCGGCCGCCGGTTTTGTGACCGTGAGCTCCGCGGTGATCATGGGCATCCTCGCCGGCATCGTGCCGTTCTTTGCGGTCGCTTATATGAAAAAGATGCTCGGTTACGACGACGCGCTCGACACGTTTGGCGTGCACGGCGTGGGCGGCACGCTGGGCGCGATTCTCACCGGCGTGTTTGCCGACGAGAAGGTCAACTCGGTCGTCGGTCCCCTGAAGGAAGGTCTGGTGATGAACCAGATCAAGGCGGTCGTGCTCACGATCGTCTGGAGCGTGATCGCGACGGCGATCATCGCCTATGTCGTGAAGGCCATCGTCGGCCTGCGTCCGACCGCCGAGGTCGAGCGCCAGGGCTTGGACATCAACGAACACGGCGAAGAAGGCTATATCTCCTAACCCTGCCAACCCATCCCCATGAAACTCATCATTGCCATCATCAAGCCGTTCAAACTCGAGGAAGTGAAAGCCGCGCTGGCGGAGATCAGCGTCGAGGGCATGACCGTCACCGAGGTGAAGGGATTTGGCCGCCAGAAGGGCCACACCGAAATCTATCGCGGCAGCGAATACACCGTCGACTTCCTGCCGAAGGTGAAACTCGAGATCGCGACGAGCGATGCCCTCGTCGGCAAGGCCGTCGAGGCGATCATTCGCTCGGCGAAGACCGGCAAGATCGGCGACGGTAAGGTCTTCGTTCTCCCGATCGAGGACGTCATCCGCATCCGCACCGACGAGCGCGGCGAGTCGGCGATCTGAGCGCGTCCGTCGCCTTCTTCCGCCCCGGCCAAGCCGGCTCGTTTTCGAGCCGGCTTTTTTATGAGCGCGTCGCGAGCATCGTGCTTGCACGGTCAAATGAAACGGCCTCAGTAGGAGCGTTGTCGCGGCGGTCGCGTCGAGTGCCGGGCAACCACTGATTCCCATGAAACTGATTATCGCCATCATCAAACCCTTCAAACTCGAGGAAGTGAAAGCGGCCCTGGCAGCCATCGGCGTCGAAGGCATGACTGTGACCGAGGTCAAAGGCTTCGGCCGGCAGAAGGGGCACACGGAAATTTATCGCGGAAGCGAATACACCGTCGATTTTCTGCCGAAGGTGAAGATCGAGATCGTGACCGCCGATGCGATCGCGCCGAAGGCGGTCGAGACGATCGTGAAGACGGCCAAGACCGGCAAGATCGGCGACGGCAAGGTGTTCGTGGTGCCGATCGAGGACGCGGTGCGCATCCGCACGGCCGAGCGCGGCGACAGCGCGATCTGAGCGCCCTCCGGCTCGATTTTTTCAACCGGCGACCGTGGGACGGCGCCGGTTTTTTTCGGCCGGGGCCGACGGGTCCAGGCGTCGGCTACGCCTAATTGCGTAAACGTTGGAAAGCGTTTTGACAGCGTCCGTGGATGCGGGCTGATCGCTGGGCGATGCCCTCCGCCTTCTCCGCTGTCCGCATGCCGCAAATTTTTTTCCACTGGATGCGCATCGCCTTGTTGGGGCTGTCCGTCGCGTTGCCCGCGAGCGCGGAGACGGTGTATGCGCGGGAGTTCAAAGGCGGCATCGAACTCGAACCCGGTCGCGTGCTGGCGTGGGAGTTTGTCAGCGATGGGAGCGGCGAGATGCCGCTATGGATTTTCCAAGACGGCCATCTGCCTCGGCAGGTGGGAAAACTGCGCGCGGAACAGATCGCGGCGGCGACGGGCGCGAACGCGATCGTGCTGGTGGCCGACCAGCGGCTCTGGGTGATGAGCGCGTCCGAACCGGCGCAACCTGCGCCGATTGAACTTCCCGGGGAGTGGTTGAGCGTGGGGCACGGGCCGATGGGCTTCGTGATCGGGGGCTGGGGTGACACCGCGGCGATTTCACCGGATGGCAAAGCCTGGACGCCGTTCGAATTCAAGGCGCCCGGCGAAGGAGGCATCACACGGCTCGCGTCGAATGGCCGGGAACTGCTCGCGCTGCGGCAGACCTCGGTGATGGAGGAAGGCTGGGGGATCAACGTCAGCGAGCTGTGTCTTTCGTCCGACGGCAAGGAGTGGCGGCGTGTGGCGCATTTCGAAGGGGGAAACAATGGCGAGCCGGTGGAAGCGATCGCGTGGGTGGGCGACCGCTGGATCGGGCACGGGTTCGGCGCGCTGGTGGAGTTGACGATCGACGGGCAAAGCCGGCGGATCGCGCCGACATCGGAGGACGGAGAAAACGCGTTGTTCGGCGGAAACGTCGCGGTGTTTCGCGAGGGCGAGCGTTGGCTCTTGGCGTCGGATGCGGGCGTGGCGGCGTCGGACGATCTGATGGACTGGAAACTCCTCCCCGGCGCCGCCGGTGACGGGATTAAGGGCGGGTGGCTCGCCGGCCGCGACGGCGCGCCGCGGTTCGTGGGCGCGACTCAGCGGGATTGGAGCAAGCAACGGCTCCTCACGCTCGCGCAGGTGCTGAATCCTTCGAGTGAAAAGCCGGCGATCGCGGACGCCGCGAAATCGCCGGCGGAGATGCGTGGTCGGGACACGGTTTACGATTGGGCGGCCATCATGGACGCGGCGAGCAAACGCGCGGCCAGCGCCCCGCCGCGCGTGTTGGACGAAGCGATCACCAAAAAGCGCGGCACGAAAACCAACGCGTGGTCGAAAGGTTCGCCGTGGACCGCGGCGGACATGCTCGCGGCTTTTCGGAAAGGCGCGTCGGCAAAGGAGGTCGTGGAGGTGATGGGGCTGGACTACGACGGTGCAGACCTCGACAAGCCCGGCATTCTCGCGGTGTTGACGAGCGACGAGTGGCCGGCCGCGGTGGCGAAATCGAAGTCACTCTTCGATCCGCAGGGCAGCCTGGTGGAGATAAATCTATGGGGTCTGGTTCATCCGCGAAGCACGCTCGCCGATGCGCTCGCGCGCGAGGTGATCGCGCGTCGTCAGCAGGACGTCGTTCCCGCGACGAAACCGGTGGATTCGCCGGAGCTGCGGCGGCGCCTGGCGGCGGGCGAGGCGGAGGCGGCCTACCAGCTTTATCAATTGTATTTCGGCATGCGGGACGAAGCTGACCGGACGCCGGTGCCGGCGGATTTGCCGCCGGCCGATCAGTTGCTCGCGCAGGCGACGAAGGACTATGCGCCGGCGCAGTGGCTGCTCGCATCGCAATTCGAGCACAACGCGGACAAGACGAAAAACGATCCGCTGCGCGTGTTTGAACTCTACTGGATCTCGGCCAACGCGGGCGATGCGACCGCCGCCTTCAAGCTCGCGAAGCTGTTCGCGGCGCCCGGCAATGAGAACGGCGTGGCGCGCAATTACGCGGAGGCCGAATACTGGTTCATCGAGGCAGCGGTGCGCGCGTGGCCCGGCCAAATGGATCTTCCCTATCAGCGACCCTGGCTTGAGCTGGCCAACCTTTACTCCGCGCAATCCGCGAACGACGTGCTCTCATCGCTGATGCCGACCTACGAGGATGCGACCGCCCGCTGGCTGCGGCTGATGATCGACCGCGGCGGAGCGATGGCGGACTACGCGAAACTGGCGATTCGCTATTTCGACGCGGAGAGCCGTGGAAATCCCAACGCGTTCAATTACGCGAAGCGGATCGCGACGATTCCGCCGGAGCTGCCCGTGCTGTCGGCCGATGAATGGCGGAAGATCGAAGCCGCCGCCGCGGATCGGGCGGTGGATTTGCTGCGGGTGGCCGACGCGTATGCGGGCGGGCGGCTGGTGCGGCAGAACGACGTGAAGGCGGTGGAATTTTATCATCGCGCGGCCGAGGCGGGCGCCGGTCTGCCGGCCTACCGCGCGCTGATGCACCATTATCGTAACGGCTACGGCGTGAACAAAGACATGGCGCAGTGGCTCGCGTGGTTGCGCCAAGCGGCGGCGGATGACATCGCATCGCTGCTGGAGCTGGGCGATGCGTTGCACTTCGTTCACGAAGGCGTGACGCCGGACTACGCAGCGGCGATGGCCGCCTACGAGAGGGCGGCGGCGCTGGGTGATGCGCGCGCGCTTCATTCGATCGGGCTCATGCATCGCTATGGGCGGGGCGGGCCGAAGAACGAAGCGAAATGGCGTGAGTTCATGGAGCGGGCGGCTGCGAAAGGTCATACGCGCGCGATGGCCGACATCGCGTATTCTTACGTCGCGAGCGAGGTGCCATGGGAAAAAAAGAACCACGTCGAGGCGGCGATCTGGTATCGTAAAGCAGTGGACGCCGGCGACCGGAGCAGCCGTTTCGCCCTGGCCGAGGCGTTGCAAAACAGCAAGGACGCGGCAGGCGCGCAAAAATGGCTGCTCGAAATCGTGGCCGAAGAGCCGCGTCATGTGCAGGCGCTCTATAAACTCGCGCAGATGGCTCACTGGGACGGGCGACGCGATGAGGCCGCCCGGTGGTATCGCGACGTCGCCGCGCTCGAGACGATCTACGATTTCATGAAGGAGGAAGCGCAGCGCTTCGTCCGCGAATACGATGAGGAGGAAGCGGCCAAGCCGGGGTCGTTGCCGTATTTTCGAAAGAAGGCGAAAACCGGAACGACCGACGACATGTTTGACTACGCGATGCGCGCAGCCGCGTCGGACCGCGCGGAAGCCGAAACCTGGCTGGCGGCTGCCGCCGACCAAGGACACGCGCCGGCGACGGTCGTGTATTACGAATGGCTGGCGCAGAAGGACAAACCGGCGGCGGAAAAGTGGATCGGGTTTCTGGCGGAGAAAGGAAATTCGCAAGCGGTGCTCATCGTCGGCCTGTTGACGGCGGCGACCGACAAGCCGGCGGGGCTCGCGCTCATGCGCCAGGCGGCGGAAGCGGGCAATGCCGACGCATCGTTTCGGATCGGGATGATGCAGTATAACGGAAACGAGCTGCCGCAGGATCGGGAGGCGGGACTGGCGGCGATCGCGCGCGCGGCCGACGCGGGATTTCCGATGGCGCAGTTCACGTTGGGACGTGCGTTGCTGAAAGGGGATGTGGGATTGTCGGCCGATCCGGCGCGGGCGGTCGGGTATCTGGAACGAGCGATGAAACAGAATTACGCGGCGCCGGTGGCGTTGCAGGCGGCGGTGCTGCTGGGGCAGGTTTACGAGAGCGGGCAGATCGCGGGAGTCAAAACGGATCTGGATGCGGCGGTGGAGGCGTTCAAACGGGCGACTGAGCTCGATCCGCGAAACACGAAGCTGCTGGAGCATTATCACGAACTCACCCGCCGGATGAGCATGGAGATGAAAATGCGCGGAGGGCGGTGAGGGATTTCGTTCGAACGGGTTGGGGGGGCGTGTGCAGAGGGGGCGGGAGCGACGGGTGAAGCGGGGGCACAAAAAAGGACGGCTGGAAGCCGTCCCTACTTTGTTTTTTTCGGAGGCGAAATGGAGCCGGGTTACGCGGTGGCGGACGCGGGCTTCTTCGCCGGGAGCGCGCGCGACGCGACTTCGGTCTTGAGTTTCTCGATGTAGGCGTCGGCGGTCATCACACCTTCGTCGCCGCGGGCGCGCGAGCGCACGGAGACGCTGTTCGCCTCGGCTTCCTTCTGGCCGATGACGAGCGTGTAGGGGACCTTGTCGAGTTCGGCGCGGCGGATCTTGGCGCCGAGTTTGTCGCTGTGTTCGTCGAGCGAAACGCGGAAACCTTCCGCGCGAAGACGGGCGAGCAGCGCGCGCGAATGATCCGCGACCTTCTCGCTGATCGGCACGAGCCGGACCTGCTCGGGCGCGAGCCACGCGGGGAAGTCGCCGGCGAAGTGTTCGATCAACACGCCGCAGAAACGCTCCATCGAACCGAACGGTGCGCGATGAATCATCACCGGCCGATGCGGCTGGTTGTCGGCGCCGACGTAGGAGAGATCGAAACGCACGGGCAGCACGTAATCGACCTGCACGGTGCCGAGCTGCCACTCGCGGCCGATGACGTCCTTCACGACGAAGTCGATCTTCGGGCCGTAGAACGCGGCTTCGCCGGGCTCCTCGGTGAACGGCACGCCGAGCGTGGCAGCGGCCTTGCGGCAGGCGTCCTCGGCGAGATCCCATTTTTCGGGATCGCCGGCGAATTTCTTCCCGTCGGGATCGCGCAGGCCGACGCGCACGCGATAGTCGGACATGCCGAGCGTGGTGAGCACCGTCTTTACGAGCGAGAGACAGCCGAGGACTTCGTCGGCGACCTGTTCGGGCGTGCAGAAAAGATGCGCGTCGTCCTGCGTGAAACCGCGGACGCGCGTCATGCCGTTGAGTTCGCCGGATTGTTCCCAGCGGTAAACGGTGCCGAACTCGGCGAGGCGCACGGGGAGGTCGCGATACGAGTGCGGCTGCGAGGCGAAGATCTTGATGTGATGCGGGCAGTTCATCGGCTTCAGCATGAAGCCGCTCAAGAGTTCGGCGTCGGGGCGGACGCGATCGGGCGTGATCGTTTCCTTGCCGGTGCGGGCGTTGATCTGCGAGGCGAGTTGGGCGGAAACGGCCTCGAGGCGCGCGTAAACTTCGCCGCAGGAGCAGCCCTCGCCGAGGACCTTGGCGAGCGATTCGTTTTCGACGACGGGCGAGAACTGCGACTCCTTGTAGTAGGGGAAGTGGCCGGAGGTTTTATAGAGCTCGAGCTTGCCGATGTGGGGCGTGAAGACCTGCGCGTAGCCCTGTTTGCGGAGTTCTTCGCTGATGAAGTTCTGCAATTCCTGGCGGACGATCGAGCCGTTGGGCGTCCAGAGGATCAGGCCCTGACCGACGTCTTCGTCGATGTGGAACAGCTTGAGGTCGCGGCCGAGTTTGCGGTGGTCGCGGGCCTTCGCCTGTTCCTGGCGTTCGAGGTATTGGGCGAGTTCCTCCTTACTCGGAAACGCGGTGCCGTAGATGCGCTGGAGCTGCTTGTTCTTTTCATCGCCGCGATGATAGGCGCCGGCGATCGAGAGAAGCTTGAACGCTTTCAGCTTGGACGAGTAGCGCACGTGCGTGCCGGCGCAGAGGTCCATGAATTCGCCGTTCTGGTAGAACGAGATTTTCTCGCCCTCCGGGATGTCGGCGAGCCGGCCGAGTTTGTAGCGTTCCTGGCCGCGGGATTTGATGATCTCGACGGCTTCTTCGCGTGACACTTCCTTGCGGAGAAACGGCTGGTTTTCCTCGGCGATTTTTTTCATCTCCGCCTCGAGCTTCACGAGATCGTCGGCGGTGAGTTTGTGCTCGAGATCGACGTCGTAATAGAAGCCGGTGTCGGTGGGCGGACCGATGTCGAGTTTGGCCTCGGGGAAGAGGCGGAGGAGCGCGGTCGCCAGCACGTGCGAAGCCGAGTGGCGAAGTTCTTCGAGCGGAGTCATGGCCATGGTCTGTATGGGTTGTGGTCCTGCCTACGATTGCAGGGCCGAAGGGACAGAGCGCCGGGAAATGCGCGGCGTGTCAATACGGGCACCTCAAACCTGCGGTTGGTAGATCGGCGGCGCGGACCTTTCGCTTGCACTGAAACCAGTGACATAAGAAGGTGCAGCCATGGAAGACGATCTCCGCGCCATTCTCTCGAACCCCGAAGTGTATCCGGTGGAGCTCACACTGACGAGCGGCGAAACGATCCGAATTCCACATCCTGACTGGGTGCATTTTCCGCCGAAGATGAAGAATATCGTTTATTTTCCGCCGGATAAAGAGGGCGCGCTCTTTGAGCTGATATCGCCGGCGCAGGTCGCGAAGGTGAAGGGCAAGTCCAAGCGACGAGTCGCGTAGGTCATTTTTTCGCCGGCTCCAGCGAATAGCCATCCTTGCGGTCGAGCATGGACCAGCCGGCGGCGGCGATTTCCTTGCGCAACGCGTCGGCGGTGGCGAAGTCCTTCGCTTGTTTCGCGGCCCAGCGTTTTTCGGCGAGGGCGGTGACGTCGGCGGGAATCTCGGCCTTCGGCGCGACGGCGGACGCGGTGAGATCGAGCCCGAGCGCGAACATCGCGCGGTCGAACGACGCGAGATCCGGTTCGCCTTCCTTGCGGTTGATGATCGTGAACAACGCGCCGAGGGCGGCGGGCGTGTTCAAGTCGTCCTGGAGCGCGGCGAGGACGGGGGCGAAGGCATCGTGGGCGGCGGAGGCCGGCGCGAGTGAGGCGCGATGTGCGCGCAGCGTGGCGAGCGCGCTCTCGGCGGCGTGGAGCGAATCGAGCGTGAAATTGAGCTGCTTGCGCGGATGGCCCATCAACAGCGCGTAGCGGAGCGCCATCGGGCTGAAACCTTTCGCGCGCAGGTCGTCGAGCGTATAGAGGTTGCCGAGCGACTTGCTCATCTTCTTGCCGTCCACGAGCAGGTGTTCGCTGTGATACCAGTGGCGGGAGAATTGCGTGCCATTGCAGCACTCGCTCTGGGCGATCTCGTTTTCGTGGTGCGGGAAGAGCAGGTCGACGCCGCCGGTGTGGAGATCGATCGTCTCGCCGAGGTGTTTCTTGCTCATCGCGCTGCACTCGATGTGCCAGCCGGGGCGGCCGCGGCCCCATGGGCTGTCCCAGGCGTTGTCGCCGTCGTCGGGCTTGTAGGCCTTCCAGAGTGCGAAATCGCTGCCGTCCTCTTTCTCATCAGCGTCGACGGCCTGCGATTTTCCGGCGAGCGCGCTGCCGAGTTGGAGTTCGCGTTCCTTCACGCGGGAGAGGCGGCCGTATCCGTCAAACGACGACACCTTGAAATACACGGAGCCGTCGGGCGCGCGGTAGGCGTTTCCCTTGCGCATGAGGCAGTCGATCATGTCGACCTGCTCGCGAATGTGGCCGGTGGCGGTGGGCTCGACGTGAGGCGGGAGGCAGTTGAGCGCGGCGCAGTCGGCGTGGAACTTCTCGGTCCATTGCTGCGTGACGGCGGCGAGCGGGCGGGCTTCGTCGCGCGCGCGTTTGATCGTCTTGTCGTCGACGTCGGTGAGATTGCGAACGTGTTTCACTTTCGCGGGGCCGAACTCGAGTTCGAGCAGCCGGCGGAGGACATCGTTGACGACGAACGTGCGAAAATTGCCGATGTGCGCGGGCGCGTAAACGGTCGGGCCGCAATTGTAGAAGCGGTAAACGCCGTCGGGATGCGAGGGGTGGAGTTCGCGGATCTCTCGCGCGAGCGAGTCGAAGAGCTTGATGGCCATGAAAGAGGGAGGGTGAACCGTGGCGGATATTCCGCCCGAGCGGAACAAGTTTTTGCGCCTGACGCGGGGCGGCCGCGCTCGGTGCTGAAGAAGAAGGCGATTTGCGCCGATAAGGGAAGACAGCGCAATGGATCAACCTGCCGAATCCTCTCCGTCCGCGCCGGCCGGAGCCGCGGACCCACGTCCCGTCGCGGTGCGGCGGGGTTTCCCGCGGCTGCCGTTGTTGGTCGGGGTCATCGGCCTCGGCGCGGTGGTGACGACCGGGACGTTCATGAAGCGTCGGCTCGATGCGGACCGGCAGATCGAGGCGCGCGCGATCAGTCAGGAGCTGCAACAGCTCGAAGCGGACGCGGGCGATTATCGCGCGCGGATGGCGCATCTGCGGTGGACGGTCGGCAATCTCCACGCGAGCGCGCAATCGTCGACCGAGCCGCTGAAAACGTGGGCGCGCGAACGGGCGGTGCGGTTCGAGGCGTTTGTGACGGCGCTGGAGGGAAGTGCGGGCGAGGCGACGTTTCAGGTCACGGCGCAGGAGATTCGGCGGACGACGGCCCAGGGCGACATCATGGCGGCGCGCGGCCGGCTGGCGGGCTTGAAGCCGTTGACGTTTCCGGCGTCGGCAGAGTTCGTGCGATTGCGGGAGGCGCACTATTTGCGGCCGCTGGCCCAGTTCAGCCGGCAGAATCCCGCGTATTACCGGGCGTTTCGCGAACTCGAACCGGAAGCGGCCGAAGCGGACATCGCGGCGTTGCGCAGCGAGTTGACGGCGGCGGGGGCGGAGGCGGTGACGCCGCAGACGCTGCTCGCTTTCGAGCTGCTGGGCGCGGTCGCACCGCCGGGCGATCCGCTGCTGGCGGACTGGGCGACGCTGGTGTCGGCGCCGGACTATTTCGAGAGCCCCGATCCGGCGACCCTGGCGCGGTGGCGGGCGGCGCAGAAGGCGGTGCGGGAGTCGCAGTGGGGGACGGCGGTGGCGCAGATGCAGGCGATCCTGAAATCCAAAGTTCGGATACGACAGCCGTTTCGCGCGGCGTATGCGCGGGCGCTTCTGCGCAACTCGCCGGATGACACGACGGCGGCGCGGCCGTTCCTGGTCGAGGCGGCGCAGGCGGGCGACAGCGAGGCGCGCGCGTGGGTGTCGGACGACGACTACCGGAAAGGGAACTATGCGGAGGCGTTGCCCTGGCTCGAAGCGCGGGCGCTCGCGGGTGAGACGGCGGCGTTGCCGCCGTTGCTGGCGATTTATGCGATGGCGCCCGACGCGGTGCCGCGCGACGCCGCACGCGAAGCCGGGGTGTTGGAGAGAGTCACCACGGGGCCGGATGCGCCGGCGGAGGCGCTCGCGTTACTGGGGCGTTTTTATGAGAGCGGGCGGGCGGAGCGCGCGCCGGAGAAGGCGTTCGCGTGTTTTGAGCGGGCGGCGGAGAAAGGGTATCCGCCGGCGTGGATCGACGCGGCGCGGTGCCATCTGCGCGGCCTCGGCACGCCGGTGAACCTGGAGGCGGCGCGCGATTGGGCGGTGAAGGCGTATGAGGGGGGCGAGCGGGAACGGTCGGTCGCGATGTTGATCGAGCTGATGCAGCAGGCGGCGGAGCGCACGGCGCCGGCAGTGCAGCAGATGTTCGAACGGGAGTTCGTGGCGGCGCCGGCGGGCTTCGTCGACGTGCGGCTCGGCGGGGAAAGCGTGCGACAGCTGCACACGATGCTCGCGCGATATTTCGACCAGAAAGGTCAGTTTGCGCAGGCGGCGAAATTTTACGCGAAGTCCGGCAGCGCGGATGCGGCGGTGGTGCAGCGGCGCGTGGAGTTGACGACGCAACATCCGTGCAACTCGTGCGCGGGCGCGGGAAAAATTCAGACGAGTGTCGCCTGCGGGATCTGCAGCGGGAAAGGCAGCGTGTTGTGCAGCATGTGCAACGGGCGGGGTTTCAGCCTGAAGGCGGGGGTGCCGCCGTGCACGACCTGCAGCGGCAGCGGGGGCGTGGTGCAGGAGGGCCGCGCCGTCGCGTGTTCGGCGTGCGAGGGCACGGGCCGCGGCAAGGGCAGCGTCACCAAGGAGCCTTGCCCGAATTGCGCCTCGGGCCGCGTGGCCTGCCGCACGTGCGAAGGCGGGCGGATCAAGGTGACCAAGGAGTGTCTCACGTGTCGGGGAAGTGGCGCGCGAGCGCTGGCGGACGAGTGACGCCACGGCGGTCGAAGCCGCGGTTCGAAGAAAATGCGGATGGCGGCGGGCTCGGCGGTTGTGCTACGGTGCGCGCCTCCATCATGGCCGACTCATTCAAACTCGATCTCACGCAACGTCCGCGGCGGCTGCGGCGCACCGCCAGCCTGCGCGCCCTCGTCGAGGAGACGGTGTTGCGTCCGGCGGATTTCATCGCGCCGCTTTTCGTCGTGGACGGCAAGGGTGCGCCGGAGCCGATCGCGTCGATGCCGGGCGTGCAGCGATTCAACGTCGCGGATCTCGTGAAGGAGTGCCGCGCGCTCGCGAAACTCGGCGTGTCGGCAGTGGCGCTGTTTCCCAAACTCGAGGCGCGGTTGAAGGACGACGAGGGCACGGCGGCGTTGCACGAGGACGCGTTGATTTTGCGCGCGGTGCGGGCGGTGAAGAAAGCGGTGCCGCAGATCGCGGTGATGACGGACATCGCGCTCGATCCCTATACGACGCATGGACACGACGGCGTGCTGAACGAGGCGCGCGACGATGTGGAAAACGATCGCACGGTCGGGATTCTCACGAGGATGGCGGTGTTGCACGCGCGCGCGGGGGTCGATCTCGTGGCGCCGAGCGACATGATGGACGGGCGCGTGGGCGCGATTCGGAAGGCGCTCGATGCGGCGGGGCACACGGGCACGGGCATCATGGCGTATTCGGTGAAGTTTGCGTCGGCGTATTACGGGCCGTTTCGCGATGCGGTGGGCAGCGCGAAGGCGGCGGGCACGCATTTGTTGAGCAAGGCGACGTATCAGCTCGATCCGGCGAACCGGCGGGCGGCGTTCACCGAGCTGGCGCTCGATGAGCAGGAAGGTGCGGACATCGTGATGGTGAAACCGGCGGGGCCGTATCTCGACATCATCCGCGATGTGCGCAATGCGACGAACAAGCCCGTGGCAGCGTATCAGGTGTCGGGCGAATACGCGCAATTGCACGCGGCGGCGCAGCTCGGCTGGCTCGATCTGGCGCGCACGCGGCGCGAATCGTTGCTCGCGATCAAGCGCGCCGGCGCGGACATGATTCTCACGTATTTCGCGAAGGAGATGGCGGCGGAGCTGGGGCGCGGCTGACTGGGTTCCGAGTTCCGGGTTCCGGGTTCCGGGTTCCGGGTTCAGGGTTCCGGGTTCCGAGTTTCGGATTCCGCGTCGACACCTCTATCGCCCTAGAACGGCGAGCGCGGGACCTGGATCGCGTCGCCGGGGACCAAGCGCGGGTCTTGCGCGGGTTTTTTTTGGGCGAGCTTCGTGTCGAGTTCGTAGGTGGCTTGATCGCGCGTGAGGCTGACGCGCGTCTCGCGGGCATAGAGCGTGAAGCCGCCGGCGGACTGAATGGCCTTCGTCACGGTGAGATCGGGCGTCCAGACGATGCGGCCGGGCCGAACGACCTCGCCGCCGACGTAGATGAAGCGTTCGGTCACGCTGACGGAGACGTCGACGGTGTTGTAGATTTTTCTGGCGATGTAGGTGTCGCGAATGCGTTGCGCGAGTTCGCCGGTGTTGGCGCCGGCGGCGGGGAGGGGACCGATGAAGGGGAGGCTGATGCTCCCTTGATCGTCGATCTGGACCGCATTGATGGAAGGATCGGGAACGCCCTGGAGGGCGATGGTGAGACTATCGCCAGGGCGCAGCGATGCGTTGGAGGTGCCTTGGGGAATCGCGGGGTTGCTGCGCGCGCCGGCGGTGCGATCGGTCGTGCAGCCAGTCACGAGAAAGGCGGCGAGGGCAGCGAGAGCGAGCGGCATCGCGCGACGGTAATCCATGGCGCGAGCATGGGGTGACGCCGGAAAAGAAGGCAATGTTGCGTTGCCGCGGGGCGAAGCGCGGATGCGCGGAAAGAAAAAAGGGCGGCCGTGGTGGCCGCCCTTCGAGCTAAAGCGAGGGGTTAGCGTTTCCCCTTGGATTTCTTGCGAGGCTTTTCGTCCTCGTCGTCCGAACTTTCGTCGTCCTCGTCGTCTTCGTCGTCCTCGTCGTCTTTCTCCTCGTCGTCGTCGTCCTCCGACTCTTCGTCGTCCTCGTCCCATTTGAGC